>JAYVXB010000119.1:0-7950 GCA_043785585.1 Deltaproteobacteria bacterium | reverse complement strand
GCAGCCGACGACCCCCGCAGAGAGTTATCGTTCGATCCCTACTACAATAAGAAGAAGACCTACCGCGCGCTCCCGCTGCGACCGGTGCTCGAGCGCGGCTTTCGCGGCGTCGGTGTGTCGCTCGAGCAGCAAGACTTCGTGCTGCGCGCAAAGGACGGCTACACGGTGCCGCTCTCCGGCGCGCGTCTGCTCGAGCCGGGCGCGTACATCGCGATCGCGGATGTCGACGTGCCGGCGTGGGAGCCGATCGGACCGCAGCAAGTGAGCCCGGCGCCGTTCTACGTCGTGTGGCGCGGCGACCAGCAGCAGGATCTCGAGACGCACCCGCGGCCGTGGCAGCTCGGCGCGATCGCGATCGCGCGCTACGACGTGACGTTCCCGCATACGGTGCCGACGGGCGAGGCGCCCGACGCCCCTGCGACACGCGGGTTCGCGACGTTCCGTGCGGAGTGCATTCATTGCCACGCGATCAACCGCGAAGGGGGCCGCGTCGGTCCCGAGCTGAACGTTCCGCAGAGCATCGTCGAGTACCGCCCAGAGGCGCAGATTCGTGCGTACGTTCGCAATCCGCTCGCGTTTCGGTACGGCAACATGCCCGCGCACCCCAACCTGACGGATGCACAGCTCGACGAGCTCGTCGCATACTTCCGAGCGATGAAAGATCGAAAACACGATCCCGGCGCCGGGTCGGGCGGTGCAAAATGAAAGGTTCGTCGGCCGAGGAGATCCTGCGCGCGCGCGCGGCGGATCTCGGCATGTGCCTTCGGGAGATTGCGTCGCAGATCACCGCGGCGGAGCGTTCGTCCGAGTCGTTCGTCGTCACGGGCATCGGCGCATCGGAAGGGCCGGCGCGAGCGATGGCAGCGCTGCTGCGCGCGACGTGGGGCGTGCGCGCGGTGTTCGTGCCGCTCTCGACGTTCGCGATGGGCGAGCCGCGTGCGCACGGCGAGGTGCTCGTCGTCTTCTCGCAATCGCTGTCGCCGAACGCGTGCCTCGCGCTGCGCCGTGCGCCCGAGCTCACGCGCTCGATCCTCTTCACGTCGGCGACCGAGCCGTCGACCGCCAGCGCGCGCGACGTGCTCGGTCGATTTCGGGAGCGCGGTCACGTCGTGACGCTCCCGGCGCATGCGGGCGCCGCCGCGGACGCGATCGCGCGCGAGCAGGGGACGCTCGTGCGCACGCTCGGGCCGTGCGCGGCGACGTTGGCCAGCGCGCTCCACGTCGGCGCCGCGACCCCCGACGACGTTCCGGCGCTTCTCGACGCGATCGACTCTGCGCCGACGCGCGCGCGCGCCGCGACTGCGCACATCGACGACGCGCACCTCGATGGTCGCGTCGCGTTCGTGACCGCGGGCGACTACGGCGAGCTCTGCTCGGGGAGCTGCGGCCTCTGGCTCGAAGCGCTCTACGCTCCGCGCCCGCCGGTGTGGGACGTTTTGCAAATCGCGCACGGCCCGTTCCAAGAGTTCTACGAGTCGCCGATCCTCCTCGTCGCGCTCGAGCGATCGGGGCCGGAGACGAAGCTCTTCGATCGTCTCTCGCGGATGATCGTCCCCGAGCGCCACGCCCTCGTGCGGCTGTCGTCCGTGCTCGCGCCGCCTCTCGCGCCGCTCGATCACTTCGCGCAGATCCACGAGCTCGTTTGCCGCGCGCTCCGTGCGCGCCCGCGCGATCTCCGCGCGTGGCCCGGGCGGGGCAGAGACGGCGCGCTCTACGATCTCGGCCTCGCCGACTAGATCGGTCGATTTCTTGGAACCGATTTGGCCGCCGTCCGTACCCCAGCGGTAGGGGGCGACTTTCCGCCATCGAAAATGGAGAACTCCATGAACCGCATGCGCATAGCTGCGATCCTTTCTCTCGCGTCCGCCGCAGTCGTCGTCCAGGCGTGCGGCGGCGACGACAACGGTGGTCCGACGACTGCCGACGGCGGGGCGCACGACGCGAGCGTCTCCGACGGCGGCGGTGGTGGCGACACGTCGATCGATACCTCGACGGACAGCGTGGTCGCCGACTCGCGCCCCGACGCGCCGATCGAAGCGGGCTGCCCGTCGTCGTGGACGGTCGCGCCGATGGTCGGCGCGCCGATTCAAGTGCCAGACGGCGGCGGCGGCGTGCTCCTTCATGCGGCGGCGACAGGCACGCAGGACTACACGTGCAAGGCCTCGACGGTCGACGGCGGCACGACGTACGTGTGGGGGTTCACAGGTCCCGAGGCCGATCTCACCGACTGCACGGCGACGAAGATCGGAACGCACTTCGCGAGCGACGGCGGGCCGACGGCGCCCGAGTGGATGACGACCGCCGACAGCACCTACGTGATCGGCGCGAAGCTCGGCGCACTCACGCCCGACGGCGGCGCGTCGGCCGTCCCGTGGCTGCTCCTCCAGGCCACGAGCCACGGCGGCGCCGGCACGTTGAGCCGCGCGGGCTACATCCAGCGCGTCAACACGACCGGCGGATTGGCGCCGAGCACGACGTGCGACGTGAACACCGTCGGCACCTCGCAAAAGGTCGCGTACACGGCGGACTACTACTTCTTCGGCATGTAGCGCGATCAGAAGCCATCGTCGGCGCGCGGCTTCCGCGCCGGCGCGGGCTTCGGCGCGGGCGGACGCGGCGCGCTCATGGGCGTCGCAGCGGGCGCCTTCGGAGGTGCCGCGGCCGTCGTCGCCGCCAACGCCAACGGTGGATCGACCGACGTCGTCGCGGGCGTCGGCTCGGGTGCCGGCGTCGCCGTCTGTGGCGCGCGCAATCCCTTCGACCACGCGGCCAACGTCGTCGTCGCGACCGCGTGCCCCGAGCTGTTCGTCTGCGTCGCTGCGATCGCGACGAGCATCACCGCCGCGAGCGCGCCGACCGCGGCGACGACGACGATCATCAGGCGCTGGCGACGCTTCGCTCGCGACATGACCGCGAGCGACTCGATCGTCTCGTCCGAATGCACGGGCGCCGGCTGCGGCGTCGCCAGATTCGGGTGCAGCCAGAGCGGGCTCGCGGCGCCCGGCATGAGCGGCACGGTGCGCTCGGCTTCGTCGCTGTGCGGCGGCGCCGAACCGCGCGGCGGCGGTGGTGCGGGCGGGATCCCGCGCAGCTCCGGGGCCCGGCGCGCGAACGTGGCGCCGACCGGCAGCACGTGCGATCCCACATCGAGAATCCCGCTCGACGAGTCGTGCTGCACCGGCTTGAGGAGGTGCGACATCCGCTCGCGGTCCTTCGCAGCTTCGAGCGCGAGATCGAGCGTCCGCTTTCGGGTCGCCGCCTGATCGGGCAAGTGGAGCGCGACGAACGCTTGCACGTCGCTCGTCGTCGTCGTGACGCCGGCGTCGACCATCGCCTGCTCGAGCGCCGCTTGCAGATCCGCCGCCGTCGCGAAGCGTCGCGCCGAGTCGTGCGCGAGCGCGCGAAGCGTGACGCTCGCGATCGGCGCAGGCACGTTCGTCGGAAGCGGAAGCGGCGGCTTTCCCGAAGTCAGCGCGTGCAGCACCTCGAGCTCGTTGTCGCCGCTGTACGCCGGACGCCCGGCGAGCGTGCGGTACAAGATCGCGCCGATCGCCCAAACGTCGGCGCGTCGATCGACCTCGCGTCCGATCGCCTGCTCGGGCGCCATGTATTTGATCTTCCCCTTCACGAACCCCGCGCTCGTCTCTTCGGAGATGCGCCCCTTCGCCTTCGCGATGCCGAAGTCGATGAGCTTGGCGACGCCGCGCGACGTGAGCAGGATGTTCTGCGGCGAGATGTCGCGATGAATGACGCCGAGGAGCGCGCCGTCGCTCCCGCGAAGCTCGTGCGCCGCGTGAAGCCCGCCGCACGTGTCCGCGAGGATCCGCAGGATGATCCCGACCGGCACTTTGCTCCCTTGCTTCGACACCGCGCCGAGGAGCTTCGTCAGCGCCTCGCCGTCGACGCACTCCATCACGATGAAGAGCGTGCCGTGTTGCTCGCCGAGATCGAGCGTTTGCGCGACGTTGACGTGCTCGATCCGCGACGCGATGCGCGCTTCGTCCAAGAACATCTTCTGGAACGTCGGATCCGACGCGTACTTCGCCAGGATCGTCTTGATCGCGACGATCCGCTCGAAGCCGTGCTTGCCCCGCATCCGCGCGATCCACACCGCCGCCATCCCGCCCTCGGCGATCGGGCAGAGGAGCTCGTACCGGTCGAGTCGATCGCCGGGCATGAGCGCTGGAGCCGTGCGGTACTCGTCGTCCACGATCCGAAATATCGCGCGGCTCGGAATGAGAAGCGAGGATCACGCGGTCGATTGTTCCCCTCGAGGAACACTCTGACCCGCGGCGTGTATCTTGTGCGAAGGCCCCCGCGACACACAATGAGAGCGTCATGAACCGACGGCAGGCGCTTCGAATGCTCGGCGCATTGCCCGTGGTGGCGGCCGGGTGCACGCCATCGAGGAGCGAGAACGTGGACCCTACGAAATCGAAGTCCGCCGCGAGCCCGTCGAGGATGCCGGTGATTTTCGCCGCGCACGGCGCGCCCATTCTGCTCGACGACGAGCCGTGGATGGCCGAGCTCGCCGCGTGGTCGGCGGCGATGCCGAAGCCGAAGAGCATCTTGATGGTGTCCGCGCACTGGGAGAAGCGGCCCGTGAGCTTGGGAGCAACGCGGCCGGTGCCGCTCGTCTACGACTTCTACGGATTTCCGGAGCGGTACTACCAGACGAAATACCCGGCGCCCGGCGCACCCGCGCTCGCCGATCGCGTCCGCGAGCTCTTGAAGCAAAAGGGCGTCGCGCACGCCGACGCGCCGGACCGCGGGCTCGATCACGGCGCGTACGTCCCGCTCGTCGCGATGTACCCGAGCGCGGACGTGCCGGTGCTGCAGATGTCGCTGCCGATGGATCCGAAGAGCCTCTTCGATCTCGGCGCGGCGCTCGCGCCGCTGCGCGACGAGGGCGTGCTCGTCTTCGGTAGCGGTTTTCTGACGCACAACATGCAGTACGCATTCCGAAAGGGCGTCCCTCCGTGGGCACGCGAGTTCGATGCGTGGGTGGCCGAGGCGCTGACGAAGGTCGACGTGGACGCGCTCATCGATTTCAAGACGCGCGCACCCGCCGCCGAGATCGCGCTACCGACGTGGGAGCACTTCGCGCCGGTCCTCGTCGCCGCGGGCGCCGCCGCCGCGCACGCGACGCCGGTCACGTTTCCGATCACGGGCTTCTGGATGGATGGCGCGTTCACGAAGCGCTCCGTCCAGCTCGGCTGAACGTTCAGCGGATCGCGTTCTCGAGGATGCGCTGGACGAGCGCGTCGTAGGTCATCCCCGTCTGTGCGGCCGCCTGCGCGAAGTCGTCTTCCTTCGCGAGCGACGGATTCGGATTCGCCTCGATGACGACGACTTCGCCGCCCGCGGTGACGCGCACGTCGATGCGACCGAGGCCGCGGATGTGAAGGATCTGGTACACGCGCCGCGCGAGCTCCGCGAGCTTTCGCTCTAGCCCCGCCGCGAGCGGACCGGCTGGACCGTTTCGGATCTTCCATTTCTTTCGGTACGCGTCGTCCCACTTGGCCTTCGCCGTGGCAAAGCGCGGCGCGTCCTCTTCCACCGGCGGGGCGGTCGCCTCGTCACCGGTCGTCGGATCGCCGAAGAAGATCTCGCGCGGCGGAAACACAGTCAGTCGCTTGTTGCCGAGGACGCCGAGATAGAGCTCGCGCCCGTCGATGTACTCCTCGATGAGCGCGTCCGTCGTGAAACGCTCGTGAATGAAATGCGCGCGCTCGATCGCCTCTGCTTCGGTCTTCACGAGCGACGCCTTCGCGATCCCGTCGCTCGACTCTTCGCCGACCGGCTTCACGAACGCCGGAAACGCAAAACGCGCGAGCCGTCGCAGCGGCCGCGTGTGCGACGAGACGACGAAGCGCGCGACGCGAATGTGATGAAAGACGAGGAGCTTCTTCGCGAGCGCTTTGTCTTTGCAGAGCATCAGCGCGTCGGGCCCCGCGCCCGTGTACGGCAGCTTCATCAGCTCGAGGAGCGCCGGCACGTTCTGCTCGTGCGCGCGATCCGAGTGGAAGCTCTCGCACAAGTTGAAGACGATCTCCGGCTTGAACGCGAGCGCCTTGTCGAAGATGTTTCGCACGTCGTCGTAGACCGCGAGCGGCTCGACGTCGTGGCCGAGGCGCCGCAAGGCCAGGAGCACGTCGGCCTCCGTCGGCTTCTCTTCCTCGGTGCGAAGCGCCTTCGCCGAGAACGTCTCGTCGGGCGAGACGCTGCGTGCCATGTCGAAGAGGACCAAGATGCGCATCAGACCGACCTCTTGAAGCGGCCCGTATACAAGTGATTCGTCACGAGCGCCGCGAGGTACGCGCCGATCTCGAGCGCGAGCGTGACCTCGTCGGGCGGCGTCAGCAGCTTCAGCTCCGCGCATCGCGCCGCGAGCTTGCGCGTCAGGTTGTCGACGACGTACTTGCGCTCGCCCGTCGAGTGCACGACCGACGAGACGATCGTCTTGCGACGGCGTCCCATGAAGCGCGCCGCCGTATTTCGCGGCGTCTGCCCCGCGCCGAAGATGCGCCGCAGATCCGCGTCGTAGAAATCCGGATAGTCCTCGGCGAAGAGCTTGCGTCGCGCGGCGTAGTAACGCGCGAGCGTCGACGTGAGCTTCGCCGCGTCCGAGCGGTGCGCGCCGTCGGTCACGAGCGCGGGCTTCTTCGTCGCCTCGCGCATCAACTGATCGAGGTACTCGAGCTTCTCGATCGCCTTCCATCCTGCGTACCGCTTCTTCCATTCCTCTGCCGGAGTGCCGAGCCACACCGCGAACGTCTCGGCGAAGTCCTCGTCCGGATGCGCCTGCGCGTACCAGTTCGGCAGGTGACGCACGAAGCTCTTGCTGTACGGACGCGGGCGGTACGTCTCGGGCTCGTAGTCTTCGTTCGGGCTCCCGAAGACGCGGCGCCACTTCGGTCGCGACGAAAAGCGGTACGCGTGATCGATCGCGTGACCGCACTCGTGACGCAGAAGCTGGTCGCACCAGTCGGGTGTCCCGCCTTCGACCTCCATCATCTGGTGGTACTCGAGCTGCTTCAAGCGCGGGTGCGCGAGATAGAACGGGATCGCGATCGCCGGCACGTCGGTCGGCGTGAACCACTCGTCGCCGAGGTAACACGGCGGTTGGACGGACAGTCCGCGCGCGGCGAGCTCCGCGTGCAGCTTGGCGACGCGCGGCTCGAGATCGCTCCCTTCGATCCGCACGCCGAGGTCGCGGATGCGGACGGACAGCAGCTCTTCGTCTTTGAACGACGCCCAGGGCGGATCCACGCTCGCTCGATCCTAACGCAAGTCACCCGCGCTCGCGCACCACGCGTACGGTTCGACCCGTCTCGACGACGACGCGCAGGCCCGGGAAGCGCGGGAGGTACCCCGGCGGCGGCGGCTCGCGGCGCGATCCGCGCACCATCCGGAGCGTGATCTGCCGCTGGCCCATCGCGTACTCGGCCTCGTACGTTGCGTCGCCGGCGACGACGGTGCGCGGGTATTGCTTGTCGAGGTACACGCGCACGTGCGCCGGAACGTCGGGCGCTTCGAAGTCGCTCGGAGAGAGGAGCGCCACGTCGTCGCCCCCCTCGACGCCGAGCGCGTCGATTCGTGCGCGCACCCAGGCGTCGACGGCGGGCACCTCGGACGGTGCGCCATCGAGCTCGTGGATTCCCTCGGCGATCCCGCTCGCCGCGAGGCCACTCCACAGCGACGTCGCGACGAGGCGCTCGCGCGTCGTGGTCATCGCTGCTCGAAAGAGCGAGCCGCGCAAGAGAAGCGTGGCCATCGCTTCGCGCGCGACGTCGCCTTTCGGCACCTCGTCGCGCGTGTCGAGAACGCGTCGCGCGTAGACGCGCTCGACCTTCGCGACGATGCGCGATTTCCCTTCGAGGCTGACGTCCGCCAGCCGGTCGCGCCCGAGCCCGAGCTTCGCGAGGAGCTTCAGCGGTACCGGCGTCG
>JAYVXB010000118.1:0-7960 GCA_043785585.1 Deltaproteobacteria bacterium | reverse complement strand
CTTGCCCTCGCGCTCGTGACAGAGCCCGAGGTTCAAGAGCGTGCCGCCGCGCGGCGCGAGACGGTAGCTCTCGTCGAAGCGCGCGCATGCCTCGGCGACGTGCCCGTCGTCGAGCAGCTTCTTCCCGTCCTCGAAGAGCGTGTTCGAGCGCGCGAGCGGATCGTCGGCCGTCGCCGCCGTCGACACGAGCATCATCGCGCCCGCGAGCGCCGTGCGCCGCCATCGCCTCATCCCGCCACCCTAGAAGAAGGCGCCCACCGAAGCACGGGCCTTTTTTTCGACATCACAGGCCAAAAGCCCCGGACGCACGACGTACGTCGCGCTTCCGGGGCCGTTGGTGTGTGCGCGCCTGTCGCGGAGCTGCGAGCGCGCGCATGCCGACAATCAGTTCACGGGCGATGCAGGTGCCGCGCTGCGGAGGAACACCGACGTGAAGATCTGCCATCCGGTCGAGACCACGTTGGGGCCTGCCCATCGGAACGTGCCGTCGGTGATTCCGAGGTGGCGGTACCAGACGAGGGTGCCGTCATCTTGCGTCGCGTAGATCACGCCGTCCGCGCTCGAGAACACCGACGTGAAGCTCTGCCACCCGCTTCCGACAAGCGCGGGGCCGGTCCAACGGAAGGTGCCGTCGCTCATCCCGTCGTGGCGATACCAAAGCAGCGCGCCATCGTTCTGAATCGCATAGAGCACGCCATCGCCGCCGGCGAATACCGACTTGAAACCGCCCCATCCATAGCCGACGGTGTGCGGCGGATCCCACACGCGCGCGCCGTTGCCCCAGCCGATGTGCCGGTACTCGAGCAAGTCACCGTTGGCGTTGATTGCATAGACGTAACCGCCCGCGCCGGAGCTGGTCGTCATTGGGATGACGGCCGTGAAGCCTTCCCAGCCGGCTCCGACGCGAACGCCGCCCTCCCATGCGCCGGCATTGCAGTCGTTGAACCCGTTGTGGCGAAACCAGAACATCCTGCCATCCGTCGTGATGCCATAGATGGCGCCCGACACCGAGAACACCTGCTTGAAGTCCTGCCAGCTCCGAGCGACGGGCACCCACGAGATCGTGCCCGTCCGAATGTCGAAGACTTGCTCGGAGTCCATCCACTGCGTGCTCACCGTATTGCCGTACTGCCATGCGCCTTGCGCCAGGCCGGCGCCATTGAGGTAGCCATTGTGGCGGTAGCACGCGAGCGACCCATCGGGCTTGACGCCATACAGGGTGGCCGGCGTCGGCGGGATGTTCGGATCGAACCGGCCGGGCTCGGGCTGCGGATTGTCGAGGTCCGGAATCTGCTGATAGAGCCAATCGTGCTCGGCCCCCTCCGCCACGTTGGTGTAGGCCCCGCCGCCGGTGCAGCTGAATGCGCCCGTCGAGGCCACGCCGGCCTGGCGGCGCTCGCCGTTGCCGACCGTGACGAGCAGCGGTCCGCCCGAGTCGCCGTTGCAGATGCCTCGCGTGCTGCCGCCGGTCACGATCTTGGCGCCACCGAAAACGTCTCCCGAGTTCGGGACCATGAGCTGGACGATGGTGCGCTGGATGGTGCTCACCATCGTGCCGTTCGGGCACGGGTTCGCCAGGGTTCCGCCGGGATCGCAGCCTGTGAACCCCCAGCCGGTAGCGATGCCGTAGATGTCCGTGCCGCCGTCGGCCGTGAACCAGGAGTGGTCGCCGGGCTGAGCCAGGCGGATCGGCCTCATCGACGACGCGTAGTCGAGGTGCAAGAGGGCTTCGTCGTGAAGGTAGTTGGGCGCGCCCGAGTAGTCGGGCTTGGTGATGACGTCGGTCACGTTGTGGAGCTCCCCGCCGACGTCGCGGTTCTGGTTGCCGATCCGCACCGTGACCTGGTCGGGGGTCAACCCGGGCACGCAATGGGCGGCGGTGAGCACCCAGTTCGGATGGATGAGGCTCCCGGTGCAGCTCCCCCCGTTGACCTCGACGACGAAGTCGGACTGCCCGGCTGCCGCCGTCCAGCCGTTGACGATCGGGTGGCTCGTGCTCTTGGTCTGATCGACGGCGGCATGATCCGCGGGCCCGCTGCAGGCGGCGAGTCCAGCGACGGCGGAGAGGGCGAAAATTGAAATGGTCGACGAACGCATGGGTATTTGTTCCTTTCAACCTGGGGATGCCGGTGCGTCCCCGAAGTCGCATCGACGTCGTCGTTTTTTTTTTCGTCGCCTACGCACTCGGCGAGGAGGACCGCCAACGCGGAGCCGACGGTGCACCTCGTCGACGTCGATCACTTCCTCTTCGCGCAGGCATCCTTCTCGCCGAGCGCGCACGCGCGGGCGTACAGCTCGGCCGCCCGCACACGGTCCTTCTTCGTGCCGACCCCCGCACCGACCGAATCGGCGAGGAAGAAGCACGCGCGCGCGACCTTGGCATCGCACGCCTGCTCGTAGAGGCGCACCGCGCGCACGGGCTCCGCGGCGACACCCTTTCCGTTCTCGTACGCGATCCCCAGATTGAGGCAGGCCTCGTCGTCGCCGTGCCCGCATGCCAAATCCATCAGGCGCGTCGCGCGGACGTCGTCGCGCGGTACGCCATCGGCCTGGCGGTACATCACCCCTAGCAACACGCAGGCTTCATCTGAGCCCGTGCGACACGCCTTCTCGAATAGCGCCGCGGCCGCCGCGGGATCGCGCGTGACCCCAATTCCGAGATACGTGTGGCGGCCGATCGAGAAGCACGCGCGGCCGTCGTTGACCGCGCACAGCTCGGCGAGGATCGCTCCCGAGCGTGCGCGGTCGTCGCTCCCCGCGTCGGAGTCGTCGCTGCCGACGAGGCGCTCGGCGAGCTGCTCGCACGCCGACGCAGACCCCGCGTCGCACGCTTTACTGAGAATCGCGCGCCCGCGTGCTTCGTCGGCGACGATGCCGGTGCCGGTCGCGTACGCAATACCGAGGTTCCCGCACGCGCTGGTGTCGCCGAGGCGGCACGCGCGATCGAAGTGCGCGACGGCTTTCGCCTGATCCTTCGGGATGCCGTCGCCGTTGTATTCGAGCTGGCCGAGCGTCGCACAGGCGATGGCGTCGTCTCGCTCGCATCCCAGAGCGTAGAGCTTCGCGGCGACCCCTGTATCCTTCGGCACGCCTTTGCCGTAACGCCGCATGAACGCGAGGACGTCGCAGCTGTTCACGTCGCCGCGATCGCACTGCAGCTGGCAGTTGGCGGCGTCGCCGAACGCGCAAAGGTAGGGCGCATCGATCGGCGGCCTCACGCAGCGTGTCTCCGAGACGACCATGTCTCGCGGGCACACGCCTATCGGCGCGATCGCGTCCTTCGGCGCCTTGTCGAACGTGATCTGTTCCCCGAGGGGAGCGATGGGGACGATGCGGACTGCGATGGGCGAGGCGCACCCCGGACGCGGCGTCGAGTCGCCGGCCTTCGCTGAGTCGCAAGCGGCGGCCACCGCGGCGCTCGGACGCGCGTCGTTCGTCGTCGCGACGTCGATGCCGATCTCCGCGGACGCGATGAAGTGCGTCGCGCCCGCGCACTCTCCAGTGAGCTCCTCCGGGCTGAGCCGCTCGCGCGTGGTCGCGCGTTGCCCGACAACGGTGACGTGGATGCGCCTCGCGCTGGCCGCCGCGTCCGCCGTCGTCGACTCGGGCAGAGGCGCGTTGACGCGGAGCTCCTCGTCGGTCCCAAGATGCATCGTGCGCGTGTGCGCGATCACACCGAGATAGCCGTAGCGCCCGCGCGCGCGACAGCCGCGAAGTAGACGTAGCCCGTGGCAGTCGTCGGCGTTCACCACCGCGATGCCATCGCGCATCGCGGCGTCGAGCGCACTTCGCTCCGCGCTCGACCAGCGCGCAAGCGAAGGTCCGCGTGATCCTTCGATGCGGCACGGATCGCGCGCCGTGTCCGGCAGCGACGACGCGGCGGGCATCGCCGAGCTTACTGCGACCGCCGAGTCGCGAGGTGTGTCCGATCCTGAAGGGGCGCGGCGGCATGCGGTCGCTGCGGCGATGCAAAGCAGCGTCGCGCACGCAGCACGTGCTCGGGGCGTCGGGATCACGTGGACACTTCATTCGCGCGGAGCGCGGACGTCAAGGCTGTGCACGCCCGGTAACGGCCAGCGGAAGAGCCCCGCGCGATTCAGCGAAGCCGGTCAGACGACGACGAGGTCCACCACGACGTTGCCGCGCGTCGCGACCGAGTACGGGCAGACGCGGTGGGCAGCCTCGAGCAGGTGCTGCGCCTCCTCCTTCGAGAGGGTGGGGAAGTGCCCGCCGAGGGTGACAGCGAGCGCGAACGCGTCGCCCTCTTTGCCGAGCGTGACCTTCGCGTCGATCGTGAACGGGCCCGGGTCCTTCTTCGCCGCGCGGGCGACCACGCCGAGGGCGCCGGCGAAGCAAGCCGAGTAGCCGGCTGCGAAGAGCTGCTCGGGGTTGGTGCCCGGGCCGTCGTCGCCGCCGAGTCCCTTGGGGACCGAGAGCTGGAGAGTGAGACGCGAGTCTTCGCTCGCGACCGAGCCGCCGCGACCGCCGCTGGTGGCCTTTGCTTGTGCCGTATAGAGAGCCTTCATCGTGTCTTCTTTCGAGCTCGAGGAGCCGTGGGGGACGGGTTGGAGTGATAGTGGTGGAGGATTTTGCGGAGTGACGCGCGCAGGGTGGAGACCTCCGTCGCGCTGACGTCGAGCGCGCAGGCGATGTCGTGCGCGATGCCCGGCGCCTTGCCACGCAGGCGCCCGCCCGCCGGCGTGAGCGACACGCGGACCGCGCGCTCGTCCTTCGGATCGCGCCGTCGGGCGACCAGACCTCGCGCCTCCAGTCGCTTGAGCAGCGGCGTGAGCGTGCCCGAGTCGAGAAAGAGCCGCGCGCCGATCTCGCCGACGCTGAGATGGTCGTCTTGCCAGAGTACGAGCAGCACGATGTACTGGGGGTAGGTGACGCCGAGCGGCGCAAGGAGCGGGGCGTAGGCCTGCGTCACCGCCCGAGAGGTGGCGTAGAGCGCAAAGCAGAGCTGCGCGTCGATGCTGAATCCATTGGCGGCCACGGGAGTTATATTGTGCACAATTAGATTGTGCGCAATGCAAATCGACGCGACCGCTCCCGCGGGTCAGTCAGCCGTCTATCGCTCCGGGGGAACCGAGTACGTCATCACCGCGTGCGCGACGGGCTTGGTCGGCTCGTCTTCGCGAACGATCTCCACCTCGCCGACGACGAGGCGCCGTCCCTCCTTTAGGAGGCGAGCGCGCGCGATCAGCGCTCCGGCGCGCGGACGGCGAAGAAAGTGAATCGTCGCGTCGGTCGTGACGACGAGAGGAACGAGCCCGACGACGCTCATGACCGCGGCGAACATCGCGACGTCGGCGAGGGCGAACAGGACGGGGCCCGCCACGGTTTCGCCTGGCCGAAGATCCGCCTCTCGCGCGGGCATGCGAAGAACAGCGAGGCCATGCTCCAGCGTGACGACCTCGCATTGCATGGCGTCAGCCGACGGAAGACCTTCGCGGACGGTGCGCAAGAATTCCTCAGCGGTGATGCGACTCGACATGTCCGCTATCTCGCATGAACGACGTTCATGCATCGTATCTATCCTATTCGCTGGTTCATTCGTGGGCGCGCGTTAGGTTGACGGACATGACAAGCACGCGCTCCACGGCTCTCGGCGGATCCTTCTCGTTTCCTGGCACGAACCTGACGGTGAACCGCATGGGCTACGGCGCCATGCAGCTCGCCGGCCCGCATGTCTTCGGCCCGCCGAAGGATCCCGACGCCGCCGTCGCCGTCCTGAAAGAGGCCATCGCCAGCGGAGTCGACCACATCGACACGAGCGACTTCTACGGTCCGCACGTGACGAACCAGATCATCAAGCGCGCCCTTCACCCTTACGCCAAGAACCTCGTCATCGTGACCAAGGTCGGCGCCAAGCGCGGTGCCGACGCATCGTGGAACCGCGCAGAATCGCCCGAAGAAATACGCTCGGCCGTCGACGACAACCTACGGCACCTCGGTCTCGAGTCGCTCGACATCGTCAACATGCGCATCGGCTTGCTCGCCCTCGGCGACGCCCCGGTCAAGGCGCACGTCGAAGTCCTCGTCGAGCTGAAGAAGGAAGGAAAGATAAAGCACATTGGCGTCAGCAACGTCACCGCCAAGCAGTTCGCGGAGGCGCGCGCGGTGACGGAGATCGTCTGCGTGCAGAATCAGTACAACCTCGCGCACCGCGGCGACGACGTGTTCATCGACCAGTTGGCGAAGGAGGGGGTGGCGTACGTGCCATTCTTCCCGCTAGGCGGCTTTAGCCCGCTGCAGTCGTCGACGTTGTCGGAGGTCGCGGCGGCGGCGGACGCGACGCCGATGCAGGTGGCGCTCGCGTGGCTCCTCCAGCGCTCGCCGAACATTCTCCTCATCCCCGGAACGTCGTCGGTCGGACACTTGCGCGAGAACCTCGCGGCGGCGAAGCTGCAGCTCTCGAGCAGAATGATCGAGACGCTCGATTCGATTGGCGCGGAGGCGCAGGGGCGTCCCGACGCGCACTGAGAGCTCAACGAGAATTCCGATCCGCGCGCCCGGCGCGCTACGGTCTATGTTTCTCGTCGAAAGGGTGACCCATGAACCATCCCGTTCCGGCTCCCGGTGCTCGTTCCGCGCGGCTTCGCGCGACGCACCTCCTCCCGCTTCTCGGCTTCGTGCTCCCCACTGTGATCATCGGCTACGGCTTCGTCATCCCGCGGAGCTGCATCGCCGGCGTGAACGAGCTGACGATCGGCTTCGCTACGACGGTGCTCGGAGCGTGCGTGACCTATGTCCTCGGCGTGCGAGCCGCGCTCCGCGGATGATGTGCCGGCCGGCATTCCTCGCGCGACAGGCGGGTTGAGGCGACGGCCGAAGCGGGTGCAGCGACGCGCGCGCATTCGCGCGACCCCGCGCGCATCCGCGCGCCCGTTCGCGCGCGACATCGACGCGATCCGCGGGACAAGAGCGATCGCGCGCCGGAAGACCATGTGGACTCGAAGTTGCGAAGGGCTCGCCAACTTCACCGAAAGGGTCCACGTCCGTCATGCGAACCGTCGCCGCCTCCGCCTTGTTGTTCTCTCTTCTCGCCGCGAATGCCTCCACCGCGAGCGCGTCCTCGTCCATCTCCGAGCAAGTGTGGTTCTGGAACCGGACCTCCTCGACGCTGACGCGCACCGACGCGGGGCTCAATCACGGCGAGTGGTCGTACACGGCCAACGGCAACGCCGAGTGCACGTGGACGAGCCAACCGCCGATGACGATCGGGCCGAAGCAGTGCGTGACCTGGGGCTCGCAATCGGCCGGCTTCATGACCGGCACCCAGGGCCACACGTCGTACGATCTTCCCAACGGCGACACGATGAACCTCGCCTGGAACAATCCGTACGTCTCACTTTGGTCCGACAACGGGCACCAGGGTCCCCAGGCGAGCGGTGGCGTTTCGGCTTGGGGAGGGCAGTCGGCGTCGACCACGCACCTCGTCAATCAATACGCGCACACGTCGGACGGTAACGACCACACGTACGACTATTTCGAGCTGCGCGGCACGAGCGACTCCACCGACGCCCTCCAAGGTTGGAGGCGCATGCCCGGCAGCATCGGCGGATCGACGTTCGGCCCCACCCTCGCCGCGGCCGACGAAGGACGCGCAGCGTGGGCCATCGGTGGAAACAGCAACAACCAAGGGAACGCCTTCGTCTACTCGTCGATCGTCGGCGCGTTCGACACCGTGAGTAGCTGGAACGAGATGCCGGGAGCCGCCGCGTCGGTGGCGGTCTCGCCGGAGGGCGTCGCGTGGGTGCTCACCGCGGCCGGCGCGATCTATCGCTGGAACGGCGCCGCGTTCGATCTCTTGCCCGGCTGCGCGACGACGATCGGGGTCGGATCGAACGAGCAAGTGTGGGTCACGGGCTGCGGCGCGTACCAGAGCGGTGGCCACGCCATCTACAAGTGGACGGGCAGCGGGTGGCAGCAGATGCCCGGAGCCGCCGGAAATATC
>JAYVXB010000117.1:0-7964 GCA_043785585.1 Deltaproteobacteria bacterium | reverse complement strand
GAGCGCGCAATTGCCGCTGATGCGGCGGGGAACGACCTTTCCGCGGTCGGAGATGAAGTACTTGAGCGCCTGCGGATCTTTGTAGTCGATCACGATCTCTTTTTCTGCGCAGTACTTGCAGATGCGCTTCTTGCCCATACGGCGGCGGCCGGGCGCATCTTGATTGAGGGCCGGCGTGCGGCCGAAATCGCGATCGTCATCCATCATTCCAGGTTTCATGATCAGGCCTCATCCTTGGCGGGAGCTTTGTCGGGAGCGATTTCGCTCGAGGGGGCGGCGTCGTCGTCGTCCGCGAAGTCATCCTCCGGGGCGATGTCGCGGGGCGCACGCGAACGGGGAGCATCGAGACCGAAGTCGACGAGGCCGAGAGCACGCTCGCGCGTCTCTTTCTCTTCTTCCTCTGCCGGAAGCTCGAGGCGCTGCATCTTGATCTCTTCGGGATCGATCGTGAGCGAAGCCTCGTCGACGTCCGACTGGGTCTGGACCGTCTGGTATTTGAGGACTGCGTCCTGGAGCTTCAGGTTGCGCTCGAGCTCGGCGACGAGACCGCCCTTGCCCACGTACTTCACGTAGACGTAGACGCCCTTCTTCGATTTCGCGACCGGGTATGCGAGCTTGCGCCGCCCCCAGGCCTCGACCTTGACGAGCTTGCCCGTCTCGCGCTCGACGACTTCGGACACGCGGTTTTGAACCTTCTCCGCGGTGTCGGCGTCGACATCCGAACGCAGGATGTAAATCGTCTCGTACTCTTTCGTGCGCAGCGGCTGCGCCGATGTTTGAAGCGCCATTCTGAGAATCCTCCTGGTCTGTGGCCCGTGGAACGTGATGCCCGCGAGCGAGGCCCGGATCGACGAATCGAACCGGGGGGCGGCTTCTTACCACAACCTCCACGGTCGACAACTCCGGAGATTTTTAACCGCCACGGCGCCGGGGCGCCGAGGAACTAACTCTTCTCTTCTTTTGGCGGCCTTGGTGACTTGGCGGTCGAAATCTTCTTTTGGTTCACCGCGTTCATCGCGGGGCTCAGGCCGTCGGTCAGGACGCGCTTGGTGGCGTCGAGCGCGCGCCCGATGACGTCGGGGAGCTCGGCCTTCTCGCTCGCGTCGAAGTTCTGAAGGACGTAGTCGGCGACGTCGCCCCGAAAGCCGGGCGGCGGACGGCCGATGCCGATGCGGACGCGGACGAAGTCGGGCGTCCCGAGGCGCTCGATGATGCTCCGCAGGCCGTTGTGGCCGGCGTGGCCTCCACCGAACTTCAGGCGAACGTCACCGAACGCCAGATCGAGCTCGTCGTGCAGGACGATGATCTCGGCCGGCGGCACCTTGAGGAAGGCGCTCGCCGGCTGAACGCAGTCGCCCGACAAGTTCATGTACGTCCCGGGCTTCAGGATCGCGAGCGCATCGCCCTTCGTCCAGACGCCGGAGAACTTCTCTTTGTAGTCGGGGAGCCCGAGCGAAGAACGAAGCTCGTCCACCGCCAGGAAGCCGACGTTGTGACGATTGCCTTCGTACTTGCGCCCGGGGTTTCCGAGGCCGACCACGAGGTACATGGGCCGGCGATCCTTCGCTTTGCTTTGGGGGATCCTTCGCTTCGCTCAGGATGACGTCTCGCTTTTCAGCGAGGCGTCACTTCTTCTTCGCGTCCTTGGACGGAGCCGCAGCCGCGGCGCCCGCCGCAGGAGCCGCGCCTGCTGCTCCCGGAGCACCGGCCGCCGCACCCGCTGCAGGAGCCGCACCCGGCGCACCCGCGACCGCACCCGCCGCACCCGGAACGCCCGTCGGCGCGATGTCCTCGGCGCGCTCTTTCTCCGGCGCGACGACCGCGATGAGCGTCTGCTCCGCCGGGAGGCGAACGACGACGCCCTCCGCGAGCTTCAACTCTTGCGTCGACACGGCCTCGTTGAGCTTCAAGTGCGTGACGTCGATCTCGAGCTTCACGGGGATGCGATCCGGGAGGCAACGCACCGGCACGGTGCGGTAGACCTGACGAAGCACGCCGCCGAGCGTGACGCCGACGGGCTTGCCCGTGTGAAAGAGCGGAACGTCGACGTCGACCGGCTGATCGAGCCTCACCTCGACGAAGTCGACGTGCTCGAGATCGCGCGTGACCGGGTGGTAGCTGTAGTCGCGGATCATCGCGAGGAGCTTCGTTCCGCCGTCGGTCTCGAGCGAGAGCACGGAGTTCTTGCCGAGCTCGCTGCGGAGGATGACGAGGACTTCCTTGGGGAGGACCGAGAGCGGCGTGGTCGCGCGGCCCTTGCCGTACGCGATCGCGGGGACTTGCCCGGTGCGGCGGAGGCGCTTGGCTGCGCCCTTGCCGACGCCGTCACGGGGGGATGCTTTGAGAGTCGAAATCTGCTGGCTCATGATCGACGACCTGTCCGCCGCGTCCGGTCGTGCCGGGTTCCGAGGCATAGGGGTTTCTGTTCGGAGGGGCGGCGTACTTAGCGCGCGCCGCGGAGATCGTCAAACGCGGGCGGTCACGCGAAGAGCGAGCTCACGCTGTCGGAGCTGTGGATGCGCTTGATCGCCTCGGCGAGGAGCTTGGCGAGCGACAGCTGCTTCACCTTGGGGCACGCCTTCGCGGCCTCGGAGAGCGCGATCGAATCGCTGACGACGACCTCGCTGATCGGCGCGTCGTTGATCCGCTGAATCGCCGGTCCGGAGAGCACGCCGTGCGTCGCGCATGCCACGACCTTGCGCGCGCCTTCCTTCATGAGCGCGTGCGCCGCGCCGGCGAGCGTGCCGGCGGTGTCGATCATGTCGTCGATGATGATGCAGTCTTTGCCCTCGACGTCGCCGATGAGGTGCATCACTTCGCTGACGTTGGCCCGTTCGCGGCGCTTGTCGATGATCGCGAGGCTGGCGTTGAGTCGCTTCGAGTACGCGCGCGCGCGTTCGACGCCGCCCGCGTCCGGCGAGACGAACACCGCCGACGAGTCGAAGTTCTTCTTCAGGTACTCCTCGAGGAAGACCGGCATCGCGTAGAGGTGGTCGAACGGGATGTTGAAGAAGCCCTGGATCTGCCCCGCGTGGAGATCGACCGAGACGACGCGCGTGACGCCCGCGGCCTGAATCAGATCCGCGACGAGCTTCGACGTGATCGGCGTGCGCGGCGCGACCTTGCGGTCTTGGCGACCGTAGCCGTAGTACGGAATGACCGCGGTGATCGATCCGGCGGACGCGCGGCGAAGCGCGTCGCACATGATGAGGAGCTCCATCACGTTGTCGTTGACGGGGCTGCCGGTCGGCTGGATGACGAAGGCGTCGACGCCGCGGACGTTCTCGCCGATCTCGACGAACGACTCGCCGTCGCTGAAGCGCGTCGCCTTCGCCTTCGCGAGCGGCGTCTCCAAATGCATCGCGATCGAGGCGGCGAGCTGCGGGTTGGCGTTCCCAGCGAAGATACAGACCTTCTTGAACACGCGGGCCTCCGACGCGCAGATCCGATGGCGCGCGCGCGTGAAGTAGCCGCCGTGAGCTAGGGTGTCAACGAGCGCGGTCCTTTCGCGAAGCGAAAGGGACTGCGCTCAGTGCGGCATCGCCATGCACTCGCCCTTGGGGCCGCGCTTTCCTTCTTTGATGCACGACGCGAAGCACCGGCGCGCCTCTTTGTGGTCGCCCTTCATCTGGTACGCGGCGCCGAGAATGAGCCACGCTTCGGCGTCCGTCGGATCGAGCTTCACCGACTGCTCGCCGTGCTCGATTGAGTCTTTGATTTTGCCTTGATCGAGCGACTGTTGGGAGAGGCGCTTCTCTTTTCCGGCCGCCTTCGGATCGATCTCCGTCGGCTCGGCGGATGCGACCGCGGAAGGCGCAGGCTCTGCCGAGGCGGCGGGTGCGGCGGACGCCGTGGCGACCGGCGGCGGCTCGTCTTTCTTCGCGGGCTCGCCGGACGCGCTCGTCGTCGGCGCGGCGATCGGATCAGCGACGGGCGGCGGCTCGGCTGCAGGCTCTGCGGCGACCGTCTCTTCGGGTGCAGGCGGCGGCGGATCGATCGGCGTCTGCGCCTTGGGCGGATCCGGAACGACGACGACGGGCGTCGGGCGCACGCTCGTCGCTGCCATCGCCGTCGAGTCGTCGCCGTGGTTTCGGCGGATGCCGACGCGAACCACCGCAGCGAGGCAGAGCACGAGTGAGATCGCGACCGCGGCCTTCACGTACTTCGCGAAGTGCGCGCGGCGGCGCTTCACCTCGGCCGTCATCAGCGCCTCGATGCGCGGATCACGCGTCTCCATCTCGTGGACGGGCTCGTACTGCGCGCGCGACATGCTCGGCGGCGGCTCGTGGTGAATGGGCGCGCTGAAGAAATCGTGATCGAGATCCTCGGCCGGCGGCACGCTGATGTCGTCGGGATCGATGTCGGTCGCCGTGGCGGCGCCCTTCGCGACCACTGGAGGCGCGGCCGTGGACGGCGTGAGCTCGAGGGTGCCGCTGCCGGCCGACGGCGCCTTCGACTTGCGCGTCCCCTTCTTCTTCTTTTTCTTCGGTTTGTCCGAGAGCGAGGGGGGCACGTCCGAGACGTCCGAGGCACCGGCCAACGACACGGGCGCGATCGAGCCGGAAGGCGCGGCGACATCGCTCGTCGTTGCCTGCGCTTGCAGGATCGGCGCTTCCTCGCCCGGCGGTGCCGAGGATTTGCTGCCCTTGATCGAACGCGCCTTGGTGGTCATCGGTCCTCGTTAACGGTGGCTCGCTTCAGTCGACAACGCCCGCCCCATCAACATGCCCTCGGTCGCTACGTTCCGTCACGTCGCGCGGATGGGCTACACGACGGATATCGTGAGGCTCCTCCGCTGAGAGCAATTCGCGTGCGCGCCGGAGCTGCGGTGGATTTGATACGCCGAACGGGGGGTCGTCAACGTCCGCACGACACCTTTGTCAGAACCACCCTCATTTCACTCCTACGTTGCGCCACCCTGGCACAAGGCCAGGAGTGTTCGACGGACGGTCGATGGAACGAAAAACGTTCATCCAAGCCGGCCAATCGTCGCAGGCTAGAGTGACGACGCGATGACGAAACGGGTGGCGGAGGCCGTGGTGAGCCGGCAAGGATCGGAGGCAGCGCGACGGGGTCATCCGTGGCTCTGGCGGCAGGCGATCGTGCGCGGCGCCGACCGGCTCGAGGCGGGTGAAGAGGTGCAAATCGTCGCGGAGGACGGCGTCGCGGTGGGGCGTGCGATCGCCGATCCGGCGTCGCCGATCGCGTTACGGATGTGGACCGCGGGGCGCACGCCGATCGACGACGCGCTCGTGCGCGAGCGACTCGCACAGGCGTTCGCCGTGCGTTCGCGGCTGTTCGCGGACGGTCGGACGAACGCCTACAGGCTCCTCAACGGCGAGGGGGATCGATGCCCGGGGTTCGTCGTGGATCGCTACGGCGACGTCGCGATCGTTCGCGTCGACGGGGACGGTGCGGCGGCGCAGCTCGGGCGCGTCGCGCCGATCCTCGTCGAGGCGCTCGTCGCGATGGGTGTGTGTACGGTCGTTCATCGTGTCGTCGTGAAGAAGCGGGACAAACCGGAGCGCGCGGCACCCGGCGCTGCGCAGCCGCCCGAGAGCGCGACGTTGCACGGCCCGCCACCGCCCGACACGATCGAAGTTCGCGAGCACGGCGTTCCGTTCGTCGTCGATCTCGCGCGCGGTCAGAAGACCGGCGCATTCTTGGATCAGCGCGAGAACCGGCGGCGCGTCGGCGAGCTCGCGCGCGATCGGCGCGTCTTGAACCTCTTCTCGTACGCCGCGGGCTTCTCGCTCCACGCCGCGCTCGGCGGCGCCACCCGCGTGACGAGCGTCGACATCGCCGCGAGCGCGCACGCGACCGCGCAGGCGAGCTTTCGGATCGCGGGCGTCGATCCGGCAAAGCATGCGTTCGTGACCGCCGACGCGTTCGCGTTCCTTGCGTCCGCGAAGCAGCGCAAAGAGACGTGGGATCTCGTCATCAGCGATCCGCCGAGCTTTGCCCCGAGCGAAAAGGCACTCGCGCGCGCGCTCTCGGCGTACCGCGCGCTCCATCGCGCGTGCGTCGACGTCCTCGCGCCACGCGGAATCTTCTGCGCGTCGTCGTGCTCGAGCCACGTCGACGCCGAACGCTTCGCATCGACGCTCGACGACGCCGCGCTCGGCGGCGCGCCGCTTCGCCTCCTCGAGCTGCACGGCTCCCCCGCCGACCATCCGACCGTCCCCGCGTGGCCCGAAGGCCGCTACCTGAAGTTCGCCGTGCTCGAATGAGCTACCGCGCGCGCGATCTGCTCCTCGTCCCGGGGCTGCTCAGCCTCGCGCGCATCCCGCTGGCGATTCTCTTTCCCTTCGTCGCGTCGCGACCGCTCGCGGCGCTCGTCGTGCTCGTGGTCTCGGGCGCAACCGATGTGATCGATGGATGGTGGGCGCGGCGGTACGAGCAAACGACCGCAACCGGCGCGGCGGTCGATCCGATCACCGACAAGCTGTTCGTCGCGTCGGTCGTCGTGACTCTCGTCGTGACCGGCAAGCTCGCGCCGATCGGCGTGCTCTTGCTCGCGACGCGCGAGATCGGCGAGCTCCCGCTCGTGCTCTGGCTCGCGGCGAGCCATGCGGCGCGAAAGGCGCGCGTGGAGCAACCGCTCGCGAACTTGCCCGGAAAGATGGCGACGCTCCTCCAGTTCGCCGCGGTCGGCGCCGCGCTCTTCGGATCGCCGTACACCGACGGTCTTCTCATCGCGACCGCGCTCGTCGGCACGCTCGCCGCGGCGTCGTACTGGGTCCGCGAGGTGAAACGTTTCCGCGCCGATCGCGCGGGCCGGCGCGATCCAGGGTAGATTGCGGCCAGCTTGGCGACGACCGGAACCCCGGGGGAAATACAGTTCATCGACAACGGCGCGGGCTGGCGGCTCGCGCTGAAGCGCGTGTCTCCACCTGCCGATGCGGTGCCCGCGAGCGGACGCCCGCCGCGCCCCGTGCTGATCGTGCCGGGCTACGGGATGAACTCGTTCATCTTCGGGTTTCACCCGCGCGGGCCGTCGCTCGAGTCGTACCTCGCGTCGCGCGGCCTCGAGGTGTGGAGCTGCGATCTTCGCGGACAAGGACGAAGCGTGCGCGAGCACGGGACCGACCAGTACGGGCTCGGCGAGCTCGCGGTCGACGATCTCGGCTGCGCGATCGCCCACGTGCGCGGCGCGACACGCACGGGGCGCGATCAGATCGATCTCGTCGGATGCAGCCTCGGCGCGGCGCTCGCGTTCGCGCACCTCGCGTGCGTGCCCGAAGCGCCGGTGCACAGCGTCGTCTCGATGGGCGGGCTCGTGACGTGGGTGAAGATCCACGCGGTCCTGCGCGCGGCGTTCTGGTCACCCTGGCTCGTCGGGCAAGTGCGCGTACGCGACACGCGAAAGCTCGCCGGGCACGCGCTTCCGGCGCTCGTGCGTTGGGCGCCGAAGCTCCTCTCGATCTACTTGAACGCCGCATCCACCGACACGTCGCACGCCGCGACGATGATCCAGACTGTCGAAGATCCGAACCCGTACGTGAACCGCGACATCGCGCGCTGGATCCGCCGGCGCGATCTCGTCGTGCGCGGCGTCAACGTGTCGAAGGCGCTCGCCGGAATGAAGTACCCCTTCCTCGGCATCGTCGCGATGAACGACGGTGTCGTCCCGCCGGCGACCTCGCGCGCGATCTTCGATCAGATCGGGTCGACCGACAAAAGTCTCCTCGAGGTCGGCGACGAAGCGAGCCCGATCGCGCACGCGGACCTCTTCCTGTCGACCGGATCGCAGGAGCGGATCTTCGCGCCGCTCGCGGACTGGCTGTTGGCGAGCGCGCGCGCGTGAAGCGGGCGATCGTCGTCGCCGCTCTCGCGCTCGCGTCCGCGTGCACGCCACGCGCGAACGCCCCCGCGGGATCGAACCTGACGCCCGGCGATCACACCGTGACCGTCAACGGCCTCGCGCTCCGCTACCACGTCGCCGGGAGCGGCCCGGTGTGCCT
>JAYVXB010000116.1:0-2391 GCA_043785585.1 Deltaproteobacteria bacterium | reverse complement strand
CTCGCGAATGCGATCGGCCACCTCTTCGGGCGCGGTGTTCGCATCCATGGGACGGCTCGAGGGCGGCAGCTCGACGGCGTCGATCGCGAGCGGCTCGGAGTTGTCGAGGATGCGCGTCGTCGGCGCGTCTTCGGGAACGCGCTCGCTCGTGGCGTCGACGTCGTCGACGACGTGCTCGATGCGCGCGGCGCGCGTCGAAGGGCGGCGACGCGGCGCTTGGCGCGACGACGGCGGCGGCACCGACTCGGCTTTGGGGGACGTCGGCGTCTTCGCCGGCGGCGTCGATCGCGAAGCCTTCTCGGTCGCCGACTGCTGCGTGGGCGGCGCCTTGCTCACGCGCGCCGGCTTCTTCGTCGCCTGCTTCTTGGAATTCTTTCGCGCGCGGCTCATGCGACGGTCTCGTGTAGCAGCTTGACGTCGCGTAGTCGCTGCGCGTTGCTGAAGTCGACGAGCGCCTCGCGCGACGTGTACGCGGGATGAAAGCCCATCTTCTGTCGCGCCTTCTGGCCGTCCGCGACGCAGAGGAAGCGTAGGTACTTGAGGAAGCTCGGTGGCGCCTCGGAGATCTGCGCGAGCCAACCGAGCGCGCCGATCGACTGGGCGATCGGATGCGGAACCGGAACGGCGACGCGCCCCGCGAGCTTGATGACCGTCGACAACGGGAGCACGCCGTCGGCGACGATGTTGAACGTGCCCGGCACGTCGCGATCGACCGCGAGCTTGAACGCCGCGATCGCGTCGATCTCGTGCAAGAACTGCCAAAGCGGATCGAACCCCATCATCGTCGGGACGATCTTCCGAGCGAGGTAGCGCGTCAGGTAGTTGTGGACCGTCGGTCCGAGGATCGGCGCCGTTCGCAGGATCGTCACGATCGATCCCGGCGCCCGCTGCGCGAAGCGCCGCGCCTCGCCCTCCGCCGCGATCTTGTCCGCGAAGAACGACTCCTGCACGCGCGCTCGCAGCGGATGCTTCTCGGAGAGAAAGTTCGGGTTCGACGGGTGCGCGCCGTAGAGCAGCGTCTGCGACCACACGACGAGCTTGCGCACTTGCGCGTGCCGAGCCGCGACGAGCGCCTGCATCGTCCCCACGCTCTCGAGCTCGTGCGCCCACGCCGTCGCGTGCGTCGGCGACGACAAGAACGCGAGATGCACGAGGGTGTCGACGCGCTCGGCCGCGAGGATCTCGGCGACGCGCGCCTCGGCCGTCGGCTGCGTGAGGTCGACCTCGTACATCCGCGTCTTGCCGGCCGCCGACGACGGTGCCTTCACGTCGAGCGCGACGACGCGCTGGATCCGGTCGTCCTCTTGCATCAGGCCGATGAGGTTCGTGCCGAGAAATGACGCGGCACCGGTGACCGCGACGACGCGCGCCTTTGACGTGAGAGCGGGGGAGGAAGCTCTCAGTGGACGCGAGGGCGATTCAGCGAGCGACTCGGGCATTTCGGCTGGCTGAACCTACATCAAAACATGAATGTGCAGGTACGTTCGCATCTCTCGCGCGTTGCGTTAGGCTTCACGCAGGCATGAGCATCTCCTCCGTCCCCGCGCCCTTGAGGCTCGGTCCGTACGAGCTGCTTCGGCGGATCGCAACGGGCGGGATGGCGGAGGTGTACCTCGCGCGCCGCGCCGGTCCGCACGGATTCCAGAAGATCGTCGCGGTAAAGCGCATCCTCCCGCAGTTCGTACGCGACGGGGATTTCGTCGCCATGTTCGTCGACGAGGCGCGCGTGTGCGCCCGGCTCGGCCACCCGAACATCGTGCAAGTGTTCGACTTCGGCGAGCAAGACGGCGAGCTCTACATGGCGATGGAGTACGTCGACGGGACGACCGGCGCGCGCCTCATTCGCGCGGCGGCGGCGCGAGGGGAGGAGATCCCGCTCGACGTCTCGCTCCACGTCACGCTCAGCGTCCTTCGCGCGCTCGACTACGCACACAACGCGCGCGACGACATCGGAAAACCGCTCCACCTCGTCCATCGCGACGTCTCGCCCGGCAACGTCCTCATCGATCGCTCCGGCGCGGTGAAGCTCACCGACTTCGGCATCGCGCGCGCCGTCGAGATCGAGCGACGCACCGACGCAGGTCAGCTCAAGGGCAAGCTCGGGTACATGTCGCCCGAGCAGGTCACCGGACGCGAGCTCGACGCGCGGAGCGATTTGTTCACGCTCGGGATCGTCTTCGCCGAGATGATGATCTTGCGACCGCTCTTCTCGGGCGGCAAAGAGCTCGACATCCTCTTGCGGATCCGCGACGCGGATCTCACCGCGATCGATCGCGCGTCGCACCGCGTCCCCGACGACGTGCGCGGCATCATCTTCCGCGCCCTCGCGCGCGATCCCGCGCTTCGCTACCCCAACGCCGCCACGTTCGCCGACGCGATCGAAGAGGTCAT
>JAYVXB010000115.1:0-7965 GCA_043785585.1 Deltaproteobacteria bacterium | reverse complement strand
AGCGCTCTGCGCGAGGCGGACGAACGAAGGCGAGCGCGACGTGAGAGGACCGTCGTCGATGTCGTTGTCCTCTTCACGCCAGTCCCAACTATCACCAGATACCCGAGCGATGAGCGACATGACGCGGAGCACTGCAAAGCGAGTGCCGCGACGCGGTGCTCCGCGAAGAAACCGAGCGCTCCAACGCCGGCGATGAAATACCGCGACGATGTGACGGCGATCGCTCCGGTGTACGCGATTCGTACGGGACAAGGGTTCCCACCGGCGTGTCACGAAGCGCACGGAGTGTCCGCCAACGGACGCGCGCGTTCTGTAGCGCCGTGACAGAAGGATCAGAGAGCGCGTGCGCAGTTGCCAACGTGACGGAAGGGTCCTAGTCGAGCGCGTTGTAGAGTCTTCACGCCGATGCTCCCTCCGCTCCCGAATTTGCCTGATACGCAGCGCGCGACGGGTTCCTTCCCCGTGCGCTACGAAGACATCGCGCAGGATGGTCGTCTGCTCCTCGAAGCGACGACGACCGCGCTCGGCGCCGCCGTGTGGGGCCCGCTCATCGCGAAGCACGCGCTGAACACGTACATGCGCGAAGCTGGGATCGTCCCGATCCTCACACGGCTCGTCGTCGAAGGGACGCCGGGGCCGTTCTCGGTGAACGGGCGGCTCGCCGCGAACGGCGCGTTTCAGCTCGCGCACGCGTGCGCGGCGAACGGCGAGGTCGAGCGGATCTTCCTCGATATGTGGGCCGAGGTGACGGCGCCGATCGGGCGGACGCACGGACCGGCACCCGAGCGTGCGGGTGAGACGATCATCGCGGGAAGAATTTTCGCGGAGCACGTGTTCACGCGTCTGTTCGCGGCGCCCGCGGAGCGCAAGGTCACGCGCTTCGATGCGCCTGGAATCATCGCGCTCCCCGAGAGCCAGCGCGAGGCGCGCGCGCTACCGGCGATCCTGGATCTTCCGACCGGCGCCGTGGCGCTCGACGCAGAGCTGCGCGTCGATCCGACGCCCATCGTCTTCGGCATCACGCACACCGACAGCAACCAGCACGTCAACTCGCTCGTGTACCCGCGCCTCTTCGAGGACGCGGCGCTCCGGCGGTTCGCGTCGCTCGGGAAGAGCAGCGCGGTGCTCGCGCGCGCGATCGAGATTGGATTCCGCAAGCCGTGCTTCGCCGGACAGACGATGCGGATCGCGCTGCGCGCGTACACGCTCGGCGAAAAGATCGGCGCGGTCGGCGTCTACGTCACGGAGAAGGACGCGGCATCCGAAGCGACGCTCGCGGTCGCGCGGGCGCACGCCTACGTGCACACGATCTTCGAGGCGTAGCTACTTCGCCGCGATCGACTCGAGGTACCGCGCGAGCCCCGCGCCCATCTCGGCGAGGTTCGGCTCGATCCGCTTCACGAGAAAGTCTTCGACGGTGTGCGCGACCTTGCCCGCGAGAAATCCAGGCACGCCGCGGATCGCTTTGCCGTCGATCGAGAGCACGCCGCGGATCTCGAGGTGCGTCGCGCCGTCGCCGTCCTCGACGAAGCGGTTGTTCCCTTCGCAGCGCACGGCCTCGGTGAAGGCGTGCGTCTCCATCCGCCACGCGCACGTGAAGTCGTCTTCGTTCCACGTCGCATGGTCCGTCCACGAGAGCATCTTCTCGCTCAACACGGCCTGCGCCGCTCGCGGGATCTCGCCGCCGCCATGCCAGAGGTTCACGAGCTTCACGATGCTCCCTTGCTCGTCGCGCGATTTGACGTCGATCGATCGCACGTTCGGCAAGTACGGCACGAGCTTCGGGAGATCGTCGCGGTACGCACGGAAGACGACGGCGCGTGGGAACGCGATGCGGGAGTCGGCGCGGAGATCCATCGGCGCATCCTAGCGTGTAACCTCGGCGCGATGATTCGTCGTTCCTTCGGCGTCGTGGCGATCGCAACGGCGACGCTCGCATCGTGCGGCGCGCCGCCGCCGCTGCGACCGCAAGTGCCGACGGCGTCCGCGATCGCGCCGGGACCCGGGCCGTGCCTCGTGCCGACGCCGGTTCCGGGAAAGCCGTTTCGCGTTCGCGTGACTCTCGCGCCCGAGATCGCGAAGGCGCCGCTCTCGGGGCGGCTCATCGTCTTTCTGTCGGACGCGAAGGAGAAGCGGGAGACGCTCGGCTTCGACTTCTCCAACCCGCGCGCGACGTGGATGGCGGCGGACGAAGTGCGGAGCCTCGCGCCGGGCGCGACGTTCGAGCTCGATCCGGATCGCCTCGCGTTTCCCGAGCCGCTCTCGCACGCGAAGCCAGGCGCGTACCGCGTGATGGCGCTACTCGACGTCGATCACACGTTCCCGCGCGTCGGGATGGATGGCGGCGACGTTCGGAGCGCGGCGGTCGACGTGTCGCTCGATCCATCTCCGAACAGCGCGATCGATCTGCGCCTCGACAAGGTCGTGGATGCACCGCCTCCGATCGCGGAGACGGAGAGCCTGAAAATAGCGCGCGTGCCGAGCGCGCTCCTCTCCGCGTTCCACGGCCGCCCCATCGAGATGCGCGCCACCGTCGTGCTCCCGCCGAGCGCAGCGAAGGATCGCAAGCGAACGTTCCCGACGGCGTACGTCATCGCCGGCTTCGGCGCGAGCGAGGAGAACTTGGCGAGACGCGGCGCGCAGCTGGCGTCGGGCATGGCGAGCGGCGCGATCCCCGAGCTCGCGTTCGTGCTGCTCACCGGCGCGCTCCCCACCGGTCATCACGTCTTCGCCGACTCGGTCAACGACGGCCCTTGGAGCCGCGCGCTCGTCGAGGAGCTGATCCCCACGCTCGAGAAACGCTTCCCGCTCGTGCCGCGCGCGAGCGCGCGCTTCTTGAACGGGCACTCGTCGGGCGGATGGTCGACGCTGTGGCTCCAGATCACGCACGCCGACGTCTTCGCCGGCACGTGGTCGACGTCACCCGATCCGGTCGACTTTCATGCGTTCACGACGTTCGACGCGACGCCGGGCTCGACCGACAACGCGTTTCGAACGACCACCGGCGCGCCGCGAAGCTTCTTCCGCGTCGGCAGTCGCGACATCATGACCTTCGAAGAGCTCGCCAAGATCGAAGCGGTGCACGGCGAGTACGGCGGCGCGCTCGGGACGTTCGAGTGGGTCTTCTCGCCGAAGGGCGACGACGGCAGGCCGCTCAAGCTCTTCGACCGCGTGAGCGGCGAGCAGGATCCGAACGTGCAGCGCGCATGGGAGAAATGGGACATCCGCAAGGTGCTCGAGTCGAAGTGGACGACGCTCGCGCCGAAGCTCCGCGGCAAGCTCCATCTCTTCTGCGGAAGCGCGGACAACTTTCACCTCGAGGATGCGATGCAGCGCCTCTGCGCGTGGCTCGAGCAGCGAGGGAGCGACGCGACGTGCGAGATCGCCATGGGCAAAGGGCACTTCGACATCTATGGCACCGGCCCGAATGCCTTCGCCGCGAAGGACGGGCTCTTCGCGCGCATCGCCGGCGAGATGCGCCGCGCGTTCGATGGCTCGCGGGCACGTTAGTTGGCCTAACGTGGCGATCGACAGATGAGCGCATCCGCATCCGCACCCTCGTCCAAAGTCGCCGTTCCGCTCGCGATCTTCGACTTCGTCCTGCGCCTCGTCTTCTTCCTCGTCGCGCCCGCGTTCCTCGTCGGCATCTGGATGTGGATGCCGATCACCGGCGCGCTCATCAACGTCGGGCTCGCCGTCGTCGTCTTCTTCGCCGGCGAGACGGTGCGACGCCTCTCGGGCAAGGTCGGGATCGTCGGCAAGGTGTTGAAGCGGCAGCTCGAGTTCGAGGAGTACTACCGCTCGCGCGCGCCGCGGCCGTTCGTCTACTACGTGTTCTACCCGCTGCTCTTTCCGTATTGGCTCATCAACAAAGAAGCGCGGCGCGAGTTCTTGCTCTTCAAGGGGTACACGATCGTCAGCGTCGTCATTTTGATCGTGACGGCGGCGGTGAGCTTCTACCGGAAGTGGTACCCGGAGCTCGGCTTCAAGCACTACCTGCCGACGCTGCTCGTCACGTTGCTCGTCGAGTCGATGGCGGTGCTGACGCTGATGATGCCGCTCGTGACGACGGTCGTGACGTACCACATCCACAAGAGCACCAAGCGCCTCGCGGTCCTGCTCCTCGCGGCGGCGGCGTCGCTCACGGCGATCGTCGTCTTCATCGCGGGGCGGCGCGATCCGTTCGTCTCGTACGACACGCGCCAGCGCCTCGAGCTGAGGACGATCACGCTGCCGAAGGAGGCGCACGTGAACCAGATGCAGGCGCTCTCGGCGGCGTGGGAGTACGTGAAGGCGAACCCCGGCAGCATCCAGCAAGACGGCAAGGTCACGGGCGAGCCGCTCGAGCGCGTGCGCAAGATCCTCGACGAAGGGATCTACAAGCCCGACGAGAGCTACGCCTTCGATCTCTGGGCGTACCCGCCGAAGCACCCCGACGGGATCGTCCTCTATTACAAGGCGGCGCGCAGGCGTGGGAAAGAGGTCGTGTGGGTCGGGATGGATTCGCGCGGCAACGAGCTCACGGGGAAGAAATCGCTCTCGCCGTCGATCCTCCAACAGATAACGGAGCTGTACGGACAATGAAGCATCGACCGCTCGAGCCGAACGCCGCGACGCTCGATCTCCTCACGTCGGCGTGCGTCGCGTTCGTGCGCGAGCACCTGCTCTCGCTCGCGGAGCAGCCGTCGGCCGATCTCGACGGCGCCGCCGCGCTCGCCGCCACGTTCCGCGAAGCGGTGCCCGAGGACGGCGCGTCGATCGATTCGCTCCTCGCGCGCCTCGGTCCCGCGGTCGCGAAATCGTTCAACACGGCGGGCCCCGGCTACCTCGCGTTCATTCCGGGCGGCGGGATCCCGACGGCGGCGCTCGCCGACTACGTCGCGCTCTCGGTGAACCGCTACGTCGGCGTGACGAAGGCGGCGCCCGCGCTCGCGGAGATCGAGCGCACCGCGATTCGGTGGCTCGCCGATCTGATGGGCCTCCCGGCGAGCGCCCGCGGCGTGCTCACGTCCGGCGGATCGATCTCGAACTTCGTCGCGCTCGTCACCGCGCGCGCCGATCGCCTGCCCGAAGATTTTCTCCGCGGGACGATCTACGTCTCGGAGCAGACACACCTGTCGATGGCGAAGGCCGCGCGCTTCGCCGGCTTCCCCGCGAAGAACGTGCGGAGCGTCGCGGTCGACCGGCGCCTGCGCCTCGATCCCGCCGCGCTCGAACGCGCGATCGCCGAAGACCGCGCGCGCGGGCTCACGCCGTTCTTCGTCTGCGCGAACGTCGGCACCACGAACACCGGCGCGATCGATCCGATCCCCGACGTCCTCGAGATCGCGGCACGCGAGCGCCTCTGGGTCCACGCGGACGCGGCGTACGGCGGCTTCTTCCGTCTCGTGCCCGAGGGGCGCGCGCTCATGCCGGACGTCGAGCGCTGCGACTCGATCACGCTCGATCCGCACAAGGGGCTCTTCTTGCCGTACGGGACGGGGTGCCTCCTCGTGCGCGACGGCGAAGCGCTCCGGCGCGCGCACGAAGGGGACGCCGCGTACTTGGCCGACGTCGCGTCCGACGACGGCGTGGCGAACTTCACCGACCTGTCGCCCGAGCTGTCACGCGATTTTCGCGGGCTGCGTCTGTGGCTGCCGCTGAAGCTCCACGGCGCGCACGCGTTTCGCGTAGAGCTCTCGGAGAAGCTCGCGCTCGCACGAAGCGCGTACGACGCGCTCGTCGCCGATGGACGCTTCGAGATCCTCGACGAGCCGCAGCTGTCGGTCGTCGCGTTTCGGTTGCGCGCGAAGCCCGGCACGTCGACGGGCGATGCCGACGCGCTCAACGCCGAGCTGCTTCGACGAGTGAATGCGCGCGGCCGCGTGTTCCTATCGAGCACCGTGCTCGGCGGGCACCTCACGCTGCGAATCTGCGTCCTCAGCTTCCGCACCCACGACGACCGCGTCCGCGACGCGATCGACGGGCTTCGCGCGGAGGCGACGTCTCTCTTGGGCGAAGGTTAGTCCAACCCGAAGAGCTCTTTGATCTTGCCGAGGATCTGATCGCCCATGCCGAGCTTCTGCTCGTGCGTCGCGGCGCCGACGCCCGTGAGACGCGCCTCGAGCTCGGCTTGGCGCTCGCCGACGATGCGCGAGATCTCCTGCGCGATGTGCGGCTCGCCCTTGAGCACGTCCTTGAAGAGCGCCTCCCCAACCTCGAACACTTCGGTCTCTTCGACCGCGGTCACGGTCGCGTGACGAACCGACCCCGTGAGCATCGCCATCTCGCCGAAGAACTCGCCCGCGCCGAGCTCCTTGAGGTCGCGCTTTCCCGCGACGATCGCGACGCGGCCGCGGCGCACGATGTAGAAATCGCGACCGGTGTCCCCCTCGCGCAAGATCGTCTCGTCCGGCGCGAAGAGACGCCGGTGCCCGCCGCGCGCGAGGACGTCACGCGACTGCGGGGAGAGCAGCTTGAGGAAGTCGACGCCGTCGATGACGGCGCGTCGATCGGCGATGACCTCGGCGTCCCGCTCGGCGCGCGCCTCGCGATCGTAGTTCTCGAGGATCGTGTGCCGCTGCGGGATCGCAGGGCTGATCTTCCGGCGCTTCAGGTGGTACCAGACCCGCGTGCCGACGTCGGACTGCGCGTAGTCGCGCCGCGCGAAGTCGGAGATGAAGAAGCGCAGCCAGTATTGGATGCCGCTGTCGGTGTAGCTCCACGTGAGGACCGTCGGTGCGGGTTCCTTCAAGACGTCGCCCGCGTCCGCGCACGCTTCGAGCAACGCCTCGTGCACCTGCGTCGGCGGCAGATCGTACGCGACCGTCACGTAGAGGCTCCGCCGCGTCGCGCCGCCCGGCCGCGAGCGATTGAAGAACGGCGTCTTCGAGAAGAGGCTGTTCGGGATGACGAAGAGCGCGCGATCGTCGGTCTGGATCGTCACCGATCGCCAGCTCGTCGAGACGACGCGCCCGATCGCGTCGACCTTGTCCATCTGGATCCAGTCGCCGACGCCGACCGGCTTGTCGACCTGAATCGCCGCGCCGGCCGCGAGGTTGCCGAGCGTCTCTTGGAGCGCGAGGCCGACGATCGCCGTGATGACGGTGCCGGTCGCGAGCAGCGACGTGACGGGGATGTGCTGCGCGCGGAGCGCAGCCGCCGCGGCGATGAGGTACACCGCCGACTGAATGACGTCGCGCCGCAGCTGGTTCAGCGGGCTCTTCCCTGCGCGCTCGATCGCGATGTCGAAGAGGACGACGAAGACCAGGCGCGCGAACGCGAGCGCCGCGCAGACGAGCGCGATCGACTCGAGATCGCCGCGCTCGGGCGCCGCGGACGGAAGCGCGCTCGAGATCCCCTCGAAGACGCCGTACAGGATCGCGAACAAGAGCGCGAAGCGAACGCGCGCCTTGATCGGACGCGGCGCGAGCGCCATCACGATGAGCGCGAGCACGAGTGTCGCGAGCACCGCGAGCGGCACCACCCCCGACGCGAACCATCCGACGACCTTCACCGGATCGATCGTCGCAAATCGCGAGGTCCCGTGTCGAGTTCCTCACATCGATGCCATGCGCGCCGTCCGGTACCCGCGCACGACGAACTCGCGCAGCGTCGCGAGACGCTTCTCGTTTGCGGCGCGCGATGGCGGCATCGACGGCGGACCTTCCAGCACCGTATTCGCGACGCCGAACGCCGACGCTTCTTGCGCGATGTCGCTCTGCGCGCGCCACTCGGGCGAGTCGGGCAGGCCGAGGCCGACACGAAAGGCGTTCCCCATCTCGATCGCCGTCGCGAAGCGCATCGCCGGATCCTTGGCCAGCGCGCGCGCGAACAGCGCGTCGAGCACCGGCGGCGCTTGCGTGAGCCACGTGCGGATCGGCGGCGGCGGCTTCTCGACGTGGTCCTGACGAATGAGGAAATCGCTGCGCTCGCCGGGGAACGGCGTCTTCCCGCTCAGCATCTCGTAGAGGACGACCGCCGCGG
>JAYVXB010000114.1:0-7967 GCA_043785585.1 Deltaproteobacteria bacterium | reverse complement strand
CTTGGCGCCCGCCGCGGCGATCGCGCCGAGCACAGACGCTTCGACCGATGCCCAAATCTCGTCGGGAGCGTGCGAGACCCATCCCGGCTGCGGAAAGTGTTGCGGGAACTCGACGGTCTTGCGCCCGAGCGTCTTGCCTTCGAGCGAGACGACGAGCGCCGTCGATCCTGTCGTGCCTTGATCGATCGCGAGGACAAGCTCGGTCATGGCTTCTACTTGCTCGGGTTATTGAGCTTGCTGTGCTTGATGCTGTACGTGAAATAAATCACCAGGCCGATCGCGAGCCACACGCCGAGCCTCGACCAGTTGGGCCATCCGAGGCCGAAGATCATCGAGCCGCACACGATCACGCCGAGAGTCGAGACGACCGGCACCGCGGGTACGCGGAACTGACGCGGCGTCTTCGGATCGCGCACGCGCAGCACCCAGACGCCGATGCAGACGAGGATGAACGCGAAGAGCGTCCCGATGCTCGTCATGTCGCCGACGATGTCGCCCGGAACGAACGCCGCGAACGCGCCGACGAACACGAAGAAGAGGAGGTTCGATTTGTAAGGTGTGCGGTACTTCGGGTGGAGCTCGGAGAAGACCTTGGGGACGAGTCCGTCGAGGCTCATCGTGTAGAAGACGCGCGACTGGCCCATGAGCATGACGAGGATGACCGACGAGAATCCCGCGAGGATCGCGACCGTCACCGCGTTGGAGAGCCACTTGTAGCCGGGCATGAAGGCGTCGATCGCGCGCGCGACGGAGGCCTCGCCGCCCGCGCTGCGGAAGAACTCGACCGGCGCGAGACCGGTGAGCACGTGCGCGAAGAGGATGTAGAGCACGGTGCAGACGACGAGCGATCCGAGGATGCCGATCGGCATGTCGCGCTTGGGGTTCTTTGCTTCTTGCGCGGCGGTCGACACGGCGTCGAAGCCGATGAACGCGAAGAAGACGACGCCCGCGGCGCCGAGGATCCCCATGATGCCGCCGAAGTTGTGCGCGACGCCCTGCTTGTCGACGTACTCGGCGGCCGGAGGAATGTACGGGACGTGATTCTCCGGCTTCATGAACGACCAGCCGAGGACGATGATGAGAATGACGATCGCGACCTTGGTGATCACGATGAGGCCGTTGACCCACGCCGACTCGCGCATGCCGCGTATGAGGAGCAGCGTGAGCAAAAACAAAATGAAGAGCGCCGGCACGTTCATCAAGCCGTGAACGCCGGTGCCGTCTTCGACTTGAAATGGCGAGTGGCACCATTGGTATGGGATCGACGTACCGAAGAGGCCGAGGAGCTTGTTCAAGTACTCGCTCCACGCGATCGCGACCGTGGCGGCGCCGATGGCGTATTCGAGGACGAGATCCCAGCCGATGATCCACGCGACGAGCTCACCCATCGTCGCGTACGAGTACGTGTACGCGCTCCCGGCGATCGGGATCATCGACGAGAGCTCGGCGTAGCAGAGCCCGGCGAACGTGCAGCCGACGGCGGCGACGATGAAGCCGAGGGTCACGGACGGTCCCGCGTTGCCTGCCGCTGCTGCCGCCGTTCGTACGAAGAGGCCTGCGCCGATGATCGCGCCGATGCCGAGCGCGACGAGAGACCACGCGCTGAGCGTTCGTTTGAGCCCCTTGCCGTCGGAGGCTTCGCCCAAGAGCTGCGACAACGGTTTGCGAATCCAAAGGTCGGCCATGGGGTGCCCCGGAATACCTCAGATCCGAAGCGGGATGCGCTAAGAAAGCGCGATGGCGAAGGTTGCGCTGCTCGGAACGGGCCTGATGGGTGCGGCGTTGGTCGAGGCGATGATTCGCCGCGGCGACGAGGTGAGCGTCTACAACCGCACGCGCGCGCGTGCCGAGCCGCTCGCCAACTTCGGCGCTCGAGTCGCCGACACGCCGGCCGACTGCGTGCGCGACGCGGAGCGCGTCCACATCGTGGTCAGCGACGACGCGGCGGTCGACGCGCTCCTCGACGCGATGGTTCATGGTCTCGCCGCGCGAGCGATCGTCGTCGATCACAGCACGGTGTCGCCGGCCGGCACCGTGGCGCGCTTCGCGAAGTGCGACGCGCTCGGCATCGAATTCCTCCACGCACCCGTCTTCATGGCTCCGCAGAACTGCCGCGACGGCGGCGGCGTCATGCTCTGCGCAGGCCCGCGCGCACGCTTCGAGCGCGTCGAGTCGTCGCTCGCGAAGCTGACCGGGAATCTCTGGTTCGTCGGCGAGCGCGTCGATCTCGCCGCCGCGTACAAACTCTTCGGCAACGCGATGATCCTCGTCATCATCGGCGGCCTCACCGACGTCTACGAGATGGCGGCGTCGCTCGGCATCTCCGCGTCCGACGCACACGCCCTCTTCGCGCGCTTCAAGCCAGGCATGACGATCGACGTGCGCGGCAAGCGCATGGCGAACGCCGACTTCGCGGCGTCGTTCGAGCTCGTGATGGCGCGGAAGGACGTGCGACTGATGATCGAGGCCGCGGCGGGCGCCCACTTGTCGATGCTGCCGGCGATCCTGGCGCGCATCGACGATTCGATCGCGAAGGGCCGCGAGCACGACGACGTCGGCGTCATCGCAAAGGATGCCGTGGAGAGAGGCTCACGATGACTCTACGCGCCGTCGAGCACCTCGCGAAGCTTCCGCACGAGCGCGTCCGGTAGGAACGGCTTGTTGAGAAAGGCGACCGACTCGCCCGCGCCGTGGCGCACGACGGCGTCATCGGTGTAGCCCGACACGAAGAGGACGCGCATCTCCGGCCGCATGACCGCCGCGCGCTCCGCGAGGCGCGGCCCGCTCATCCCCGGCATCACGACGTCCGTCACGAGTGCGTGGATCGTCGTCGGATGATCGCGGCAGATCCGAAGCGCGTCCGCCCCGTCGCGCGCGAGGAGCACGGTGAATCCCGCTCCCGCGAGCACAGTGCGCGCGGCTTCGCGAACGAGCGGCTCGTCCTCGACGAGAAGCAGCGTCTCCGGTCCGCCGATCGCGTGCGCGCCGGACGGACGCAGCGATGGAGCGCTCTCGGGCGCCGCGCGCGGAACGTAGATGCGGAACGACGTCCCCTTCCCCGGCTCGCTCGATACGTGAACGTCGCCGTCCGTCTGCCGCACGATGCCGTACGCGGTCGCGAGGCCCAGACCCGTGCCGTGCCCGCGCTCCTTCGTCGTGAAGAACGGCTCGAAGATGCGCGCCTGCGTGTCGGCGCTCATGCCGATCCCCGTGTCGGTCACCGTCAGCAACTCGTATGCGCCCGGCTGGAGCGCGCCGATCGACGGCGTCCCCGGCTCGATGACCACGTCGCACGTCGCGATGACGAGCTGCCCGCCTCGCGGCATCGCATCGCGCGCGTTGACGACGAGGTTCAAGATCACCTGCTCCATCTGACCAGGGTCGGCGAACACGAAGCCGAGCCCGGGCTGGAGGCTCGTCTCCAACGCGATGGACTCGCCAACGAGGCTGCGCAGCATGTGTTCCATCTCACGGACGATCACGTTGAGATCGAGCGTGCGTGGCTGCAGCACCTGCTGCCGGCTGAACGCGAGGAGCTGCCGCGTGAGCGTCGCGGCGCGATTCGCGGCGTGGGTGATTTCGGTGAGCGGACCGCGCGTGCGATCGTCCAGCTGCGTGCGGCGGACCAGGAGCGTCGACTGCGTCAGGATGACCGTGAGCATGTTGTTGAAGTCGTGCGCGATGCCGCCCGCGAGCCGACCAATCGCCTCCATCTTCTGCGACTGACGCAGCTGCTCCTCGCCGACTCGCAGCGCCTCCGTGCGCTCGGCGACGCGCGCCTCGAGCTCGTCGTGCGCGACGCGCAGGTCCGCCTCCGCCCGCTTTCGATCGGTGATGTCGAGCGAGATGCCGAGGAGGTACTTCGGCTTTCCCGTGTCGTCGGTGATCGTGATCTTCCGTGTGTGGAGCCACCGCTCGCCTTTCTCGGTCGTGATCGGCTCCTCCGAGATGTCGATGACGCCGCGCGATTCGAGCGTCTCCCTATCGCGCTTCTGAAACGACTGCGCCTGCTCTTGCGGAAACAGATCGAAGTCCGTCTTGCCCACGAGCTTCGAGCGCGGCCACCCGAGCAGGTCCTCGCCGGCGCGATTGAAGAGCTCGAAGCGTAGCTGCTCGGCGTCCTTCACGAAGATCATCGTCGGGATGTTCTCGACGATCGAATCGAGGAACGCCTTCGTGCGCACCAACTCTTGCTCGGCACGTAAGCGTGCGCCGACGTCGCGAAAGACGACGGCCGCGCCGCCGTCCGCGAGCGGTCGCCCCGACATCTCGAGACGGACCAGCTCGCTCTCGCGCGCGCGCACCACGAGAGCGACGCCATCGGTCGCCTCGCCGCGAAGCGCTCGCACCAGCGGGAGATCGCTCGGCGCGAACGCGGTCACGCCGTCGGCGTGAAACACGTCGCGCGCTTGCGTCAGTCGCTCCGCGAGCGAGCCCGGCCCGAGCAACCGCTCCGCGGCGGCGCTCGCGAAGAGTAGTCCTCCCGCCGAGTCGACGCCTACGACGCCGTCATCGACACAACCCAAAATCGTGCGCAGTGCATGTCCATCCATCGGACGCCCCCCCCGGAGCGCAAGCACGAAGGTATCGTCATTGGTCGTGCTCGTCTCGTTGGTTCGACGCGAGACGATCGACCTCTTGCTGCCGACGTGGCCCTCGGCGTCAGCCTGGGTATTTCCCTGCGAGGTACTCATCGAGCATCCTGATCTCGTACGCTTGGTTGCGGCTGACCCAGCGCACGAGATCGCCGATCGACACGATCCCGATCACGCGTCCGTCGAGAACGACCGGCAGGTGCCGGCATCGACGCTCCGTCATCACGGCCATCGCGTGCTCGGGCGACTCGTCGCACCCGATGCACACGACGTCGCTCGTCATGATGTCGGCAACGCGCGTCGTCGCCGGATCGCGACGAGCGAGGACGATGCGCGTGAGCAGATCGCGCTCGGAGAGTATGCCGACGGGAGTCTCGCCGCTTCGCACGAGGAGCGCGCCGACGCGTGCTCGGCACATCTCGTCGACGGCCTCGAGTACCGTGGTCACGGGTGTCGTCGCGTAGATCGTCTTCGATTTCGTCTCCAGAACGGCTCGGAGCGTGTGCATGGCGTTCTCCCTTTCGTCGTGATCGTGCGTCCTTCGAAGCGGCTTCCGGTATTCGTCACGTGCGCGCGCAGACCAGGTTCCTCCCGCGGAGCTTCGCGCAGTAGAGGCGTTCGTCCGCGAGCGCGATGAGCGCCCCGGGTTCGTCGCAAGGTCCGATCTCGCTGAACGACGCGACGCCGATGCTCACGGTCACGGTCAGCGAGTGGCCGCCCGCGGAAAAACAGAGCGACTCGATCGCCCGGCGCAACCGCTCGGCGAGCAGCGCCGCTTCGTCGTGCGGCGTCCCGCGCGCGAGGACGACGAACTCTTCGCCGCCATAACGCGCGAGCGTGTCCTCGACGCGGATCATCCGCTGCATCTGCGCCGCGACGAAGCAGACCACGCGGTCGCCGGCGAGGTGTCCGTACCGATCGTTGAACTCCTTGAAGCGATCGACGTCGAGCATGAGGAGCGCGAGCGGCTCTCCCGATCGCCTCGCGTGCGCGATCTCGGTCATCGATCGATCTGCGAGGTACTTGCGATTGTACGCGCGCGTCAGCGGATCGCGGATCGACGACTCGTAGATCTGCTGGCGAAGAGCCACGTCGTCGCTGTCCGTGAACGCGAACCGAAGGAGGAGAGTCGCACCGATTTGGAGGTAGTCGCCCGAATCGATCCGCGCGACGCCGACGCGCTCGCCGCCGACCATCGTGCCGTTCGTCGAGCCAAGGTCCTCGACATAGAAGCCGCCGTCCCTCGTGCGCGCGATCCGCGCGTGGCGGCGGCTGATGCCCGGATCGTCGATGCACAAGTCCACGTCCGGCGATCGCCCAATGACGAGCACGTCGCCGCGGATCGACACGACGCGCCCCGCGTCGAGCCCCGACATGATCGTCAACGTCGCGCACGCCGTACCCCTCGCGGCGATCGGAGGTGCCGGGATGAGCGGCGTGTCGTGGCGTGTGTACTCGTCGACGGCGGAGTCGCCGCGTGACTCGTTCGGAAGCGTCGCGCGCTGGCCGGTCTCGGCCGCGATGTCGCGCGCCGAAACGAGCGTCGGATCCGAATCCATCGACTGCACGCCGCCGTCCGGGATTGCGCCCCGAATGCGGTCCTGCACCCACTCTGATCGCGCGTGCGACATGCAAGGCCCCCCTTCATGATCGCTTCTCCTCGAGTGTACCCCCGCAACGACGCCGGTCGACGCAACCTTGAGACGAATCGTCCAAAGATCGACAGCGACTCGTCGTCGCAAGATCCGCCCCTCCGACCGTTGACAACTGCGTCACTTACGCGACGGCCCCACGATGCGCTCGCGTCACTCCGTTGGACGCCTCGGATCACGCTCCATCATCGCGACCATCTCGCGATCATCGACCGTGCGTCGCGCGTCGAGCCGCGCCATCACGCGCGCGTGGTCGATCGGGCTCCGGTTCTGACTGAGCTTCGTCTTGCCGTCGATCCGTTCGATCGGGATCGCGAAGCCGACGATTTGCTCCAAGAGATTCTCGAGGAACGCCGAATCGAGCGCCGCCGGCGACCACGCCGACGCGTCCGTCTCTTCGAAGGACGCGGTCAAGTCTTCGAGCAGCGTGAGCAGCTCCGCTGACGTCATCGCTCCCGCGGCCTTGCCGTACGCGTGCACCGCGGCGTAGTTCCAGGTCGGGACGTGCTCGGTCGGCGTCGCGTACCAAGTCGGCGAGATGTACGTGTGCGGTCCGACGAAGACGACGGTCATCTTGGCTCCCGCCGCCGCGGCCTTCGCGATGGGGTTCGCGCGCGCGACGTGCGCACGCAGCGTCCCGAGCGGCCCAGCGTTCGCATCGAGGACGAACGGAAGGTGGGTGATCTCGGTCGTTCCGTCGGGCGTCGCGACGATCAGCGTTCCGAACGAGTGCGCGCGAACGAGCGCGTGGAGCGTCGGAAGATCGTCGCAAGTGAAGAGCTTCGGCGTGTACACCATCAACTCCATCCGCCGCGCTTCGGTCTTCCGAAGAGCGACGACGCGATGAGGAGAACCCCCGCGCCGATCGCGACGCCCGCGAAGATGCGCCACAGCTTGTGTTGGCCCGCGAGGTAGAGCTGGACCGCCTCGTACGACGCGAAGATCCCGATCGCCGTGTAGATGAGCTGACGCGCCGCCGAGTACACCGTGGCCGCGCCCTCTTGCACGCCGCGCACGCGCACTTCCATTTGTCCGCGCGTCGCCTTCGCGAGGTACTTGTGCATCTCGTTCGGCAACGTCACCCCGCTCATCGCCGCGTCGCGCACCGCCTCCATCGCGATCTGCGTCCAGTCGCGGTTGCCGAGCACGAAGTCGCGCAGGTACGGCTGGACGATCCCGAGCGGATTCAATTCGGGATCGAGGAGCGAGCAGCATCCGTAGAGAAGGAGCAGCGTCCGCTCGAGGAGCACCCAGTCTTTCGGAATGTGAAACGCGCCGGAGAGCTCGCGCAGACCGATGTTCATCTTGCGAAGGTCGAGGAGGTTCTCGAAGCCCTTCTGCGGATCGATCTTCACGTCCTTGAGGTTGAAGGACTCGAGCTTCACCTCCTCCTGGAACTTCTGGTGGAAGTACTCGATGATCTTCTCGCTCACCGCCTCGTCGCTGGTGCGCGAGAGGAAGCCCATCTTGCGGAGCGCCTTGATGAGGCGGTCGGTGTCGCGCCGGATCACGCCCTCGAGGAACTCGGGGATTCCCTCGCGCATGGGCTGCGAGAGCTCGGCGACCGCGCCGAAATCGAGCAGCACGAAGTCGCCGCTGGAGTTGACCAGGATGTTCCCGGGGTGCGGATCGGCGTGGTAGATGCCGTCGACGAAGATCATCTGGCAGTAGACGCGGACGAGGCGGCTCGCGAGCTCCTTCTTGTCGATGCCCATCGCAT
>JAYVXB010000113.1:0-23275 GCA_043785585.1 Deltaproteobacteria bacterium | reverse complement strand
GAGAGCACCCGCACTCGCCGTACGACGTGATCGGGGATCTGCGCGTCCGCGCGAAGGTGGCGCCCAACGTCGCGCCGCAAGCGTACATCTCGCAGGTGCAGGCGAAGAGCGCTTGCGCGAACGCCGGGAAGCGCCTCTGCAAAGGCGAAGAACATCTGCGCGCGTGCCGCGGCAAGACCGAGGACTTCTATCCGTACGGCGGGCGCGTCTACAAGAAGGGCGTCTGCAACGAAGGCAAAGGCAGCTTCATCGCGGCGGCGCACGGCATGGACTTCAAGAACCGATCGTACGCAGAGTTCAACGATCCGAAGCTCAATCAAATGGAGAACGGCCTCGCGAAGACCGGCGCGTTCGCGCAGTGCGTGTCACCCGACGGCGTATACGACTTGGTCGGCAACCTGCACGAGTGGGTCGACGAGCCTTCGGGCAACCGCGGACACTTTCACGGCGGGTGGTACGGCGACGCGGAGCAGAACGGACCGGGCTGCCACTACGTCACGAGCGCGCACGAGATCACGTACCACGACTACTCGACGGGATTCCGGTGCTGCGCCGACGCGGTGGAGTGACGACTCGATTCGCGCACGCAGCGTCTGCTTCGCGGCGATTGCATGCGGGCGTACGCAGAGCGCCCGCTTCCTTTCGCACCGTCGACCGATATCGCTTCGCTTTCTCCGGCGATCCTCGCCGATCGATTCGGCCCTCCTCTTGCTACGTCCACGAGGAACTCGATTCACCTCGGAGGATGCATGCCCCGCTGCGCTCGATGGGTGCTTCTGATCGGCGGAGCCATGTCTCTCAGTTGCAGCGCTCCAACGCTGGAGCAAAGGCGCTCCGTGGCGTATCCCGCGATGACCGCGCTTCGCGACGGGAGCTTCGATCAGGCCGACAAGCGCGCACGCGAACAGATCGACGCCGACGGCGCGAACCCGTACGCGCGACTCGTGCGCGCGATCGTTCGCTACAAGAAATCGATGCACCAGCTCTCGCTCGACGTTCGCACCGTCGTGATCGGAGGGATCGGTGCAGGCGCGTTCAACCACAAGTACCTGCGGGCCACGCTCGAAGAGGGCGAGGCCGCGCTCGCCGAGGTCGAGTCCGATCTGGCGGCAGCGTCGGTCGATCCGACCCTCGCTGTGGAGCTGTGCATCGCATGTTGGGAGATCGACTGGAACGGGAACGGGCGGATCGATCGCGGCGATCGCCTGCTCTTTCAAATCGAAGAAGACGCCGAGGGCAAGCCCATCCCCGATGGCGATCCGCGGCGCAAGCCGACGTTTCGCTTCGACGTGGGCGACGTCGCGTGGGCGCGAGCGTTCGTGAGCTTTCAGCGGGCGGCGCTCGACGTCGCGCTCGCGTACGACGTCTCGGACGTCGACGGGATCCTCGCGGGCGATCGAAAGAAGACGCTCGTCCTCCGCCTCGCGCACGCCGATCGCATCGCCGACGCGAAGCAGCGGATCCTCGAGGCGCTCGATCGCTCGGACGAAGCGAGGCGCGCGTACCTCGCGGAGACGGACGACGATCGCGAGTGGGTGCCGAACCCGCGGCAGCAGAGTCATCCGATCCCGCTCGCCGTCGATCAAGGCCTCTACGACACGTGGGAAGGCGTACTCGGCGATCTGCGGCGCCTCGTTCGCGGCGAAGAAGGGCTCCTCGTCGCCGACTTGCTCGCGCTCGGAGACCAGCGCGTCGAGCGCGCGCCGAAGGGCTACATCGACATCGGCGGCATGCTCTCGCACCCGCACGACATCACGCTGAGCGCGCGCGATCTCGAGCGGCTCGATCGCCGCGGTGACGTCGGCGCGATGATGTCGGCGCTCTTCGGGGATCACTACGTCGCGACGATGAAGCCGTCGCCGCTGCCGCGCCGCCTCTTGCGAATGAAAGGCGAGATCGATCGGCGCGAAGAGGGGCTCGACCGGAAGCTGCGGTACCTGTTCTGGTTGAATTGAGGTGACGTGTCAGATGCGCGCGAGCACGAGCGATTGCGCGTCCGGCGGCGCGTCGCCGACGACGAACGCCTCGCGGACGCGCGCAGCGACGGCGCTGGCGTTGGTGTCGTCGACGCGGACGTGGAGCCGCGCGAGCGAGTCGCCCGCACGCACCTCCGTGCTCGGCTTCGCGTCGATCGTGATCCCGACCGTCGCGTCGACCTTTTGATCCGCGCGCGTCCTGCCCGCGCCCATCGCGACCGCTGCGAGGCCGATCTCGAGCGCGTCGATGCCCGTGACGAAGCCCGCCCGCGGCGCGCGCACGACGATCTCGACGCGCGCGACCTCGAGGCGCGATGGATCGGCGATCGTCCTCGCGTCGCCGTGCTGCGCCGTCACCATCTTTTCCATCGCCCGCGCCGCGTCGCCGCTCGAGACCGCGCGCTCGACACGCGCGCGCGCCGCGGCGTTGTCCGCAGCGACGCCGCCGAGGACGAGCATCTCGTCGGCGAGCGCGTACGTGCACTCGACGAGATCGCGCGGGCCGCGTCCGTGCAAGACGTCGATCGCCTCGCGCGTCTCGATCGCGTTGCCGACCGTGCACCCGAGCGGCGCGTCCATCGCCGTGAGCAGCGCGACGACGCGCTTGCCCGCACGCGTCCCGACGCGCACGAGCGCGTCCGCGAGCTCGCGCGCGCGCGTCGCGTCCTTCATGAACGCGCCGCGTCCGACCTTCACGTCGAGCACGAGCGCGTCGATCCCTTCGGCGAGCTTCTTCGACAAGATCGACGCGACGATGAGCGGTATGCACTCGACCGTCGCGGTGACGTCGCGAAGCGCATAGATGCGCTTGTCGGCCGGCGCGATCTCCGCGGTCTGTCCGATCATGCACGCGCCCACGTCGCGGACGATCCGCGCGAAGTCTGCGGTCGACAGGTCGGTGCGAAATCCAGGGATGGCCTCGAGCTTGTCGAGCGTTCCGCCCGTGTGACCGAGACCGCGACCGCTCACCATCGGCACGGGAACGCCGCAAGCCGCGACGATCGGCGCGAGGCAGATCGAGACTTTGTCGCCGACGCCGCCGGTCGAGTGCTTGTCGACCTTGATTCCCGGCACGCTCGACAGATCGAGCACCGACCCCGAGTGGAGCATCGCCTCGGTGAGCCCGACGGTCTCGGCGTCGTCCATTCCGCGGAAGTAGATCGCCATCAAGAGCGCCGACATCTGGTAGTCGGCGAGCGAGCCGTCCATGTAGGCCGCGATGATTCGCCGGATGTCCGCCGCGTCGAGCGCGCGCGCGTCGCGTTTGGCGGCGATGAGCTCCACGAGAGTCTTCATGCAGCTCGAGAGATAACACTTCTTTGCTAGTATCCGGGACCACCATGCTCAAGACGCATCTCCTCTCCGCATCCGTCCTCATCTTTTTCGCGGCCGCGGCCGCCTGCGACGACAAGAAGCCGACGACAGAGACGACGCCCAGCGCCACGACGCCGACCGCGACAGCGACGCCGAGCGCGTCCGCGAGCGCCGCGCCCTCCGCGAGCGCGACCGCATCCGCGAGCGCAGCACCGGACGCGTCCGCGGCCCCGGCCGCCGTCGCCGATGCGGCCGCGCCACCGAAGGCAAGCGACGGCGGCGCAACGGCCGCCACGCCGGACGCGCCGACGTGCGGGAAAAAACCGCTCCCCGATTGCCCGCTGCAAGGGTGGATGAAAGCGAACACGTCCGCGGCGATGTCGACGAAGGATTTCGATGCGCTCGCGAAGGCGCTCGACGCGACCGCAGGCCTCGCGCCGCCCGGCTACGGCAACTGGGTTTCTATCTCGCGCGACGGCGCGAAGGCGGCGCGCGATCAGAACCTCGACGGCGTGAAGGCGTCCTGCAAGGGCTGCCACAACCAATACCAAGAGCGTTACAAGAAGGAGCTGCGGCTCCGTAAGATCTGACGATGGCGCTGCGTCCGTCGGTCTCAAGCTCGCGATCGGGACCGCGCGTCGGACGTCCGACCGGGCGCTTCACGCAGCATCGTCGGCTCGACAAGCTTCGCGAAGTGCTGACCGCCCATCCGGGCGGGCTCTTGCTCGAGGATCTCGCGGGGTTGCTCCGCGTGACGCCGCGATCGGTGAGGCGTTATTTGCGCGAGCTCGATCGCGCGACGGAGCTCGAGTCGGTCGAGACGACGCCGGGCGGTGCGCACACGTGGCGCATCAAGCCGAGCGAGCGCGGTCGCACGGTCGCGCTGCGGCGCGCGCAAGCGTACGGGCTGCTCGCCGTGCGGCGCGTGTTCGAGCCGATGAAAGGCTCGGCGCTCTACGACGAGCTCGACGTCGTGATGCGGCAAGTGCTGCAGATCGCGCAGCGTCCGACGCGCACGGCGGGCGAGGTGCCGAGCGACAACGGCCTCGAAGATCGCTTCGTCTACGTGCCGTCGTCCCCGAAGAGCTACGCCGCGCGCGCCGAAGAGCTCGACGATCTCTTTCAGTGCGTCGCCGAGCTGCGCGTCATGCGCTTTCGTCACCGCGCGCACCCGCTCGACGGGCGAGGCGAACGGGTGACGGCGCATCCGTACGCGCTGCTCGTGCATCGCGGCGCGGTGTCGTGCGTGGCACACGACGTCGACCGCGACGAGGTTCGCATCTTCGCGTTCGATCGCATGGCCGACTTGCACCCGAGCGACCACGAACGCTTCACGCTCCCGGACGGCTTCGACACGAGCGACTTCGTCCACGGCGACCTCGGCCTCTCCGCCGCGCGCGTCGGGACCGGTGTGCGCGTCCTCATCGAGTTCGATCCGCGCGCCGCCGAAGAGGTGCGCACGCGCCGCTACCACCCGACGCAAAAGATCGCGACCGCGCCCGACGGACGCCTCCGCTTGTCGATGACCGTCCCTTCGCTCGACGAAGTGCGCGCATGGGTCTTGGGGTTCGGCGGCGCCGCGCGCGTCATCGAGCCCGAGGAGCTCGCACACGACGTGATGCGCGAGCTTCGCCGCGCGTTGTCGCGCTACGGCTGAAGCGGCACGACGCGGCCCACGCGCTCCCCTCGACCATGACGCCGCTGCGACGCAGTGCGTCCGGCGTCGCGGCGGTTGCAGACCCTCGCCTCTCATGGGAAAAGGCGACTGATCATGGCCACGCAACCGCTCACCGTCCTCAATCCGAATCACGATCCGATCGTCGCCCAGAAGGCCGCGGTCGAGCCGTCGTCGCTCACGCACAAACAGCTTCTCGGCGGAGCGTTCTGGACGCGGATCCCGTCGTACAAGGACGTGACCGAGGCGCAGTTCCTCGACCATGCGTGGCAAGCGAAGAACTCGATCACGAAGATCGCGAAGCTCATCGAGACGGTGCAGCCGCTCGTGCCGGCCGGGTTCATCGAGGACGTCGAGCAAGGGATGAAGCGCGCGCCGATGAGCGTGCGCGTGAGCCCGTACTTGCTGTCGCTCATCAACTGGGACGATCCGTACGCGGACCCGCTGCGCATCCAGTTCTTCCCGCTCGGGTCGCGTTTGCTTCCGGATCATCCGAAGCTCGATCTCGATTCGCTCCACGAGCAGGCCGACGCGCCGGTGCCGGGGCTCACGCATCGCTACCCGGACAAGGCGCTCTTTCTGCCGCTCGACACGTGCCCCGTGTACTGCCGCTTCTGCACGCGCAGCTACGCGATCGGCCTCGACACCGACGAGGTCGAGAAGGTCAACCTCAAGGCGAACGACGAGCGGTGGAAGCGCGCGTACGCGTACATCGCGTCGCGACCCGAGCTCGAGGACATCGTCATCTCGGGCGGCGATGCGTACCAGCTCCGCGCGCAGCAGCTCACCGACATCGGCGAGGCGCTCCTCGCGATGCCGAACGTCCGCCGCATGCGCTTCGCGACCAAGGGTCCGGCGGTCATGCCGATGAAGATTCTGACGGACGACGCCTGGACCGACGCGCTCACGGCGATCGTCGAGAAGGGCCGCAAGCTCCACAAAGAGGTCGTGCTCCACACGCACTTCAACAACCCGAACGAGATCACCGAGATCACCAAGCGCGCGATGGACAAGCTGATGGAGCGCGGAATCACCGTGCGAAATCAGTCGGTGCTCCAGCGCGGGGTGAACGACGAGCCGGAGGTGATGACGCTGCTGGTGCGCCGCCTCGGGCACGTCAACGTGCACCCGTACTACGTCTACGTGCACGATCTCGTGAAGGGGGTCGAAGATCTGCGCACGAGCGTCGACACCGCGCTCCACATCGAGAAGCACGTTCGCGGATCGACCGCGGGCTTCAACACGCCGGTGTTCGTCGTCGACGCGCCGGGCGGCGGCGGCAAGCGCGACGCGCACTCGTACGAGTTTTACGATCGCGACACGGGCGTCAGCGTCTACACCGCGCCGAACGTGAAGCCGGGGCAGTTCTTCCTCTACTTCGATCCGCTCCATCAGCTCAGCACGCACCAGCAGCGTCGCTGGGGCGATCCGGCGGAGCAGGAGATCATGGTCGCCGACGCGCTCGCGAAGGCGAAGGTCCGCGCGCGCTAGTCGCGTACGAGTCGAGCGGCGGAGCGAACAAAAGAAACCCGCCGAGATACCGGAGTCGAAGCGCGGAGGAGGTCGGTCTCCCGCGCCCTCGTCGGGCGTCTCGGCGGTGAAGTGTTTGCGCGCTGGGCGTTACATGCTGCCGATCAGAATCGGCATGTAGCGCGTGATGCCGTTCAGCGTGGACACGACGGAGATGTATTCCGTCTTCGTCGCGCCGGCCGAGTTGACCGTGACGGTGACGTACGCGATCTCGCCGTTCTCGCCGCTCGTCTTGTCGATGCTGACCTTGAGGTGCGGAGTCTTCACGGGGTACGCCGGGTTGCCCTGCTCGACCGCGCGGACCGTCCAAGGCCCGTTCGTCGGAGCGTCGCTGAAGAAGCCGACGGGGAACGTCTTCGTCTCGCCGACCTTGATCGGAATGCCCTTCGATGCCGCCTTCGCCGAGCCGCCGTTCTTCGAGAGATCGGCATAGACCGTCTCGAGCGAGAGCGGCGTCACGTTGAAGTACGGACCGACCGACGGGACGCACGGGTCGTGGCCCGCGGCCGACGCCACGTTCGACCACTGCCGCTGCACGAAGTACGGAAACGGATCCGTCTCTTTGTACTCCGAGTCCTTGAAGAACTCGCACGCATCGCCGTCCTCGACGTTGCCGCGCTGCCACTGCTCGAGCGCGAAGTGGTTGTCGTCGAAGCCGTAGATGCCGTTGCCGGGGCGCGGATCGGTCGCGGCTTCGGCGAGCTCGTGGCTGGCGGTGATCGTCGTCGCGTCGAACGCCGTCAACATGTGGAAGCTACAGCGCGGGACGATCGCGTACGAGATGTCCGCGCCGTTGACCATCGTGCTGTCGTGGTAGCCGCCGACGCCGACCGTGCACGCGCTCGCACCACCACCGAAATCGAGGATGGTGTTCGGGTGAAGATAGACGATGTAGACGTGGTTGCTCGTCGGCGCCGGCCATCCCGACGTCATCGACGTGCCCGCCTTGGTCGCGACGAGGGTATCGAGATCCTGCTGGCCGAGCGACGCGGGCAACGGCGACGCCGCTGTGACCGGGATCCGCACGTGATTCGTCATCCCGCTGATGGCCGGGGCGACGCCGTACTCTGCGGTGACCGCCTTCCAGTAGTCCGTCCCGCCGATCGCGTCGCCGAACGCCTCGAGCTTCGCCTGGTCGGGATCGGTGTCCCACGTCACCGTGACGATGGTGGGCGTCTTGAGGCGGTCGCCGCTGTTGTCGACGAGCTGCGCGCCGTCGACCTTGAACGCGGGGTACGTGGTGGTCGGCTTGCCGTGATCGAGCGGCGGCGGATCGGCCTCGGGTGCCGCGTCGATGACGACCGCGCCGCCGTCGGCTGTCGTGTCGCCAGCGTCGGGGCTCGGCGCGGCGGGACTGCCGGCGGTCGAGCCGCCGCACGCAGCGAATCCGAAGGCCGTGGCGAACACTACGAGTACGGGAAAGACGTTCGATTTCATCAGGTGGGCTCCTCGAGTCGTCAGCGCGCGCCCTTACGCAAGATTCGCTCCGCCAGAGCGCTCTGCGACGTCGCGTCCGTTCTCGCGGGACCTGTACACCCTGCTCGCACCATCACAGGCCAAACCAGCGGCGCGCCGTTCGTACTCTCGCGTCGCCCGCGACGAGGGGGGACGCGGGCGTGTCCACGCAACGATGGACGTGTACGTCCTTCGTACAGATGCGCGACTAACGGGCGAGCGCGTGGTCGGGGTACTTGCCCTTGAGCGCACCGTCGACAGCGGTGGCTTCGGCGGCGAGCCCCAGCGCGCGAAGTGCCTGCGCTTCGAGCGAGAGCTCCTCGGGCTCGAGCAAGTGCGACGGGAGTTGGCGCGCGGCGCGAACGGCGCGAAGCGCGGCCGCTGCATCGCCACGCGCGAGCGCGCTGCGCGCCTCGGCGACCAGCGAGGCCTCGCGCATGAGAGAGTCCTCGGTGGACGCGGGAGGAACGCCGACGACGAGCCGCGCGAGCGGACGCGCAGAGGCGGCGGTCGCAGTCGCGCTCGCGGTCGCGGTCGCGGTCGCGGTCGCAGTCGTAGTCGCGGTCGCGGTCGGGGTCGGGGTCGGGGTCGGGGTCGCGGTTGGGATCGTCGTCGCCGTCGTCATCGCCGCAGCGATCTGCGTCTGCGCTTCGATGGGCGGCGCGACCGGGCGAACGTACATCGCGCTCAGCGCGAGCCCGATCGTCACCGCGCTCCCGAGAAGCGCTCCCGTCGCGAGCAGCTTCGCCGCACCCATGGCGCCGCCCACGCTTCCGGCGGTCGCCCCCGCCACGCCGACCGCCGGCGCCGTCGACCCACCCGCGCCAAAGCCCCCGGTCGCTGCGCCCACGCCCGCGGCGAGACCCGACGCCGCCGAAACGCCGCTCCAAATCTTGGAGCGCGCCGCGAACGACGGCGCCTCCGCTCGAGCGCTCTCGAGAAGCGTGCGGGTTTGGGTAGAGAGCTCGATCATCGCTCACCTCCAGCGGACGTCGAAAGCGCCGACTCGAGCTCACCGCGCGCCACGCGCAGTCGCGAGTAGACCGTGTTCAGCGGGATGCCGAGGATCTCGGCGATCTGCGGCGCCGTCATCTCTTCGATCTCGTGGAGCACGAGCACCGCGCGACGTCCGACGTCGATCGTCTGGAGCGCGCGATCGAGCCGACCGATCGCCTCGCGTCGCGCGACGTCGTCGGCTTGCGACGCTTCGACCGATTGCGTCTGCAACGAGTCGCCGCCGTCCGGCTCCTCGGGGTGACGACGTCGGTGGCGGCGCGCATCGGAGGCGACGCGCAGAACGATCTGAAAGAGCCACGCGCGCGGACCGTGCCCGCGATCTTCGAAATCGCCGAAGCGACGGTGCGCGATGACGAACACCTCTTGCGCCTTGTCGTCGGCCTCACCCATCGCGACGCCGAGTCGCCGGAGGTTGCGCCACACGAAGTCGACCTGCTGCTCGTACATCGCGCGGAACGCGCGCGCGCGATCGTGGATAGAGCGCGCCGAACGAACCTCGACGGCCTGCGGCACGACACATACGTCGGAAGAGGGCGGAGGCGGCGGGACGAGCGAATCGGTCGGCGTCTGCGGAATGGCGAGAACACGCGCGGCGAAATCCGAGCTCATCGCTCGAAGATGGCCGCTCTGGCTGGTGTCCGTCGCGCTCAACGTACCCTCCATGCGAGCGCGAGCTCGACGCGTGCGTTGAAGAGCGGCGGATCGACGCGCGCGCCGAACGCAGGATCGTAGAACGACTCGCGGATGACGTTGAGCCCGGCCACGCCACGAATCTCGACGGACAAGTCGCCGGCGAGCTCGCCGCGAAGACCGAGGCTCGGGCCGAGCGCGAGGAACGGGAGCGTGCGCGCGTCGGTCGATGCTGGCGTGCCCGTCGCCCCCGTCGAGCCGAAGCTCGAGCCGTAGGACGACGCCTGATCGAAATGCAGAAATCCGATGTCCGCGCCACCGCACAGGTCAAGCTGCATCCCGCGCCGATCCATGTAGAGCCCGGGCACGCGCACGCACGTGTCGAAGCGCGTGACGCCCCACGTTCCGTAGACGTCGCCCGTCGGCTTGAGTGACTGCAGCGTTCGCCCGAACGCGATCGTCGGTCGCAAGAAGACGCCGCTACCCACTTCGAACACGGTGAAGATCTCGGGGCCCGCGAGGACGCCGGTGCCGGTGCCGCCCATCAAGAACGACGCGACGCCGATCTCGAGAGAGCGACCTCCCTCGTCGTGCTTGAGCAGCGTGTACGCTTCTGGCGAAGGCTTCTCGTGCGGCGCGGGCGCGGGCCACGGGACGAGCGGCTCGGGCGCAGAGACTTTGACGGGCGCGGGCGGCGGCGGAGGCGGAGCGTTCGCGGCCTTGTCGACCTCCGCGTCGAGGACGAGCGACGCCCACACGCCGACGGCGCGCGAGAGCGCAGCGCACTCGGGCGTCGCGCGTGTGAAGACGCGATGCGCGACGGCGCCGCCTTTGTCGTCGGTGATCTCGCCTTCGGCGCGCAGACCCGATGCGTCACGCACGAACCGGATCGCGACGCTCCACCCTGCGCGAGGCGCGCGGCTCGGCGCGAGCGTGTGGCGCAAGAGCTCCTCTGCGCGCCCCGCGTCCGCGCACGGAGCGGGCTGCGCAAAGACGATTTGCGGCGGCTCGGCGTAGTCCACGTCTTCTCCTCGCTAATGGCCGGCTTCGCCCAACTCCGTCTTGCGCCCCGGTCACTCCATTGTCCACCCAGGGCCCCCATTCGGGTGACACGCGAGGGCCACTCCCACTTGAAAAAACCGTCCTACCTGGTCTCCATCCCCGAGCCGCGAATGATCCACTTAGGCAATAAACAAACAGTATTGATCGCGAATATGCCGGCAATTCCGAACGCTCGGCGTTGGCCCCCTCCGTGCAAAAGGACAGTCAACCGATGCTTCGAGTCCTCAGCCCCGCCGTTGTCCTCGTCGCCGCGCTCACGCTCGCCGCTTGCGGCGACGGTTCGGTCGGAGATCTGAACGGGCTGCCGTTCGTACCGAACGGGAGTGGCGGAGCGGGCGGTGGTGGCGGCGACCAGGGTCCCGGCGGCGGTGCAGGTGACGGCGGCGCAGTGGGCGGCCCGAGCGCGTCGGAAGTCGCGTACCGCGCGCTCGCAGCGGATCTCGTGACGGCGTGCGGCGGCGCGTGCCACTCCGACGGCAAGGGCAACGCGCCCGCGTACCTCGCGATGCCGGATTCGTACAAGACGATCAAAGGCTACAAAGGCATCGTCGTGAAGGACGTCGCGACGAGCTCGCTCCTCACGAAGGGACGCCACGAAGGACCGGACCTCGTCGATCCACTGCGCGGCAAGGTCTACGCGTGGCTCGAGCTCGAGGCGAAGGCGCTCTCCCAGATCGCGCTCCCGGCGACCGACGTGTTCACGGTCACGCCGGGCGCGAACTCGGTGGACATCTCGAAGGGCGGCACGGGCGTCGCGGGCGCGAAGCTCCTCTTCAACGCGCAGATCAGCGGCAGCATCGTCACGCTGCACAACATGCAGCTCGTCGCGCCGGCAACGAGCGGGCTCCACATCGTGTTTCCGGTGTTCGACATCGTTCACGCGGCAGGCGAGCCGACGCGCGATACGAGCTTCTCGAACGCCGACCAGACGATCGCGCCGGGCCAGACCGCGACGCTGAACCCGGGCCTCCTCATCCTCACGGGATGGAGCGCGACGGACAAGATGAAGATCGAGTTCACGAAGCTCGAGCCGGGCACGGTCATGATGGACGGCGGCACGACGACGGCGAGCGGCTGCAAGTCGGTCGCGTCGTTCACGACGAACGCGGTGCCGGCGATTCAGCAGAACGGCTGCCTCAACTGCCACAACACGGGCGGCTCGGGAAACGCTTCGCTCGATCTCTCGGCGCTCGGGCGCACCCCCGCGGACAACGCGAAGGCGTGCGCGCAAGCGCTCGCGAAGGCGGACCCGAACAACGCGGCGCAAAGCGACATCATTTTGGCGCCCACCGGCGGCGTCGCGAATCACCCCTTCAAGAATGCTTCGGCGAACTACGCCCAGATGATCGAGGCGTGGCTGGTGAACGAGAAGTAAGGGCCAAGTCGAAAGACGATGGAGCGGACGATGGAGCAATCGACGAAAGAGAAGACGATGAGGCGCGGCGCGGTGCGCGGCGTCGTCGGGCTCGCGGCCATCGGGCTGACGGGCGTGCTCGTCGCGTGCAGCGCCGACGACGGATCAGGCTCGCTCGGCGGCGGAGGCGGAGTCGTCGGCACGGGCAATCCCACTCCGGCGATGACCGCGCCTCCCGCTCCGGCTGCCGGCGGCGGCGGGACGACTGGCCCAGGCGGCGGCGGCGATCCGCACGCGGGCGACAACCCGAACATCGCGCAGCGCGAGATCAACTACAGCGAGGCGCTTCGCACCGCGAGCCTCAAGCTGGTCGGCGCGCTGCCGTCGCTCGCCGACATCCAGGCGCTCGCAGCGGCGGGGACGGGGACGTTCGCGAAGACGGCGTACGAGCAGAAGATCGACGCGCTCCTCGCCGATCCGCGCTTCGCGCAGATGCAGATCACGTGGTGGCGCAACACGCTGAAGACCGGAGGCGGCGGCACACCGAGCTTCGACACCGCCGCGGTGTTCGCCGCGTCCGTCGTCGTCGGCGATCGCCCGTACACGGACCTCTTCACGGCATCGAGCAACACGTGCCCGACGTTCGCGAACGGAACGTTCACGCCGGCGAGCTGCGCCGGATCGACCGTCACGGCGGGCGTCCTGACCGACCCCGGCTTGATGGCGCAGTACTACTCGAACATGGCGTTCCGCCGCGCGCGGTTCGTCCAAGAGACGTTCGTCTGCACGAAGTTCCCGGCCGAGTACTCGAAGACGCCGGTGCCGATGGGCTCGTCGCTCTACACGAGCCCGTGGGACTTCTCGACGATCACGGGCGGCGCGACGGCGCGCATCAACTTTCAGGACACGTCGGCCGTCATCTGCGCCAACTGCCACACGACGATGAACCACATCGCGCCGCTCTTCGGTCACTTCGACGCGAAAGGCGTGTACGACGCGCAGAACATCAAGGTGATGACGCCAGTCACGCCGCCGTCGACGACGACGATGGCCGATTGGCTCCCCGCCGGGCAAGGGCTCGCGTGGCGCAACGGATCGCCGATCACCGACCTTCCGAGCCTCGGCGCGGCGATGGCCGCGGATCCCGACATCGCGCGCTGCGCGGTCAACCGCGTCTGGGATTGGGCGTTCTCGCGCGGCGACATCGTCAACGACCTGGCGACGATCCCGTCCGTCGTCACCGACGACCTCACGAAAGATTTCACGGCGAACGGCATGAAGGTGAAGCGCCTCATCCGAAACGTCTTCACCTCCGACGACTTCGTCCGGTTCTAGAGAGGAATCGCTACCATGAACCTTTCTCGACTCTCTCTCCTCGTCGCAACGCCGATCGCGATCGCGATCGCCGGCTGCGGCTCCGACGGCACGAGCGATCGCCTGCTCTCGCAGAACGGTGGCTTCGCGACCGACCCCGACTCGCTCGCGGGCGGCCCCGGAGGAACCTTCGAGCACCAAGGCGCCTCGGTCGGACCCGACAACGGCGTCACCGATCCCGGCGAGCAAAAGGTCCTCGATCAGTCCATCGGATCGCCCGAGGTCGTCGCGCGGATGCACGGAACGCAGAAGCTGCCGTACGCGACGCTCGGCAACATCCTCGGCGATCTCGGCGTCAACGTCGGAGCGCAGCAGGGCGCGGGCGCGCTCTACAAAGGCGGCACGTCGTCGCTCGGCGTTCCGAACTATGCGAACCGCGTCCCCGAGCAGATCGTCCCGTCGACGTCGTCGCTCGCCAAGCAGTTCGACATCTTCACCGCGGCCGCGCCCGAAGTCGTCGCGAACATCGCGATGTCGAAGCGCTGCCCTGGCGTCGTGCTGGTGATGAACAACGAGTTCACGTCCGACGGGATCAGCTGCCTCATCGGCAAGTCGGCGCGTCCCGAGCACGTGACGCTCGCGAACCAGCTCGTCACCGAAGCCACCACCCCGCAGCTCGGCATCCAGATCGCGGTCGCGACGCTGCTCAGCGCAGCGCACACGTCGGAATAACGGGAGAAATGGTCATGCTCGATCCGCGCCTTTCGCAGCTCTCTGGTCCCCGTCGCCGTGAGTTCCTCAAGTGGAGCGCCACCGTCGCGGCGCTGCTCGGCCTCGAGCGGTCGCGCTTCCTCGACGTGCTGTCGTCGACCTCCGGTTCGGCGATGGCCGACGAAGGCGCGTGCAGCAAGACGAGCAAATCGGTCCACCTCGTCGCCGGCAACGGCGGGCTCGCGTGGTTCACGCAGCTCTTCCCGTACGTCAACGTCGCGAAGGCAGGCGGCGGCACGGTGGCCTTTTACGGCAACACGGCCGATGTGAAGAACGCGCCGACGGACATGCCGTCGGTCTACGGCAAGTACTCGCCGTTCCAGACGCTCGGCAAAGACAAGCAGATGACGATGTTCGTCGCGGGCGTGAACCAGACGCACACGAACACGCCGAACACGGGACTTCAGCTCGGCAACAACGGGCTCATCGCATCGATCGCGTCCATCCAGACGATCAACCCGACCTTGCTCCCCGTCATGGCGATCAACCCGTTCGTCTTCGGAACGGCGCCGGGCGCGCCTGCCGTCGCGACGGTCGCGAACCCGGGCGGGCTCGTCGATCTCTTCAACAGCGCCGCGTCGAAGACGCTGCTCCTCGATCCGAAGAACGCCGCGCTGAGCGAGGCGTACTACAAAGCGTTCTTGCAGCTGAACGCGGCCGCGCCTCGCACGTCGACCGTCAAGACGTACAACACGGGCAAGGTCGCCGCGAACCTCCTCGGGAAGAACCTCGCCGATCAGCTCAAGGTGCAACCCGCGGACGAAGCGCGCTACGGCATCGGAAGCGGCACGCCGACGAACGTCATGGAGATCGCGCACGGCTTCATCATCGCGATCAAGGCGTTCAAGCTCGGGCTCACGTCGTCGTTGATCATGCCGGCGATGCGCGACGATCCGCACACGGCGTTCCAAAACATGACGAGCATGACGAACACCGTCATGATGCTGGGGAAGATCTTCGATGCGTTCCTCGCGGACGCGCTCGCGACGCCCGATCCGTCGTGCCAGAACAAAACGCTCGGCGACAACCTCGTCTTCACGATCACGGGCGACACGCCGAAGACGGCGCTCGACCGCGACGGCTGGGGCGACGGGACGGAGTCAAACCACAACGTGGTCTACGCATTTGGCAACGGCCATCTCAAGACCGGGTGGTTCGGCGATCTTGCACTGAACAAGACTGTCAGCACCTGGGACCCGACCACCGGCCGCCCCGTTCCGGGGGGAAACAGCGCGCAGATGGGCACTCCGGCCGCCGCCGCCATCGCCTTCGCTGTGTCAAAGGGCGACGCTCGGCGCATCCAGGACTTCGGCGTGAGCGTTCCCGACGGGCCGGTCAACAAGACCCTGATGTGATTCGATCACACACCTAGCGAGCGGCCGCCCCCCTCGATAAGCTAGGGGGCTATGGTGGACGCGAAACCGAACACCGCTGACGATGCCCTGATCGGGCGTGTCATCGACGAGAAGTTTCGGGTCGACGCCTTCTTGGGGCGTGGAGCGATGGGCGCGGTGTATCGCGCGACCCAGCTCATGTTGAAGAAGAAGGTCGCGATCAAAGTCATGAATCCCGACCGTCCGGCCGACGGCGCGTACGCCGCACGCTTCAAGCGCGAGGCGAAAGCGGCCGCGCGAATGGATCACCCGAACTCGCTCCGCGTCATCGACGTCGGCGACGACAACGGGCTCCTCTACATCGCGATGGAGTACATCGAAGGGCGCGATCTCTTCCACACGTTGAAGGCGGACTTCCCGCTCTCGAAGGAGCGCATCTGCGGGATCTTGTCGCAGGCGCTCGCGGCTCTCGCCGTCGCGCACGAGATGGGCGTCATCCATCGCGATCTCAAGCCGGAGAACATCATGCTCCTTCCGGCGAAGGACGACGAAGGGACGACGTACGAGCTCGTGAAGGTTTGCGACTTCGGCATCGCGAAGCTCCTCGACAGCAGCAAGGACGACGAGGACGGACCGCGCGGGAGCAGCAGCGCCGCGACGCACACCGGGACGCTCACCGCGCACGGGATGCTCATCGGAACGCCCGAGTACATGTCGCCGGAGCAGGCGCGCGGCGAGCCGGCCGATGCGCGCAGCGACATCTATGCGATGGGGGTGATCCTGTTTCAGCTCCTCACGGGGCGATTGCCTTTCATCGCGAACAGCAAGATTCGTCTCGTCATCAAGCACGTCGAAGAGGTGCCGCCGACGCCGAGCGACATCGACTCGCGCGTCGATTTGCAGCTCGAGGCGATCTGCATGAAGGCGCTCAACAAGCGTCCGGAGGATCGCTTCCAGACGGCGCGCGAGATGCGCGCGGCGTTCCGAGAAGTGCTCGAGGGGCGCGGGAGCACGCGGGTTCGCGTGCCGAGCTCGGTGCCGCCGCCGCCGCGAACGAAGACCGACTCCGGTCGACCGCCGAGCGCCTCCTCGCCGAGCCAGGGGCACGCGAGCGCGCAGCGGACGTCGTCGCAGTCGGATCGCACGGCGTCGGGGGCGCGCGCGCTCGGGCCCGAGAGCCAGCGCGTGACGGCGGCGACGCGGATGGCGCAAGAGCCGCTTCACACGGCCGACACGATGGATCCGGAAGAGGCGGCGAACGCGATCAAAGAAGCGCGCGAGCGCCTCAGCAGCACGCGGCCGCCGTCCGAATCGAATCGGCCACCGGCGAGCTCCTCGGCAGACATCGTGACGGTCCCACCATCCGCAGCCGTACCGTCGACGATCGCGACGATTCCGCCGAAGGCAGCGGTGGCCTTGGTGGCCCCGAAGGCGAGCATCGGGCCGATCCTCCTCGCGATCGTCGCGACGGCGATCGTGGTCGCAGCGATCATGCTCGCGACGCGCTGAATCGCAGCGTCGCGCGCACACGACGAGCGGAGAGCGTCACTTCACGGCGGCGGAGAACTCGTCCCAGTCGATCGTCTTGTCGGCGTTCGTGTCGAGCGCGCCGATGACGCCCTTGACCCACGCGCCGCGCGTGAACCCATTGCCGACGTCCGCGTCCTTGAGGAGTTGCTCGAGCTCGCTCGCGTCGATCCGCTGATCGCCGTTCGTGTCGTACGCGTCGAAGAGCTTTCGCATGCTCTCCATGCCGGTATCGCCGTACTTCTTCGTCAGGAGCTTCTTGATCTTCGCGACGAGCTCTTCCTGTTCCTTCGATGCCATGCGCGCCTCCCCTTCAGGTGCCCGTGCACGTTCGCACGGGCACACGTTCTCACCCGGTTCGATCAGAGAACGACCGACCACCCTTCGCGCGCGACCGATCCGCGCGTCGTCGACGAACGCTCGTGAAAGAACTGCTCCGCGAGCACGCCGAGCGCGTCGAGCGCATCGTCGTCGCGCTCCGGCTCGTGATGGAACAAGACGAGGTGCTTCGTCCCTGCGCTTTGCCCGAGCGCGAGCACTTCGTCGACCGTCGAGTGTCCCCACCCTCGCTTCGCCGGCATGTCGGTCGCCAGGTACTGCGCGTCGTGGATGAGCAGGTCGACGCCGTTGGCGAAGCGCGCGAGCGCGTCCATCGACGTCTCCGCAGGGCCGGGCGGCGAGAGCTCGTTGTCGGTCAAGTACGCGAGCGACGTGCCGTCCGCGTCGTCGACGCGGTAGCCCTGCGCGCCGCCCGGATGATTGAGCATGATGCGCGACACGCGCGCCGAGCCGATCGTCCAGACCGGATCGTCGTTGGCGACGAAGTCGATCTGCGCCGGCACGTCGGCGGCGCGCACCGGAAAGTGAATCCCGTCGAACAGCGCGCGACGGCTCGCGGCGTGGCGCTGGGCTTCGGTCGCGAGCGGATGAATCTTGATCGTCGTCTCTTTCTTCCAGAGCGGCTTGAAGAACGGCAGACCGAGGATGTGATCCCAGTGAAGGTGGGTGAGGAGCATGTGGAGATCGCCCGTGTGCGCCTCCTTCGTCAGGATTTGCCCGAGCTCGCGGAGCCCAGTCCCGGCGTCGAGGATGAGCACGGTGCCGTCGGCGAGGCGAACGTCGGTGCACACGGTGTTGCCGCCGTAACGCACCGTCGACGATCCCGGCGTCGGAACCGATCCTCGCACTCCGAGAAAACGAACCTTCATGGATGAGCGGCTCCCGTGATCCAGTGGTCAGATCTACCACGCTCCACGGAGGGCCGGCCATCGGCTACGCTCGCTGCATGGAGCTCCTCGAGCGGTTCGGCGACGTCGAGCTCGCCCTCGGCAAAGCGCAATACCGCACCCTCACCGGCGTTGCGCGGCGTGTCGCAGGCGTGCGTCGCGGCTCGACGGTCATCGAAGGCGTGCACGTGCCGTACTTCCTGCGTCATCGCGCAGGATGGCTCGGCATCGGCGCGACGACGCGCGAGCCGCTCCTCTTGGTGCACGGGTTCGGCGGCGACAAGGAAGGGTGGCTGCTCATGGCGAGCATGCTCGGGCGTCGTCACTCGCTCGTGATCCCCGATCTCCCCGGCTTCGGTGCAGCCGGCGCGATCCCGAAACGCGCCGCCTCGGCCGGGAGCCAAGCGCGCGTGCTCGTCGCGTTGCTCGACGAGCTCGGTTTCCGCCGCGCGCACCTCGTCGGCAACTCGATGGGCGGCGGGATCGCGATTCGCTTCGCCGCGGAGTTTCCCGAACGCACGGCGTCGATGACGCTGATGGGATCCGCGGGACCGATCGTCGAGAAGAGCGAGCTCGGCCTCGCGCTCGACCGCGGCGAGAACCCGCTGCTCACGGACGGTCCCGACGATCTCGATCGCCTCCTTCGCCTCGTCGCACAAAAGGTCCCGCCCTCGTCGCGTGCGATGCGCCGGCATCTCGGCGCCGAGCGCTTCTCGCGACGCGACGCGCAAGCGCTCCTCTTCGACGGATGGGTGTCGCCCGCAGCCGGCGACGGCATCCCCGAAGACCTCGAGTCGATCGCCGCGCCGGCGCTCGTCATCCACGGCGAGCACGATCGCGTCATTCATCCCGCGACGGGAAAGGCGCTCGCGCGACGCTTGCCCAACGCGCGCCTCGAGATGCTGGAAGGGATCGGACATGTTCCGATGATGGAAGCGCCGAAGCTCTCCGCGCAGCTCGTCGACGGTTTCGTCGCGTCGCTCGCATAGTATTCTTCGTCGCGATGCTGCAGCCGACCGACGAACAGCTCGCCACGCTCACGCGCCTCGAGCGAACGGCGTTTCGCATCGGCGACGCTTTCACGCGTCATCCCGTCGCGGTCGCAAAGGTCAACGACGCCATCATGGCGTTCATGATCTGGTCGTGCGGCGGTCGGCGTCTGCGCGTGCACGGCCTCGAGCACCTCGCAGGCTTCGGCGCGCACGACTCGCTCCTCGTCGTCGCGAACCACCGCTCGTTCTTCGATTTTTACATCATCGCTGCGGTCCTCTACTGGAGAACGACGCTGCCGCGACGCCTGTTTTTTCCAGTCCGTTCGACGTTCTTCTACGACCACCCGATCGGCCCCGCGGTGAACATCGCGATGAGCGGGATGCGGATGTTCCCGCCGATCATGCGCGAGCGCGAGCGCGCCGGGTTCAACCTCTTCAGCGTCGCGCGCTGCGTGGCCGAGCTCGAAGTACCCGGCACGATCATGGGTCTTCATCCCGAAGGCACGCGCAACAAAGGCGACGATCCATACTCGTTTCTCCCCGCGCAGTCGGGCGTCGGCAAGATCGCGCTCGAAGCGAAGAGCGCCCACGTGGTGCCCGTGTTCGTGCACGGCATGACGAGCAGCCTCGCGACGGAGTTCAAGCGCAACTGGCGCGAGCCCGCGCGAGATCACATGATCGACGTGATGTTCGGCAAGGAGATCGACATCGCGGATCTTCGCGCGTCGACGGCGCGCGCCGCGGCGCTGAAGCGCGCGTCCAACCGTTGCCTCGACGGGATCAAAGCCCTCGCCGAGGAGCACCGCGCCGGCGTCGACGCGCCCCCCGCGCGCCTCCGCAACATCTTCGCGCGGCAGAGCGTCCTTTGATGACGATGGATCCCTCGAGCATCGAACGCGCGGCAGCGGCGGTGGACGGCGCGACGGCGATCTTGATCACGGCCGGCGCGGGCATGGGCGTCGACTCGGGCCTGCCGGATTTTCGCGGCGACGAGGGATTCTGGAAGGCGTATCCGCCGTACCAGAAGCTCGGCCTCAGCTTCGTCGATCTCGCTAACCCGCAGTGGCTGGCGAAGGATCCCTCGTTCGCGTGGGGGTTCTACGGTCACCGCCTCGAGCTCTATCGGCGCACGGTGCCGCACGCGGGGTTCGGGATCTTGCAGCGCTGGATGGCGTCGATGAAGGACGGCGGCTTCGTCTTCACGTCGAACGTCGACGGCGGCTTCCAGCGCGCGGGCTTCGATCCGGGGCGCGTCCACGAGGTCCACGGCGCCCTCGATTGGCTGCAGTGCACCGCGAGCTGCGGCGTGCCGTCGTTCTCGTGCGACGCCTTCACGCTCGCCGTGGACGAGGCGTCGTTCCGCGCCGCCGAGCCGCTTCCGAAATGTCCGTCATGTGGCGCACTCGCGCGACCGAACCTCTGGATGTTCGACGACGACGACTTCGACACCACACGCTACGACGAGCAGCGCGATCGCTTGAACGCCTGGCTCGCCGAGGTGCGCGCACGGGCCGCCAAGCTCGTCGTCGTCGAGTGCGGCGCCGGCACGGCGATTCCGACCGTGCGAGAGCGCAGCGAGCGCGCCGCGTATCTGACCGGCGGAACGCTCGTACGGATCAACCTGCGCGAGCACGCCGTGCCCAAGGGGCAGATCGCGATCGCGATGGGCGCGAAGAGCGCGCTCGAGGCGATCGACGCGGCGCGCGGTTGACGCTAAGTCAAGTCCGTGGCCGACACGAAGCAGGACATCCTCGACATGCTGCGCGAGCTCGCCGAGCTGACGATGCTCGACGAAGGCGATCCGCAGTCCTTTCGCGTTCGCGCGTACGAGAGCGCCGGACAAGCGATCGCCGCGCAGGCGAACGATCTCGGCACGCTGAGCACGAAGGAGCTCCTGAAGATCGACGGCGTCGGCAAGAGCACCGCAGCGAAGATCAAAGAGCTGCTCGAGAACGGCAAGGTCGACAAGCTCGAAGGGCTGCGCGCGAAGCACCCGTCGAGCGTCGTCGCGCTCTTGCGGATTCAAGGGCTCGGGCCGAAGGCAGTGAACAAGCTTCGCGCGGAGCTCGGCGTGCAGTCGCTCGAGGATCTGAAGAAGGCGCTCGCCGAGAAGAAGCTTCGCGCGCTCAAAGGATTCGGCGAAAAGTCCGAAGAGAAGATAGCCATCTCGGTCGCGCGACTCGAAGAGCAGGGGCCGCTGGATCGCACGCCGATTTCGGTCGCGCTCCCGCTCGCCGAGCGCATCGCGGCGCGCATGCGAGAGCTGCCCGGCGTGACGCATGCGTCGTACTGCGGATCGCTCCGGCGATTCGCGGAGACGGTGGGCGACATCGACGTCGTGGTGGCGGCGGCCGCGGGGGCGGCGACGGGGGTGATGGACGCTTTCGTCGCGCTGAGCTTCGTCGACCGCGTGCTCGGTCGCGGCGAATCGAAGACGAGCGTGGTCACTCGCCGTGGCACGCAGATCGATCTTCGTGTCGTCGCGGAGCACCAGCTCGGCGCGGCGCGCCTCTACTTCACCGGCAGCAAAGGTCACAACATCAAGCTGCGGCAGCGCGCGCTCGCTCGCGGGTGGACGCTCAACGAGTACGCGCTCTCGGAAATCGACGGCGGCAAGATCATCGCGAGCGAGACCGAAGAGCAAATCTACGAAGCGCTCGGCCTGCCGTTCATTCCGCCGGTGCTCCGAGAAGACGCCGGCGAGATCGAAGCCGCAGAGAACGGCACGCTCCCCAGGGCGATCGGCGCGGTGCTCGGTGATTTTCACGTGCACACGTCGCTCTCGGGGGACGGTCGATCGACGCTCGACGAAGTGGTCGCGGCAGCAAAGGCGCTCGGCTATCGCGCGCTCGCGATCACGGATCACGCGGAGGGGACGCTCTCGGGCGTGGGTCGCGAGCTACTCGTCGAGCAGCGTGCGAAGGTTCAGGCCATGCGGCGCGAGCTCGGCGATTCGCTGTCGCTGCTGCACGGTGTCGAGCTCAACATCGGACCCGACGGCGCGCTCGACTACGATCTCGAGTTCCGCAAAGGCTTCGACTTTTGCATCGCGTCGGTGCACGACCATTTCGATCTCGATCGAGCGACGCAGACGAAGCGCATCGTGGCCGCGATGCACGACCCGACGGTGCGCATGATCGGACACCTGTCGGCGCGGGTCATCGGCGCGCGGCCGCCGATCGAGCTCGATCTCGACGCCGTCCTCGCGGCCGCGGAGCAGACGGGGACGGCGCTCGAAGTGAACGGAGGATTGCCTCGGCTCGACATGTCCGTCGAAGCGCTGCGGCGTGCGCGAACGAGCAAGGCCACGTTCGTGCTCACGAGCGACGCGCATCACTCCGACGAGCTCGCGCGCGTGAAGTACGCGAAGCTCAATTGCGAGCGCGCGTGGCTCGCGCCGGAGAAGATCGCGAACACGTGGCCGGCGGAGGCGTTTCTGAAGTGGACGGCGTCAAAGAAGGCCTAGAGCAGCTTCCGTAGCTCGACCTCGATCCGCTCCACCGCTTCACCCGCGTCCATCGCGATTCCGATGTGGTCGCGCTGCACGCGAGCGTCACGCGCGTCGATCCGCACGAGCGTCCCTTCCATCGCCGAAGCCACGCGCTCGCCGCGCGCGCGCATTGCAGAGTCTCCGACACCGCACTCGACCACGACGACCTTGCGACCCCGCCGCCCGCGCACGTCGGCGAGCCACTCGTTCATTCGCTCTTCCTGTTCTTGCGCGCGCGCCGGATCCCACATCTCGTCGCCCGCGAGCTTCATGTTGGGGCGCGCGAGGCCGCCGCACGACGGACATCCGGGCAACGATCCGCGCGCGCGTCCGGTCGCGGGGACGACCGCGACGTCGACGAGCCCACCCGCGAAGACCGGCGTGCCGCAGTTGCGTGCGCATTGCAGCCACTCGATCGCGCCGTGCGCCTCGACGATGCGGTCCGCGCGAAAGAGCCCCCGCTGCAGCTGACCGTCGACGTTGGTCGTGCACGCGAACGCGCCGTCACGCATGAGCGCGGTCCAACGTGCGAGGAGGGAGATCGCGGGATGAGGCGGTGCGATGCGGAAGGCGTGACGACGTCGCGCGTAGAAGCCCCACGCGAGGTC
>JAYVXB010000112.1:0-7972 GCA_043785585.1 Deltaproteobacteria bacterium | reverse complement strand
CGGCGTCGAGCGCGGAGAGCGCGCGGTCGATCTCCGGCGGCCGAAAGCTCATGTTCGCGAGCGCGCTCCGCAACAGCTCGGCGTTCGATCCGCCACCGCGCGCGACCGTGGTCGCCGATGCGGTCGACGCGCCCCCGCCGGCAACAGCGCGCCCCATCGGCAGCTTGTCGCGCAGCTCGAGGACGAGGCGCTCCGCGGTCTTCTTGCCGACGCCCGAGATCGCCGTGAGGCGCACGACGTCCTTCGCGTTGATCGCGCGCGCGAGCTCGTCCGCCGGCAGCGCGCTGAGCACCGCCATCGCGATCTTCGGCCCGACGTTCGACACGCCGATGAGCGTTCGAAACGCCGTGCGCTCGGCGTCCGTCGCGAACCCGTAGAGCATGAGCGCGTCCTCGCGCATGTGCGTGTGCACGAAGAGCGTCACGCGCCCGTCGGCCTCCACGCGCGCGCGTCCGAGCGTCCCGAGCGGCACCGACAGCTCGTACCCGACGCCGCCGACGTCGAGCAGAGCTGCGTGCTCCGTCTCGAGCTCCACCACCTTACCGGTCAGGCGGCCGATCATCCGCGCACGGTACCAGGAATCGCCTGCGCCTTCTCGTCAGCGACGGCGACGGCGCGAGCCGAACAAGATCGCGCCGCCGAACGCCGCGAGCCCGAGCGCCGTGAAGACGTTGGAGGCTTGGTCGGGCGACGTGGAGCAGCTGAACGAGCTCCGCGTCGCGCTGAGCACTTGGCTCCGCGGCGCGGTGCCGACTTGGTTGCACTGCCCGTCGTAGATCGGGCAGAGCGGCTCGCTCGCTTCGTGCGTCACCTGCCGAACGTTGCTCGCGACCGATTGATCCGCGGACGCCGTGAGCAGGAGATCCGTCGCGAGCGCGGCGTGCGCGAGATCGGCACGCATGCGCGTCACCCGCACCTGACCGTCGGTGAGGCCGATCCCCTGGAAGAGCGCGTCGAGATCGTCTTGCCGCACTTGCTCGGGCGTCTCGACGACCGTTCCGCCGTCCGGCCCGTTGACCGGCAGATAATCTGGACCGCCGTTCGGACCGCCCCGCCCGATGTTCGTGACGTACTGACGAAGCGCCGATTGCGACTGCGACGTCGAGCTCTCGATCTCCCAGCCGCGTCCGGCGAGCGCCGCCTCGCCCTTCGCGCGAAGGTCGCGGTAGTTGCTCGAGCTCGACGTCCAGTCCCAGACGATGTCGCCGTCGGCGACGCGGAACGCAGGGAAATTCTGCGGCTCGTAGCGTCCGTCCGCCATCACCCAAAGCGTGACGCCGACCGTCGCGCCCGTTCCCGCGGCGACCATGCGAAGCGGCAACACCGGCGACGCTCCCGCCGTCGTGACGCGCACCGGTCGCATCGCCTGCACGCCCGCGCCCGGCACCAGCTTGAGCGCGAGGAAATCGTAGTGCTCGGTGACGTACGCCTGCACGATCGGTTTCACGTCGTCGGGAATCAAGTAGCCGTGCGACGTCATCCAGTCGGTGAGCGCGTTCGGATCGGTCGAGTGGAGCTGCACCGTCTCGTACGGTCCGACCGTCTCTTGGTGCGTGACGACGACGCCGGCGTCGGACGCGGTCGTCGGCGCGGGCGATCCGTTGTCGGCGCCCGCCGTGCCTCCGCCACGGAACTGGCCGCAGCTGGAAGGCGGCGCCGGACAGTTCATCGGCGGCGCTTGGACGACGGTGCCGGTGACCTGATCGAGCGTCGTGAAGAGCGAGTCGGAGCTGAGTCCAATCTTCGCTTCGCCGTTGATCGGCAACACCCAAGCGAACGACGACGGCCGCCCTTGGTATCGAATCTGATCGTAGAGCGTGGTCTGCACCGGCGACACGGAGAGGATCATCCGGTGATCGGTGATCACGGACTCGACCTCGCCCGGCGGCGTCGGCGGGTGGAAGCAACCACCGCATGCCGAAGCGTCACGCTCCGCCACGACCGCGAACGATGCCACCGTCGCCAAGATCCCGATCACCATCGTCGCTTTGCGCATGATTACCTCCGCTGGGTACGGCACGGGTAGAGCACGAGCTGTTCCAGCGTGCCACGTCACGATTCATCGTAAATTATGCAGGTGGATCGCCCCCGACGCATCACGCGAATGTCGCGTGCGGCACATTGTGGCATCCACAAAAACAGAACGCCGCGCGGGGTGGGGCCGCGCGGCGCAGAAGAAAAGGAAGCGTTTCGAGGGAGGAGGAGGAGAAAAAGTCCGTTACTTGCGGCGATGACGCCGCCCGCGGAGGAGGCTGAAGCCGAGCAATCCGGCGATGCCGCCGAACGTGAGCACCGAGTCGGCACCGAGCGCCGGCGCCGTCGCGCAGTTGAACGAGTCGCCGTGCCCGCCGTTGTCGTAGGTGACGCCGCCGGGCTGAGGGTCGACGCCGACGCCGCCGTCGCCCCTGTAGTCGGGCGGACACGGCGGGTAGCTCGGGCACACGGGCGTGCCGACCGATGCGGTCGTGCGATGGAAGTTCGATGCGACCGATTGATCCGCAGAGGCGCGGAGCACGAGATCGGTCGTGAGCGCGGCGTGCGCGAGATCCGCGCGGTACCGCGTGAGGCGGAACTGACCGCCGGTGATCCCCGCGAAGAGCGCGGCGAGGTCTTCCTGCATTTGCTGTGCAGACGTCTCGCCCGGCGCCGCGTCGGTCGCCGGCACCGGCGGGTACTCGAGACCCGCGTCGATATACGGATTCCCGTTCGCGAGGAAGCTCACTTGGTTGCTGATCCCGAGCTGGCTCCCATTGATCGAGCTCTCGAGCTCCCAGCCGCGTCCGTTCGTGGCCGCCTCTTTCTGCGCGCGGAGCGTCCGGTAGTTGCTCTGGTTCTGCGCCCAGTCCCACACGAGCTCGCTGTCGTCGATCCGAAACGTAGGGAAATTCTGCGGCTCGTAGCGTCCGTCGGCCACGAGCCAGAGCGTCACGCCGACGGTCGCGCCCGTGCCGGCGGCGACCATGCGCAGCGGCAGAACCGGCGACGCGCCCGCGGTCGTGACACGCACCGGACGCATCGCTTGCACGCCCGCGCCGGGCACGAGCTTCAGCGCGAGAAAATCGTAATGCTCGTTCACGTACTGCGTGATGATCGGCGCGACGTCGGAAGGGATCGCAAACCCGTTCGTCGTCAGCCAGTTGTTCAGCGCGTTCGGATCCGTCGAGTGAAGCTGCACCGTCTCGTACGGACCGACGACGTCGTGATGCGTGACGACGACTCCGGAGTCGGACGCTCCGGACGACGCGTCCGACGACGCACCCGCACCGAAGTTGCCGCACGACGGCGGAGGAGCGCACGACGAAGGAGGCGCCGCGATCGACGTCTGCGAATTCTGATCGAGCGCGCTGAACACGGCGTCGGCGCTGAGACCGATCTTCGCTTCGCCGTTGATCGGCAACACCCACGCGAACGACGACGGGCTCCCCTGGTAGCGAATCTGATCGTAGAGGGTCGTCTGCTGCGGGGAGATGGAGAGGATCATCCGATGGTCGGTGACGACCGTCGGGTTCTCGTTCGCCGGACCGAGGCAGCCGCCGCAGGCCGCCGCGTCCTCCTCGCCGATCAGGCCGAGTGTGATCGTCGTCGTCATCAGACCGAGTGCCGCGAGAGCCTTGCGCATCGTCGTCTCCTTGTTGAGCGCCTGATTGAGCAAGGTGAGTGCCACGATGCAATCCATCGTAATTGCAGCAGCTAGTAGGTGTTTGGCACGATCGCCGACGCGGCATCTGTGCCGAGCCGAAGGCGATTGGCACAGTCGTTTTTTCGACGCTAGCCGAACGCCCCCGAGTTGGGTCACACTGACGCCATGCGGTCGTCGCGGCTCCGCGTGGCGCTCGTTGCACTGGTCGGCTGCGCGGCCGGTGCGTCGACCGCCGACGATGCGGGTGTCGACGCCGGCGCCGATGTCGCGAAGACATGCAGCCGCGACCCGCGTCCGCTCCCGCCGTTCGACTACCTACCGACGACGCGTGTCGAAGGCGCGTGCACCGACGCGGAGGTCTTCGCGTTCGGCGATGCGTGCGCGTCCGACCCGAGCTCGAAAAAATGCGCGCTCTTCCTCGCGTCGGCTCCGCCATGCGCGCGCTGTCTTCTCGGCGACGCTCTCCCCGGACCGTTGCGACGCGGCAGCGATCACGTCACCGAGCTGAGCGCGGGCGCGTGCGGACAGGCGCTCGCCGGCGAAGTGTACGACGCGGGCGCGGACGCAGCGCCTGTCGGCGGGTGCGGGCAAGCGATGGAGAACGTCGGCAAATGCGTGAGCTATGCATGCGGCGCGTGCGACGCGGGCGATCTCGGCTGCCGCGTCGCCGCGTACCAAGGTCCGTGCGGCGAAATCGATTTGAATCTTCCACGATGCGACGCCATCGGTGCCGCGCAATGCGTGCTCGGGTCGCCCGCTGACCGCGCGCGTGCGATTGCGTCCGCGGTCTGCGGTGGCGACGCGGGCCCATGACGAGAGATTCACAGGAAGATCGAAAGATCGGCAGTCCTACCGCCCCTCAAACCTTCCGATCTTTCGATCTTCCTGTGAATCTCTCCCCGCGTCGGAGCGCGCCCGCCGCGAGGATGCAGAGCACCGGCGTCACGACCATGTGGTAGCGGTCCTCGCCGAAGAAGACGGCGTGCGTGACGACCGTCGTACCGAGCAACGCGACGGGCAGAAGCAGCGCCGGCGGCCATGCGGCTCGACCGGGGAGCGGCAGCCAAGGCACGGTCGCGGCGACAAGGACGAGAGGCCAGAAGCTGGCGCTCGCGCTCGATACGGCGACGTAGAAGAGGGCACCGACGAGCAAGAGGAGCGCGCCTTGGACCGCCGCGCCGACGCCGCGCAAACGAAACGCGACGCATCCGAGCGCCGCCGCGCACACGAGCAGGCGATGAAACGTCGACGTGAGATCGCGCATCGCCGCGCGACGCGCCTCGGGCCACGCGGCCGGTCGCGCTTCGTGCAGGTATTCCACCGCGAACGATTCGTGATCGAACGTGAAGCCGAGCTTCTTCGGGACGAGCGACAGCCACCACGCGGTGCGCGCGCGAATTTGATCGGTGCCGTACGCGAACCAGCATCGATCCTGTTGCACCTGTCCGGTGACATCGCGGCACCCGTCGGACGAGCGCAGCGTCTCGAAGCGTCCGGTCGCGCGCGGAAACGAGCCGATCGCGAGGTTCCAGCCGCCGTTCGTGCTGACGAGCGCGCAGCCGTCCATCACGCGGCAGTTTCGTGCGGTCCACGGGAGCACCGGAACGAGTGCGATCGCGCATGCCGCCACGGCGACCACGCCGACCCGTCGCCAGGATGGGCGCGCGGCGGCGTCGCGACGGCGCACGACGAGAAGCAACGCGAGGAACGGAGCGCAGAGGAGCGCCTGCGGTCGCACGAGCGCCGCGACGCCGAGGACGAGCGCGCCGAGCACGACGCCGCGTATCGGCCGCGCGTCGCGCACGGCGACCCAAAACGCGCCGAGCGTCAGCACCGCCGCGAGCGGCTCCGTCATCACGAGCGCCGAATAGAGGATGAGCCCCGGATGCAACGCGACGAGCGCGCCGGCCACCAGCGCACGACGCGGTCCGAACGCGCGCCGCGCGAGGAGCCACGTCACCACCGCGAGCGCCGCGCCGGTGCATGCGTTGACGACCGCGGCGACGTGCATCGACGCGCCGAAGACGCGATAGAACGCGGCGAGGTACGCGCTGTACCCCACCGGGTAGTGACACCACGGGTGCCACGTCGTCACGCCGTCGATCACGCGATCGTCAGAATATCCAGCGCCCTCCGCGATCCGCCGCGCGCCGAAATCGTAATAGTGTCCGTCCCACACGGCCTCGCCCGCCCACGCCAGCGCGACGTACAGCCGCGGCGCGAGCGCGATCACGAAGAGGAGCGCGCCGAAGAGGCTCGCGCGCCGAGCGTCGTCCTTAGTCTCGGCCACGCGACGTCAATGCCCCGCCTTGCCGCTCGCCGCCATCGCCTCGCGCATCCTTCGCAAGTACGTCTTGTGCACTTGCGATGGATCGAGGCGGAGGTACTTCGCGAGCTCGGTGAGAAAGCCGCGTACGTACACAGGCGCAGGAAGCTCGTCGTAGAGCTCCTCTTCGATCGCCGATAGATGCATGCGCGCGATCTTCGAGCGCGAGGCGATCTCGCCGAGCTCGACGCCTTGCGACTCGCGCACCTTGCGGAGGAGCGTCCCGCTGAACTCCGTGTCGGGGCCGATCTCGCGCTCGAGCTCGCTCTGCAACATGAGCTGTTCGGCGGCGAGCGCTGGCTTCGTCACGCGCGCGACGAGCGCTTCGGGCTCGTGGTCGGCGAACGTCGACAGATCGTACGCGCGGCGGCGTACGGCATCGAGGAGCGTGTCGTACGCTTCGTCGAGACGCGCGTGCGCCGCCTTGAGCTGCGGCTCCGTGAGGAGCGATGCGGTCGCGACGCTCTCGAGGCCGTAGATCTCGCGCTGGCGTTTGTACGCGCGTCGAACCTCTTCGTCGTTGGCCGATCGCGTGACGCCGAGCACGCCGTAGAGCGTCGGCTCGTCGGTCGGAAACGGGGGCGGGATGGTGCCGCGCTCGACGCGCGCGGTCGTCAGCGCGAGGACGCGGCGCGCGATCCGCTCGATGTTGCGCGCGGCCTTCGACGTCGGGCTGTCGACGAGGAGCGGCTTGTTGCGGCGGACGGTCAACCACACGGTGTCGTCGTGCTCGATGTGGCCGAGCTCGTCGAGCTTCAGGCCGTAGTGGCGTGCGGCGAGTCCGCTCATCCAGTTGCCGAGCTCGAGGTCCGTACGTACGCGCGTTTGGTTGACGACGAGCTGCGTGCGAAACACCTGCGCTTCGCGCCACGCGAGATCCGCGAGCCCTTTGTCCATCTTCGCGAGCTGCCGTACGAGATCGATCGGCGCTGGCAGCGTGCCCATCTCTTTGAGCGCGCGCTCGACGAGCCCGAGACGAAAACGATCGCGAACGAGCGCGCGCCGAAGTCGACGTCGAAACGACGCGCGGAGAAACCTGTACGTCGCTTCGATCGCGGGCGGCTCGGGGACCGTCACGGCGATCGAGATGTCCGCCGACAGCATGAGATCGACGGCGAGGTGCCCGTGACCGGGGCCGACGTCGATGACGAGGTACTCCGCCGGGAGCGATCGGAGGCGCGACACCCAGCGCGACTTTCTCCCTGCGCGCAGCGCGAGCGGCGGCGCGATCGAGTCGTGCGGACCCGGCAGCAAATCGAGCCCCGGGACGTTCGTCGAAACGAGCGAGTTGCGGAGCGGCACCGTCGTCGCGTCGTCGAGCGCGGGATCGTGGCTCGACGCGCGGAGGCCGAAGTGCGCGTGCACGTTCGAGCCCGCGGAATCGGCGTCGACGAGGACGACCGACTTTCCGAGCTGCGCGAAATAGACAGCGAGGTTCACCGAGACGAGGCTCTTGCCGACGCCGCCGCGCCCGCCGCCGACGGCGATCACGCGACCTACGCCACGCAGCGACGGCGGTGCTTCGTTCGGGTCGGGGTCGTCGGTATCGACCGTGATCTCGTCGTCGTCGTCGTCGATCGCCATGGCCGTTCCGGTCAGCGTCAGGTCGCCGACTGCGCGACGCGCACGCGCCGCAGCAGGCCGAAGATGCGCGCGCCGAGCTCGGGAGCGCGGAACGGTTTCACGACGTAGTCGTCGGCGCCGCTCGCGAATGCCTCGACGATGTCCTTCGACGATGCGTGCGCGGTGAGAAAGAGAACGGGGAGCGCTGCGATCACTGCCTCGCGGCGAATGAGGCGACACAGCTCGATGCCCGTCATGCCGGGCAGGTTCCAGTCGAGGACGAGCAAATCGTATTTCTTCAGGCGGATCCGCTCGAGCGCTTGCTCGCCGCTCGTCGCGGTCTCGACGTCGAGGCCGACCGCTTCGAGCATCGCGCCGACCACCTCGCGAATGTCGCGATCGTCGTCGCACACGAGCACGCACGCGCGCAGCCCGGCGGGCAA
>JAYVXB010000111.1:0-7995 GCA_043785585.1 Deltaproteobacteria bacterium | reverse complement strand
TCTTCGGACGACCACACCACGGTCCAGCGTGCGCCGGCCGGCGGCGCGAGCAGCGGCTCGGGCGCGGGTACGAGATCGTGATCCCTGCCGAGGTTCACGATCAGGAGTCGGTCGCCATTGTCGTCATCGAAGAAGCGGAGCACGAAGGCGTCCGAGCTCAGCACCGCGCCGTCGACCCCGCGCGGCCGTTGAGCCGAGAACACGGGATCGCGCTTTCGGAGGGCGATGAGATCGGCGTGCAGCGCGTACGTCGCGGCGTGGCGAGCACGCTCTTCGAAGTCGAGCTTGCAGCGCGCGAAGGTCTCCTGTGCGTCGGGCGGCGCGAGCTGCGCCTGCACCGCCTCGAGCGCGGCCGACGGAAACTGCGCGAGGAACGTCCCGCGTCCTTCGCGCACGAGGCGCGCGAGCTCGTCCTCGTGATCGGCGAAGTAGAAAAAGGGCGCGGACGATCCGAACTCCTGACCTTGAAAGAGCATCGGCGTCCACGGCGCGAGGAGGAGGAGCGCGGTCAACGCTCGGTTCTTGCCGGGGCTCGTTCGCGCGTGCACGCGCTCGCCGCGCGCCGTGTTCGCGATCTGATCGTGGTTCTCGAGGAAGGCCACGAAGCGCGCAGGCTCGAGGTCGAGACCCGGCGTTCCTCTTCGTTGCTTCTGCCATTCGTAGCGCTGACCTTGGTAGAGGTATCCCCACTTCACGGCGGAGATCATCTCCTGTGGAGATCCTGTGTAGTCCGAATAGTAGGCCTCGGATTGCCCCGTAAGAGCCACCAATGCACTGTGGTGAAAGTCGTCGTTCCAGAGCGCGTCGATACCATATCCACCTTTGCCGTGAGGGCGAACGATGCGCGTCTCTTGGGGCTCGTTCTCTCCGATGAGGACGATCGACCGCTTTCCGGCGGCGACCCGCGCTCTACGCCCGATCGCGGCGAGGACGTGATCGTCCGAGTCGTCGTAAATGTTCTGGGTCGCATCGAGGCGAAGCCCGTCGAAGTGAAACTCCTCGATCCAGTAGCCCGCATTCTCGACGAAAAACTCGCGCACGTGCACCGAACGCTCGCCGTCGAAGTTGATGGCGGCCCCCCAATCGGTCTTGTGGCGCGGGCTGAAGTACTCTTCGGCAAACTGCGCGAGGTAATTCCCGTCCGGGCCGGCGTGATTGTAGACGACGTCGAGGATCACGCCGATGCCGAGCGAATGCGCGCGATCGATGAAGGCGCGAAGATCGTCGGGGGCGCCATAGAGGCGCGTGGGCGCCCAGAAGTCGACTCCGTCGTATCCCCAACCGAACGAGCCGGGAAAATCGGCGATTGGCATCATCTCGATCAGCGTGATGCCGAGCCGCGCGAGCTCGGGGAGCTCGGCAGCCGCGGCGGCCCATGTGCCGTCGCGCGTAAAGGTCCCGACGTGCATCTCGTACACGATTTGCCCGCGCAATCGCGCGCCTTGCCACGCGTGGTCCGTCCAGCGAAAGCGCGTCGGATCGACGATGCGCGACGGACCATGCGGACCATCGGGCTGCGAGCGCGACGCAGGATCGGGCAGCTTGGTGCCGTCGGCGAGCACGAACACGTAGCGGTCTCCGTCCGCGGATTCGGGCGCGCGGACTTCGAAGTATCCGTCCGAGGAACGCGCCATGCGAATCGGCGCGCGATCGTTCAGCGCGAGGAAGAGCGACGGTTGGCGCGGTGCCCAGACGCGGAAGTGCGCGCCGCCCGCAGCGTCCGTCTCACAGCCAATCGGATAACGCCGACGACTCGCTGGGACCGCTCGCGCGCCGTCAGGCTCGCGGGCCGCGTGCGCGTCTCGCGCCGAAGGAGTCGTGCCGAATGATGTCGTTCTCATCTGCGCGGCGCCGTCGCTCTCCCGCCACGCTCGGCCCGTTGCCGATGGCCTGGCGGCACGAGCACCGTGCAATGCGAATGCCGAGCGCCTGCGCTTCGGCGGTGCGAGATGCGCCTCGGATCGCACAGCACACGCGTGGCGTCGACGTAGCGTTGTGGCGGCGTGCCTCGCACGCAAATGCGTCTCGCACGAGCGACGCCCTTCGGCCCCGCGTTTGCTTAACACCCAGCATGCCGACCACCTCGACTGCTCCCTCCGCCGCGCCCGCCTCCCACGCGCGACCGCACGTCCCGATTCACGCCATCGCGTCCGAGGCGCGCACCGCATGGTTTCACCTGCAGCGCGCTGTCGTCCTTCTCGCCTCCGAGCTGAAACGGTCGGTGTTCGATGGATACGAGTCGCTCCGCCTCCGTCAACGGGCCGGCAAGGCCGCGCGATGAATAGGCCCGCCAGCCTCGTGGACGCGCGGTTTGGAGAGCTCTTTCAGACGGAGCGATCGGCGGTCCGCCATTGCGCGGTCGAAGCCGACCGTTTGGGACAGACGCTGCCGGGGCTCGCGCTTCGCGCGGTGTCGTCGCACGCAAAGCGCGCCGAGGCGGATCTGGAGCGCCACGCCACGCGTCGAGGGATCGAGCTGATGAGCGTCGGAAAAATCGTCGGCGCGCTTCTCTCCAACGTTCGCGATTACGTCGTCGACTTCACGCTCACGTCGGAAGAGTCGTATCGCGCCACGCTCCTCGGCATGCGTCACGGATGCGACGTCGTGGCGCTCGTCGGGGCGGCGGCGAGCGTCGAAGGGGATGTGGCCCTCGCGGCGTGGTGCGCGGAATGGCTCGCCGAACGGTGCCCGCTCGTCGAAAGGTGCGCGGACGCTCTTTCGTGGTTCGCGAGCTACCCCGAGCTCGCGCTGTGCAACGCCAAGACGACGCCCGCGCTCGCGCACGGCCGCGCGCAACAGGGCGAGCGTAGCTCGGCGTAGCGGACACCGCGAACGGACTTCGGCCCCCACGCTCGTGGCGCGGATCGTCGCAGGCGCTGACGTTCAAGCCCATGCCCGCACTTTGCCGTCGCGCGCCTCGAGCAGCTCGCCAATCGTCATCGCTGCGTGAATGAGCCCGACGTGGGTGTACGCCTGGGGGAAGTTACCGAGGAGCGCGCCGGTGTTCGGCTCGACGTCCTCGGAAAAGAGCCCGACTGGATTGGCAAACGCGGCGACGCGTTCGAAGACGGCAATCGCATCGTCGATCCGCCCCGCGAGAGCGAGCGCCTCGGCCCACCAAAACGAGCAGATCGTGAACGCGCTCGTCGTCTGGCCGAAGTCGTCCTCGTTTCGATAGCGGAGCATGAGTCCGCGATCGACCAGTTTGTTCTCGTACGAAGCGATGGTCGACTCGAAGCGCGGATCGCGCGCGTCGATGAGGCCCAGCGTCGGCAAGAGGAGGAGCGATGCATCGGCGTGCACCCCGTCGAGCGATTGCGTGAAGTGTCCGACGGTCGCGTTGTATCCGCGCGAGAGCACTTCCTCGCGTTCACGCTGCGCGATCGGCTCCCAACGGTCGGCGAGATCGGCTCGGCCGAGATGTCGCGCGAGCGCGACGCCGCGCTGAATCGCGACCGCGCACATCGCACGCGAAAATGTGTACGGCTTCAGCATCGTGCGAAATTCCCAGATGCCCGTGTCCGGAGTCGGCGCCGCGACGATCGCCTCTTCGACGAGCCGCTCGAGCAAGCGCGTGAAGCGCTCCGGGGTCTCGTCGACGATGCGCGGATCCGAAAGGAGCGTCTCGATGCACAGCACGAGCTCGCCCATCAAATCGTTCTGCCGCTGCTCGGAGGCCGCGTTGCCGATGCGAACCGGGCCGCTCCCGCCGAAGCCCGCCAGGTGCGGGAGAATTTCTTCTTTGAGATCGCGATTTCCGTCGATGCCGTAGAGCGGCTGCAGCGGCCCGGACTCGGCGACGTTTCGAAGGAAGTCGAGAAATTGCTCCCCCTCGTTGAGGTGCCCCAAGCGTCGCAACGCTTCGACGACGAACGCTGCGTCGCGGAGCCAGCAATAGCGGTAGTCCCAGGTTCGCGGCGTGCCCATCGCTTCGGGAATGCTCGTCGTCGCGGCGGCGATGATCGCGCCGGTGTCGTGGTAGGCGTGGAGCTTGAGGCACAGCGCCGATCGCATCACCGCCGCCGGCGCGAACGTCGGCAGGGCGCACGTCTTCGACCACGCGCGCCACCCCGCCACCGTCGAGTCGAGATCGTGCGTCACCTGCGCGAGCTCGCGCGCGCGCGCGCTGCCATGGCGCAGGACGAAGAAGACGGGCGACGAGAGCACGAATTCGCGCTTCGTGAGGACGTAGGGAACCGGAACGTTCGTCGTCAAGTGGAGCGACGCGGTTCCGCTCACGACCTCGATCCCGTGCGTCGTCTCGCGGAGCTCGGGCGTCCCTCGCGCATAGTCGGGTCGCGGATCGAAATCGACGCTGAGGCGCGGCTGACCGCGCAGCGGGCGAACGAGCCGAACGACTTCGATCGGAACCTCGACGGACAAGCCCGCGGGAATGCGTGGCGCGAAGTCGACGATCTCCCACGAGGCATCGCCGTCGTCGAAGCGCGTCGAGAGCACATTGGTGTTCGGCAGGTACCGAAGCGAGCCGCGGATCTCGCGGGCGCCGGAGAGGATGCGGAACGTTCCGCCGCGTTCTGCGTCGAGCAGTCGTCCGAAGACGGATGGAGAATCGAAGCGCGACATGCAAAGCCACTCGATCGCGCTGGTGGGCGACACGAGCGCGATCACGCGCCCGTTGCCGATCGCACCGTGATCGAGGCGCGGGTGAGTGAAGGCGGGAATCGGCTTGGCGTTCATGCGTGGAGTCCGCCGAGTTGCGACAAGCGCGCCAGCGCCGAGCGTCGAGCCGTCGCCAGGCACGGCTCGTGCAGAATCGCCGCGCCGAGGAACCCCCATGACACGCTCGCAGCAATCGCCGTCGACGTTGAGGGAATTGCTCTCCGAAGCTTGGGACCGTTTGGAGGGTGTGCCGTCCGCGTCGACGCAGGAACGTCTCTCGCAGAAAATCGAAGAGCTCGAACGATCGATCGACCAGGAGAGCCCGGTATCGGCCGACGTCGAGCAACAAGTCGTGTCCGTGCGTGTGCTCGTCGAGATCGAGCGATCTCGACACGGCGGGGGCGGCGCGTAGGCGTGGCAAGAGCGCAGGCGCGAGGCGAAATGGCTGCGCAACCGATAGACGACGTGACTCCATCGGCGCCTCGCGTGCCTGAAGGTTTTCGATCCCCATGATCCCTCTCGTCGTTCGACCCGGAGTGCCGTCTCCCCTCGGCGCGACATGGGACGGCACCGGAACGAATTTCGCCATCTACTCGGAGGCGGCGTCCGGCGTCGACCTCTGCCTGTTCGACGAGAGCGGCGCGGAGACACGCGTTCGCGTCGAGCAGCGAACCGAGTTCGTCTGGCACGTCTACGTCGAAGGCATCGGACCGGGAAAGCTCTACGGATTTCGCGTCGACGGACCGTGGGAGCCGCGCCTCGGGCAACGCTTCAATCATCACAACCTGCTCCTCGATCCGTACGCAAAGGCCGTGAACCGCGTCGAAGACTGGTCGCAAGGAGGCTTCTCGTACGATCTGCATCACCCCGAGCGCGATCTCGTGCGCGCGACGTTCGATCAACGCGCCGCTCCCCTCGGCGTCGTCGTCGACGACAGCTTCGATTGGGGCACGAGCGCAGCGCCATGCACACCGATGCGGAGGAGCATCGTCTACGAGGCGCACGTGAAGGGGCTCACGATGCGTCACCCCGATGTCCCGCAAGCGCTGCGCGGGACGTACGCGGCGATCGGTTCGGAGCCGATCCTCAAATACCTCGTCGAGCTGGGCATCACGGCGATCGAGCTATTGCCCGTGCACCACTTCGTGGACGATCAGCACCTGCTCGAGCGCGGTCTGCGCAACTACTGGGGCTACAACTCGATTGGCTTCTTCGCGCCCGAGGTCCGATACCGCGCGGGCGATCGCGTCGGCGACGAGGTGCGGCAGTTCAAAGAGATGGTGCGCGCGCTTCACGGCGCGGGGATCGAAGTCATTCTCGACGTCGTCTACAACCACACCGCCGAAGGCAACCACCTCGGGCCGACGCTGAGCCTCAAAGGCATCGACAACCCGACGTACTATCGACTCGTCCAATCGGAGCCACGCTTTTACTTCGATTACACCGGGACCGGGAACACGCTCAACGTTCGCCACCCGCAGACGCTGCGTCTCATCATGGATTCGCTGCGGTACTGGGTGCGCGAGATGCACGTCGACGGCTTCCGGTTCGACTTGGCGTCGACGCTGGCGCGGAGCCTCCACGAAGTGGACCGGCTCTCGAGCTTCTTCGCCGTGATGAACCAAGATCCCGTGCTCGCCAAGACGAAGCTCATCGCAGAGCCGTGGGATCTCGGCGAAGGCGGGTACCAAGTCGGTCAGTTCCCCGTGCAATGGAGCGAGTGGAACGGCGAGTACCGAGACGCGATGCGTGCGTTTTGGCGCGGCGACGGAGGGCGCGCCGCGGAGATTGGGTATCGACTGACGGGCAGCGCCGACCTGTATCGAAACGATGGCCGCAAGCCTTCCGCCAGCGTCAACTTCGTCACGGCGCACGACGGCTTCACGCTGCGCGATCTCGTGTCGTACGAGCACAAGCACAACGACGCGAACGGCGAAGGCAACCGCGACGGCACCGACGAGAACCGATCCTCGAACGGCGGCGCGGAGGGCGACACCGACGACGCGCGCGTCAACGAGTTCCGGTCGCGCCAACAACGCAACTTCCTCGCCTCGCTCCTCTTCTCGCGCGGAACGCCGATGATCTGCGGCGGCGACGAGATCGGCCGCACGCAACGCGGAAACAACAACGCCTATTGCCAGGACAACGAGACGAGCTGGCACGACTGGACACTCGACGAGCAACGCGCCGCACTGCTCGAGTTCACGCGGGCGGCGATTCGCATCCGGCGCTCGCATCCGCTGCTGGAAGCAGGGACCTTCGCGTCCGGCGAGACGATCGCCGGCCACGACGCGCGCGACGCCGATTGGTGCCGCCACGACGGCACTCGGATGAGCGCCGACGACTGGCGAAACTCGTCGACGTCCAGCTTGGCGCTCTTTCTGTCCGGCGCCGGTCTCGCGGCGGTGGACGAAAACGGCCAACCTTGCATCGACGACGATCTCTTGCTCGTCGTCAACGCGAGCGATTCGGATCTCGACTTCGTGCTTCCGTCGATGAACGAGCGTGGCCGGGGGCTCGCATGGCGACGGCTCCTCGGCACTGCCGAGGGTCCGGAGGAAGAGAACGTCGCCGCGGACGGCGCGACGCGGATGATCGCGCGATCGCTGAAGCTCTTCCGACGTCAGTCGCTCGCGCCCGCCGGGGTCGACGCCGCACGTGGAGTGCCGACGTCGACGTACCGACTTCAGCTCCGCCCAGGCTTCGGCTTTCGCGAGGCGAGCGCAGCGAGCGACTACCTCGAGGCGCTCGGCGTCGGCGCGGTCTATTCGTCGCCGATTTTGGCGGCGGGTCGCGGAAGCACGCACGGCTACGACGTCGTCAGCCATCAGCGCCTCAGCGCGGAGCTCGGCACGCGCGAAGAGTTCGACGCATGGACCGACGATCTCGCGCGACGCGGCCTCGGACACGTCGCCGACTTCGTGCCCAATCACATGGGCGTCGCGCGCGGCGAGAACGAGTGGTGGAGCGACGTGCTCGAGCACGGTCCGAGCTCTCGCTTCGCCGACCACTTCGACATCGATTGGGAGCCACCCACCCCCGCGTTGAAGGGCAAGGTCCTCCTGCCGGTGCTCGGCGGCCAATTCGGTGTCGAGCTCGACGCGAAGCGGATCACCGTGGTGCGCGAGGGCGGCGCCTTCTTCGTTTGCTACGGCGAGTCGCGTTACCCCGCTTCGCCGCGAAGCTACCGCGCCGTTCTCGAGCCGGCGCTCGCGCGCTTGGCGAATCCCGCGCTCGACGTGGCGTCCGCGGAGCTGGCGAGCGTCATCGCATCGATCCGCCACTTGGCTCCAGCGAGCACGACCGCCGCCGATGAAAAAGCCGCGCGTGCGACCGAGAGCGACGTCGTCAAGCGTCGGCTCCGCGCGCTCTTCG
>JAYVXB010000110.1:0-7998 GCA_043785585.1 Deltaproteobacteria bacterium | reverse complement strand
GTCGCGAGCGGTTCGACTTCGCGACGATGGGGATCGTCCCGTTCTTCGATCCTCGCGGTGACGCCGAGAAGATCGTGCTCCCGCGCGCCGCCGCGTGGTGCATCCGTCACTTCGATCGCGCGTTCCGCTTCTCGGGCCTGCAGCAGTTTCGCGCCAAGTTCCACGCGACGCACGTCGAGTCGGCGCACGCGCTCTACTGGCCGCGCGTGCTGACTCCGCTCGTCGCGTGGGACGTCGCCAGGCTGCTCGCGCCGCGCTCCTCGTCGTGAGCGACGCGATCGCAGCTCGACGAGCTCACTCCGAATCCTTCGGCGCGACGAACCGGTAGCCGACGCCTCGCACGCTCTCGATGGATGCCCGCATGCTGCCGAGCTTCTCGCGTAGGCGCTTGACGTGCGTGTCGACCGTTCGCGTCTCGACGCTCGCTTGGATCCCCCACACGTCCGCGAGGAGCACGTCGCGCGATTGAATCTTGTCGCGGCGGTCGCAGAGCGTCACGAGCAGCTTGAGCTCGAGCGCCGTCAGCACGAGCTCTTCGCCATCGACGGACGCGCTCTCCGCGTCGCGGTCGATGCGAAGCGCGCCGATGCAGATGGGCCCTTCGCCCGCGCGTCGCGCCGCCTCGTGAACCGCGCGTATGCGGACGAGGAGCTCGCGCACCGTGAACGGCGTGACGAGGCACTCGTCGGCTCCGTTTTGGACGCCCGTGATCCGTTCGGCCACCGCGTGGTTCTTTGCGAGCGCGATGATCCGCGCGTCCGCGGTGCGCGCGTCGAGCCGCAGCGGTCGCGCGACGTCGATCGCGCTGATGTCCGCGAGGCTCGCGTCGAGCAAGACGACATCGGGGCAACGCTCTCGCGCAAGTCGGAGCCCTTCGGCTCCCGTCGCCGCGGAGCGAACCGCGTGACCGGCCGCGCGAAGCTCGGCGCTCAGCAACTCGCGTGTCTCCTTGTCCTCCTCGACGACGAGAATGCGCGCCACCAAGACTCCTGTCGCGTTGACGGCGCGTCGCGAAAACTCCGCGCTGCGCTTCTATTGCCCGGTCGAACGCGTGACGTTCACGCGAAATGCGCGAAGCGTCTTCGCACGACGGCGAGACCGCTTCGCGCGCGCGACGACGCAAACGGCGCGCCAGTCGCGTCCTGGAAACGCGGGACGGATTTCGGCGTCACGCGCGGGTGGACGTCGCGACGTTCACGGCAAGATGTCTCGCGGCGCGAGTCAGGGCTGCGGCACGGCGCCGCGTCGCGTGCGCCGAGACGCTTACGACCGGAACCGATCGAACGTCTCGAGCACGAGCCCCGATCGCTCGAACGCCGCGTCGGCCGCCGCCACGAACGCGTCCCCGTCGCTCGGTCGCGTCGCCAACTCCGCGAGCGAATCGGCACGATCGAGCAGCCGCGCCGCGTCGTCGATCCCGAACGCGTCCGGCGCCACCGCGTCGATCTCGTCCCACCCGAGCGGCGTCGCGGCGCTCGCGCGCGGTCGCGCCCGCAGCGAATACGGCGCGATGATCGTCGCGCTCGGGAGGTTGCGCAGCCAATCGACGAACACGCGCTCGCCTCGAAGCGCGATGCGGAACGCGGTCGTCATCACGTCGGGGTGCTTCGCCGCGACGAGCGCTGCGACCTTCTGTGCGGTGATCGCGATCGCCTCGGACGACGACGACGGCCGGACCGCCGCGACGACGTGGTAGCCCTTCGATCCCGTCGCGATCGGCACGGTCTCGAGGCCGAGCTCGACGAGCGCATCTCTCATGAGGTGCGCCGCGCGTCGAACGAGCGCGACCGCGCCGCTCGGCGGATCGAGATCGAAGACGATCCGATCCGGACGATGCAAATCCGAAACGCGCGCCGTCGGCACGTGGAGCTCGATCGCACCTTGATTCGCGAGGTACGCGAGGTGCTCGGCATCACTCACGAGCGGATAGACGGTCACGTCGGGATCCGCCGTGCCCTTGCGCGGATGCCGCTTTGCCGCCGCGTCGCTGCGCGGCACTTCGAAGCGTGCGATCGAGGACGGGTAGTGGGGTGGGACGTTCTTTTGGAAGAAGCCGGGGGCCGCGAGACCCTTTGGAAAGCGTCGGATCGAGAGCGGGCGATCGACGACGTGCGCGAGGAGGCGCGTGGCGATGCGCTCGTAGTAGGTGACGACGTCGCCTTTGGTCTTGGCGATCTCGGGGAAGACGATGCGGGTGGCGTTGGAGACGGCAACCATGCGTGGAGGGAGGATAGGGCATCGGCCGCGGCGTCAGGCGGGCCGCGGCGTCCTCATTCGCACGTGGTGTGAAGCACCGCCGGAGCACGACGCTCCGGCGGGATGCAGTGGGAAGCCGCTCAGAGCGTCTTCAGGTACTCGAGCATGTCGAAGAGCTTTCGCGGCTCGTTCGCCCAGTCGACGTCCCCGAGGAACTCCGCGGTGTCGTGTCCGACGTTCGTGTTGCCGGACTTCGACGTGTCGTAGAGAGCCGCGCGCGGGCTCACTTGCGAGGCCCACGCGAAGCCGACGTTCTGCGTGTCGTACGTCGTGTTGCCGCGCCAGAACGTGGCCGGGCGGTTCTTCGTGAGAAGCGCCGCGAGCGTCGGGACCGCGCCGTTGTGGAGGTACGGCGCACGCGCCCAGATGCCGTCGAGCGGGAGTGCCATGTAGCCGCCCGTCGAGCGGGTGATCTCTTCGTTCGGCACCGCGGAGGCGTCGGGCTTGTTGCAGACGGCGGGGTTGGTGCAGCTCGCGCGAAGCGCGCCCTGCAGACCGGCGATCGAAACCGGCGTCCAGATCGACGCGCGGTTCGCGTCGGTGCCGACGTACGACGTCGGGAAGATCGTCGCGTTGCCCGGGGCGTGGCACGACGCGCAGTACCTGCCAAAGAGCCGCTCACCGCGCTTGGCTGCGGCGCGCTCGACGTCGAACGGATACGGCGGCGCCGGCAAGTCTTGCGTGAACGGCGTCGTCAGCTCGACGTTCTTCATGTTGAGATGCGACGGATCGCCGATGACGCCGAACTCGGCGCCGAGGTTGCGGTGGATTGGGCTGATGATGCTGCCGTCCCACTGCGCCGCGGGTCGATCGGACTGCCTCCAGACGCTCATGATGTCGATCATCGCGGGGAGCGGCGGGAGCGCGGCCTTGACTTGATCGGGCGTGAGCGTCGCCGGGTTGACGAGGATCGCGATGCCCGCGCCGATCGCGTCGAGGTAGCCGGGCGTCGAGCCGTACGGGTTCGGCGCGTTCGGCACTTGGTACGTGTATGCGCCGAGCGTCTGCGCGAAGCGCTGCCCGCCGGCGAGCGAGCCCGCGCGAAGCTTGGCGAGGAACTGCTCGGCCGCGCCGGGCGCCATGAAGATGCCGCGCTCGACCGCTTCTTGCTGCCCGAGTGCCGGATCGCCGTACACCCAGCCGAGCGGCTTCGCGGCGAGCGCCGCGCGGAATCCATCGGCCGTGTAGCGCGCGTCGGTGACGGTGCGGTAGACCGCGCCGCGGAATCCGTCGAACTGCGTATTCGGTGCGCCGGGGATCGTAGTGACACTCCCGTCCGCGCCTTGCACGGTGCCGCCGTGGCAACCCATGCACGTCAATGCGACGACGTTGACGTTGACGTTGCCATAAGGCGTCGGCACCGCGGGCTCGGATCCAATGAAGCCGAGCCCGAGCGGCAAGACGCGCGTCGGCTCGTACGTGTCCTGGTGCAAACCGACCGGCGCGAAGTGGTCACTCGGCGCGCCCCAGACGTCCGGAAAGATCTCGGGGAAGAGCCGCAGCATGATCATCGGGATTCCGAGATTGCCGAGCGGCGCGTTCTTGAACGACTTGAACTGGTCCGAGTTGACCGCGAGGTATTCGTCGAAAGCGGCTTGGCGATCGGCGCGCTCTTGGCGCCACCACTTGTAACGCCCATCGCCTTGCACCGCTTCGTCCTGCGCGCGTGAGCTCTCGCCGTCGGCGCTCGAGCCGCAAGCGGTCAGTCCCGCACCGATCACGATCGACACGAAGGCGATGCTCGCCACGTGAGATTTGTAGTTCCTCATTGGATTCCTTCCGTCCTGGCCAAGAGCGGCCGGCGCGGCGCCCCTGAGCAAACGACGTACCGCGATGCGTCAGGGCGGAATCAGCTGCGGAAGCAAGGCGCGAACGGGCGATCGCGCCTCGTGCCGCATTGCGCGAATGAAAGCGCGATTTCTAATGTGCGAGATTGTGCGAGCGGGCGTGCTCGGCGGTCGGGCGCGTGCTACGGCCGCGCGCTCCGCAATGCTTTCGGCGACCGGAGTGGCTACGTGCAGCGCGCGTCGAGCACGTCGCGCACCTTCCTCGCGAGAGTCTCTGGTGTGATCGGTTTTTGGATGAACGCGAAATGCGCGTCGAGCATCCCGTGCCGGACGACGCTGTCGTCGGTGTATCCCGACATGCAGAGCACTTTCATGTCGGGCCGCCGTTCCACGAGTCGCTTTGCGAGCACCGGGCCGCTCATGTTCGGCATGACGACGTCGCTCAGCAGAAGGTGAATTGGGGCGACGTGCCCTTCGCAAATCAGAAGTGCCTCGCCCGCGTTGCGCGCTTCGAGGACGTGGTAGCCGTTCCGCGCGAGGATCTCCTTCGCGACGTGTCTCACGGCATCTTCGTCTTCCACGAGGAGAATCGTCTCGGTGCCTCGAAGCGTCGAACGTGCGCGCGACGGTGCGCGCGATGCGAGCGCCGCGTCGACACGCGGGAGGTAGATCTTGAAGGTCGTGCCATGCCCGGGCTCGCTGTAGACCCATACGCTCCCGCGACTCTGCGTGACGATGCCGAACACGGTGGAGAGCCCGAGCCCCGTGCCCTGGCCGGTCGGTTTCGTGGTGAAGAACGGCTCGAACATGCGCGCCTGCGTCGCTTTGTCGATCCCGCTGCCCGTGTCGGTGACGGCCAGCATCACATGCGGCCCAGGTTTCACGCCGACGTGCTCGCGCGCGTACTCGTCGTCGAGAACGACGTTCGCCGTCTCCATCGTGAGCTTGCCGCCGGTCGGCATCGCGTCACGTGCGTTGACGACGAGATTCATCACGACTTGTTCGATGCCGGTTGCGTCGACGCAGACGCGACTGACCGCGTCCTTCGCTACCGAGACGAGCTCGATGTCTTCGCCGAGGATGCGCCTCAGCATCTTGTCCATGTTGGTGAGGACGTCGTTCATGTCGACGACCGTCGGCGCGAACACCTGCTGCCTGCTGAACAAGAGGAGCTGCCGCGTCAGCTCGCTGGCGCGCGTGCCGGCTCGAACGATCTCGCCGAGATCTTCGCGCATCGGATCGGTCGCCGCGAGATCCGCGATCAGAAGCTCGGCGTTGCCGAGGATGACCGAGAGGATGTTGTTGAAGTCGTGCGCCACGCCGCCCGCGAGCCTGCCGACGGCCTCCATCTTCTGCGCCTGGCGCAGCTGCGCTTCGAGCTGCGTCGCCATGTGCCTTCGCTCCGCGAGCGCCTCGTCGGTTCGCTTGCGCTCGGTGAGGTCGATCGAGACGGCGATCGCGTACGAGCCCTCCACGTTCGCGACGCCAACGAGGGCAGGTGCGCGCGTCCCGTCTTTTCGCAGATATTCCTTCTCACGCGGTTTCGAGCGGCCGTGGCGGCGAAGCTCCGCGCCCGTCTCGTCGTTCCACGCCACCCACTCCGGCGGCGTCAACGTCTGCCAGCTGAGGCCGGCGCGGAGATCCTCGCGCGTGTAGCCGAGCATCGCGAGGAAAGTGTCGTTCGCTTCGTGGATGATGCCCGAAGCGTCGGACACCATGATCCCGATGATCCCCGAGTCGAAGAGCGCGGTGAATCGCTGCTTGGCGATGACGACGGCGTCCTCCGCGAGCTTTCGTTCCGTGATGTCGCGAATATTTCCGACGATGGCGCCAATCGCCGGATCGCGGAGCCGGTTCGTCGCGGTGACCTCGACCCAACGGATCGTGCCATCGGGCCGAACCATCCGACGAACGGTCGTCGTCGGGCTCTCGCCGTCCTGCATGACACGCCGTCTCTGCTCGACGGCGAGGACAAGGTCGTCCGGGTGAACGTAGTCGTGGAAGCGCGTCCCGATCACGTCGTCGGCCGCGCGGCCGATCATCTTCGCAGCGGCGGGACTCACGTAGAGAAATGCGCCGTCGACCGTGCTCATCACGATCCCGTCGGCGCTGTTCTCCACCAGCGCACGAAATCGAGCTTGTTCGGCCGCCGCTGCCGCTTCGGCCTGCTTACGCGCGGTGAGATCGAGGACGAACGCGATCACCCGATCGGCGCTTCCTGCAAGCGTCGCTGCTCCTACCATCACCGGCACGTGCGCCCCGTCCTTGCGCCGGTACTCTTTCTCGCGCAGCTCTGCGACCCCCGTGCTCTCGAGCTGCCGGTGCGCGCGCCGCTCGACCTCGGTCCAGCACGCGGGCGTCAGCGATGGCCACGAGACCGCGCCGGAGAGAATCTCGTCGCGCGTGTACCCGAGCATACGCAGGAGCGTGTCGTTGATCTCCGAGACGTGACCGTGCATGTCGGAGACAACGACGCCGATGACCCCCGCGTCCGACAAACGTTCGAAGCGCGTCTCCGCGTTCTTGTGCGAAACGATGAGCCGCGAGTTGGCGATCGCGAGCGCCGCGTGGTCGCCGAGCATCTGGGCGAGATCGCGATCGGCCTCGTCGAACGGCGGCGAGTCGGACAGATAGCGGACGAGCGAGAGGACGCCGAGGGAGCGACCGTGGACGCGAAGCGCGACGACGAGGATGCTGTGGGCGCCCACCTCTCTGAGGAACCGAACATAGACCGAGGTGGTCCGTGCGCTCATGTCGTCGAGGTCGACCTTTGGGATCAGGGTGGCGCGACCGGTTCGGAAGACGAGCTCGGTCACCGATCGCTCGTCGAGCGTGACGGGCCCTCCGACGCGCAACGCCTCGAAGAGCCGCGCGGCTTCGTCGGTCGCGGCGTGGATCGCCGCCGGCAGCAACGAGCGACCGTCGTCCGCGAGGACGGAGACGCAGCACGAGTCGCCGACGACATCCGTGAGTCGTCGGGCGATCGTGTCGAGAAGTCGATCGTAGTCGACCGTCGCCTCCGCGAAAGCACGGGTCGTCTCCGACAGCACGCGCAGTCGTTCGTCGATGCGCTGGTGCGTCCCGTCGCGATGAACAGTCACCGTTCTTTGCCCCCGGGATGAGTTTGGGCTCTTTGGGGCGGGAGAACAGCGAAAAGTCGACTGACGACTGTACCGGACGGGCGGATCGCGGCGCGCGCTTCACAATCCCGCGGCGCGCGCCTCCTCGCAATCGAACAGCACAGTCGCCTGGTAACGCGCCGACACGTCGGTCGGTCGTTCGAGCACGATACGTCGCGGGCAATTCGTTTCGTGAGCTTGTCGGAGCGCACGTCCATATCCGCGCTGCGCCGCTTCGAACGACGGCCACTCGAGCGTCGCGACGCATGAGGTCATGTGGCAACCGACATCGACGACGTCGAAGCCACCATCCTTTGCCTCGCCTGCCTTCCTCAAGTCCTGCTGGAGCGATCGCGCGGCGCTCGGTGCCCACGCCGGATCCGTCGGTTCGCCCTTCGCCTTCTCGATCAACCGCGTGTGCTCTTGTTCGCGTGTCTCGCTTGCGGTTGCGATCGGCGTCTGTGCAGCGCTCGGAAGGACGGGCGGTGAGGACCCGAGCGTGACGCTGCCGGCGGCGGGAACCGCGGTTGTGTGTGGAAGGGCAGGCCGGAGCCCATCGGTCGCGCCCATCGACACGACAACGATGTTCGTCGACATCGCGGGTTGTGCGTGGACGCGAGAGGCCAGCGCTGCGGCGACGCCGTTCGCGCCGAGCCCCGCCGTCGCGCCGGCGATCAGCGTGAGCACAACGCCGGCGACGCGCGACCTTCGTCGCGCGCGGCTCTCCTCGCCTGCCGTGCTCATTGGCAAAACGTGCCGCTGCAAACCGGCGGCGGCGGGAGGCGTCGGGACGCCGGGAGCACATCACTGAGGGTGACGCCGCCGACCTCCGTTCC
>JAYVXB010000109.1:0-8005 GCA_043785585.1 Deltaproteobacteria bacterium | reverse complement strand
TAGGCAGGAGACCAACCATGCGCTCAATTAAAATGTCGCCCCGATCCATTCTCACCATTCTCGCCGCGTGCGCGTCCGTCGTCGGCTGCGCCATGGATCCGGGTGACACGAACGACCACGCCACGGCTTCCGAGGGAGAGTCGCTCGTAGGCGGGACCGCGACGGTGCTCTTCCCCGAGATCGGCCAATTCGTTCGCCCGGCTTTGGGGAAGGGCTGCACGGCGACGCTCTTCGCGCCGCGCTACGTGATCACTGCCGCGCACTGCGTGTCCTTGAACGACACCGTTCAGGCAGGTGACGCGTTCGTTGTAACGCCCGCAGCGGGGATCGGTCTCTCGTATCCAATCGATAGAATGGCGCGCTTCGCGAATTCCTTTTATCAACTCACACCGGGCGGGACGATGAACAAGGACATCGCGATCTTGCGGCTCGTGAATCCGGTGCCCTCGACCGTCGCCACGCCGCGCGCGCTCGCGACCACGGGTCCGACGAGCGGAACGCGGTCCACCATCTACGGATACGGCTGTACGCAGCGCCGACCGCAGTCCGGTGGCGGGTTCAAGCAATACTTCTCGTTCAACTTCGGTACGAGCACACAGGCGCTCTGCCCCGGCGATTCAGGCGGGCCCGTCGTATTCGGAGACTGGCTCAGCCCGGGCGCCATTTGGGGGATCAACAGTGGCTTCTCGAACACCGGGGACGATGTGTTCGCCGACGTCGTCTACATGAAGCCGCGCATCGACGGGCAAATCCGTCAGTGGGAGGCGCACGACTACGACGCCGATGGCCTCGACGACGTCCTTTGGTGGAATACGGGGACCGGTCAGCTCTCGGTCTGGAGCCTGGACGGAAACAGCCACGTCCTACACGACGGACCTCTGTCTTTGACGACCACGGCGGCATCGGGGTGGACCGCCGTAGGCACGGGCGACTTCAACGGCGACGGCTTCTCCGACGTGCTCTGGTGGAGCAAGTCGACCGGTAAGGTCGCGGTTTGGTACCTCGCAGGATCTCCGTACAACGTCGCGAGCGGCGTTGTTCTCGATTGGACAGCCACCGCCTCGTCGGGATGGAAGGTCGTTGGCACCGGCGACTTCAACGACGATGGCATCGCGGACATCCTCTGGCACAACGCGGCAACCGGGGAGCTCTCCACGTGGCTGCTCGATGGCGCGGGCCACGTGAATAGCGGCCTGCGCCTCTCGCAAGTCACCGCGGAGAGCTCGGGGTGGAAGGTCGTCGGCACCGGCGACTTCGACCGCGACGGACACCTGGACGTCCTCTGGTGGAACGGCGCGACCGGCGAGCTCTCGGTCTGGTACCTCGACGGACTCGGCACCGTGACCTCCTATGGCGCGATCTCCGGGATCACCCCCGCGTCGTCCGGTTGGAGCGTCGTCGGCACGGGCGACTACGACACGGACAACAACATCGATATCCTGTGGTGGAATGCGGCCACAGGCCAGGTCTCGCCGTGGTTCTTGAACGGCACGCAACTGAAGGGCTACGGGTTCCTCGACTGGGCAGTGCCGTCTTCGTCCGGTTGGACCCTCGTGTCGCACTGAGCAGACGAGCCCGATGCCAATTCGGTAGCGCCGCCTCGCGTCTTGCAGCGCTTCAACGGAAGGTCTTCGGATCGAGGTTGAAGCGCTTCATCCAACGTTGGACCTGCATGCGCGCTTTGCCGAACGCGCGCGCGACCTCGGCGACGTTGCCATGCGACCGCGCCAGCTCCGCGACGAGCCTGCGACGGAGGTCGTCGTCTTCGGCGATCGCGCTCGACGTGGCCGGCGGCGCCTCCGACGTCCCCGCGATGCGCGAGCCGGCGATCGCCGCCGGGAGATGCTCGGGCTGCACGACGCCGCCTGCTGCGAGGACGGTCGCGACCTCGATGCACTGGCGAAGCTCGCGGATGTTGAGCGGCCATGCGTGCGAGACGAGCGCGCGGCACGCCTCGGCGCCGAACGCGATGCGCGTCGAGCTCCCCGTGGTCGCGAAGAGCCGCGCGACGATCACGCCGAGATCCTCGATGCGCTCGCGCAGCGGCGGCAACGCGAAGGAGAACGCCGCGATGCGCGCGAAGAGATCGCTGCGAAAGAGATCGGCCTTCATCATCGCTTGCAGGTCGCGATGCGTCGCGGCGACGACGCGGAGATCGACGCGGACGGGGCGGGCGCTTCCGACCGGGACGACCTCGTGCTCTTGAAGCACGCGCAAGAGCGCTGCCTGCGACGAACGCGGCAGGTCGGCGATCTCGTCGAGAAAGAGCGTCCCGCCGTCGGCCGCGCGCACGTACCCGTCCTCGTCGCGGACCGCGCCGGAGAACGCGCCGCGCACGTGGCCGAAGAGCTGCGCTTCGAGGAGCGTCTCCGACAGCGCGCCGCAGTTGACGGCGACGAACGCGCCGCGGCGTCCGGAGAGCTCGTGCACGGCGCGCGCGATGATCTCCTTGCCTGTTCCCGTCTCGCCCGCGAGCAGCACCGAGACGGGCGATCGCGCGATCCGATCGATCGCCTCGAGATGCTGCTCGAGCGTCGGGAGCAGCGTCGTAAGCGGCGACGACGACGGCGCCGGGGACGCGTCGCACGGCGATGCTGCTTCGAGCGCTCGAAACCGGAAGAACGCGCGACCGGCGTCGACGAAGTCACCATCGACGAGGAGCGAGGGCTTCGCGATCCTCGCGCCGTTGAGGCGTGTGCCGTTGGTCGAGCCGAGATCCTCGACGACGAAGCGGTCCGCCGTGCGCGTGATGCGCACGTGCGCCGTCGACATCCGCGCGTCCGGCACGGCGAGCGTCAACCGCCGCACGCCGTCCGCCAGCTCGCGCCTTACCGTGCGCGTTTCGCCGCGCCCGATCTTCACTTCGTCCACCTGACCGAGCGCAAAGCGCGCGCCGCCCGACGCCGGGCGCCCGCCCTCGAGAACGAGGAACAGGAACGGAGCCGCGCGATGCTCGGCGAGGCGCGCGACCGATTCGGCTTCGTCGTACGTTTTTTCCGTCACGTCGTCCGGCATCTCCTACCCGTCACCCGAACGAATGACGAGGCCGCCTGTGCCTCTCTCGACTACCTCTGCTAAGGGATAGCACCGATCCGGAACGCGCCCGCATGACCGAAGCAGCTCACTCTTGGCTCGCGCGCGGCGCACGATTGGGAGCCTACGAGCTGTGTCGGCCGCTCGGGAGCGGAGGCATGGCGGCGGTGCACGAGGCCCGGCACGTCCAACTCGGAAAGCGCGTCGCGATCAAAGTGCTCCACCCGCACCTCGCGGGGCAGAAGCAGACCGTCGCGCGCTTCGTGCGCGAGGGGAGAGCAGCCGCGTCGATCCGCCACCCGCACGTCGTCGAGGTGTTCGAGATCGGCGACCACGACGGCGTTCCGTTCCTGGTGATGGATCTCCTCGACGGGATCGATCTCGCGACGCACCTACGCGACGGACGGCGAATGTCGCCGACCGAGATTGCCGACATCATGCTGCCCGTCGTCTCGGCGATCGCGGCGGCGCACGACTGCGGAACCGTCCATCGCGATCTCAAGCCGGGGAACATCCTCCTCGGCCGCGGCCGGGGGCGCGAGATCCACCCGACGGTCATCGACTTCGGCATCTCGAAGGTGGCCGGCGAGATGGAATCGCTGACGCAGACCGAGTCGATGCTCGGCACGCTCAGCTACATGGCGCCCGAGCACGCGCGTTCGCCGAAGGCCGCCGACGCGCGCTCGGATCAATACTCGCTCGGCGTCATCCTCTACGAGTGTGCGACCGGACAGAAGCCGTTCTCGGCCGACGCTTGGTACGATCTGATGCATGCGATCCTCACGGCGCCGCTCGTGCCGCCGCGCGAGATCGTCCCCGAGCTGCCCGAGGCGTTCGACGACATCGTGACGCGCGCGATGAGTCGGCGCGCCGCGGACCGTTACGGATCGACGCGCTCTCTCGGGCGCGCGCTGCTTCCGTTCGCGTCCGAGCGCGTGCAGCAGATTTGGGGTCCGGAGCTCTCGTCCGCCGAATCGATGCCGCGCGTCGCGAGCGCGGCGCAGCCGGACGAGCCGCTCGCGGCGGCTCTCGGCGGCGGCGGCGACGTGACCGACATCGCGCTCACGCACGCGCCGGAGGCGGAGCGGTCGCGCCGGACGCCGGCGGCTCGCGGCGTTCGGATCGCGATCGCAGCGGCCGTCGCCGGCGCGGCGATCGCGGCGATCGTCGGCTCGAAGGGGCCGCGTGTCGCGGATCTCGGCCCTGCGACGCACGGGGCCGCGACGCTGCTGCAGATCGCGCAGCGTCGCCACGACGCGGTGCCAACCGCGAGTCCGCAGTCCATCGAGGCGCCGACGCCCGCGCCAACCTCGTCGGCGCCTGCTCCCGTCCCTCTCGCGACGCGCGCGGGCGGTCGTCCGCACCTCGCGCGCCCGTCGGCGAGCCCGTCGGCGAAACCGCGGGCCGATGTTTCGTTCGGTACGAATGACGCGCCGATCGTGGAGTGACCCGCGCGCCCGCGCAGCGTTCGCCGTGTTGATCGGCCTCATCGGCATGATCGCGCAGACCTCTGTCGCGCCGATCGCGCGTGCGGACGATGCGCCCGACGAGATTCTCTTGAAAGAGGGTGTCGAGCTGCGTCGACGGCACGACGATCTCGCCGCGCTCGAAGCGTTCCGACGCGCGTACGCGCAGCGACCTACGCCGCGCGCGCGAGGACAGATTGGTCTCGCCGAGCATGCGCTCGGTCGCTGGGGTGAGGCGGAGATCGATCTCGCCGAAGCGCTGCGCGCGGAGGACGACACGTGGATCGCGCACAATCGCGCCACCCTCGAGTCTTCTCTGGCCGCCGTCCGGCGCCGGCTCGCGTGGATCGAGATCGTCGCGAACGTCTCGGGCGCGGAAGTCACGATCGGTGGCGTGAAGGTCGCGACGTTGCCGATGCCTCAGCCTGCTCGCGTCATCGCGGGGACCATCGTCATCGAGGTCCGCGCAGACGGTTACGAGCTCGCGCGGCGGACTGTCGACGTCGCCGGGGAGTCGCATGCGCGCGAGTCGTTCGACCTCGTCGCGGTCGCCGCAGGACCGCCGCGCGCGGGCGACCCCGTACAGCCAACACCGAACGCCAGCGTCGCGCCGAGCGGACGCACCCCCGTTGCGCCGGGCGGCAGTTCGGCGGCGCCGTGGATTGTGGTTGCGAGCTCGGGCGCGCTTCTCGTGAGTGGCGTCGTCGCCCACGTCATATGGCAGAACAACGCCGCCATCTACAACGACAACGACCGATGCTTCCACGGCGGCGAGACGCGCGACCAGCGGTGCCCCTCGTACCGCGATACGGCGACGACGGCGCAGTGGGTCGCCGTCGCGGGCTACTCGGGGAGCGCGATCGCTGCGGTCATCGCGACGCTGCTGTTCGTCGAGCGGTCGCCAGCAAAAGGCAGCGCGAAGTCGGGCTTGCATTGCGCTCCCGGATCCATCGGGCTCGGCATCTCGTGTGCCACGCGGTTCTAGCGCAGAATTCGAGGCCGACGATTCGTCGTCACTGCCCTACGCAATGCGCGCATCCGCGCGCCGATCAGCGCAGCGTCATCACCAGAACGCGACCCTCGCTCGACACCGCATGGAGGCGGCGAGCAGGTTTCCGTTCTTGTCGAGCTTGCGCGCCCCGCGATCGGCTTCACCAACCTTCGATCAGTCGACGCCGAGCTGACCGAGGACCATGCGCGCGCGTGCAGACGTATGCGGATCGCTGCTCGCGGCGACGATGGCGCGGAGGATCGCGATGGAGTGCTCGCGGTGCGCGCTCATCGAGCTCCCGACGATCGTGATGAGCGACTCGTGGAGCATTCCAGGAAGCCCCGGCGTGCCGACCATCGCGGAGAGGCGAGCGAGATCGCGTTCGGTGAGCGCCTCGCCGCCGAGTGACTCGAGCGACGCGTTACCAACGCCGATCTCCGCGTCGCCGAGCATCCCGAAGAGAACCTCCTTCGCTTGCATCGATCCACGGCGCAAGGACATCGCGACCTGCCGCCGCACGCGCGCGTCCTTGTCGTGCGCGAAGCTGGCGATGAGCTTCACGTCGCGCGCGCTCGCCGCGTTGCCCAGCGCCGCAAGGAGGGTGACGCGATCGCCCGCGCTCTTTGCCGCGACCACGTCCTTGCGCAAGCGATCGCCGTATTTCGCGAGCGCCGGATCCGACGGCCGCGTGGCGAGCGTCGCACCGAGCGCGTACGCGGAGGCCGCTCGGATGTCTGCGTTGCGCGCGCCATCGTAGGTCCGGTACGTGAAATCGACGGTCGCGACCTCGGGCGAGACGAGCATGCCGACGCGCTGGAGCAGCACGCCGAAGTCGCGCGGATTCTGCTGCGCTGCCGCGCTGGCAAGCGCATCACGCATCGCTGCCTGCGCGCGGGCGTGGCCGGCCGACGCCAGGACATCGAGGAGCAACGCGCGCGCTGCGAGCGACGTCGACGGACGCTCGAAGATCTCGACGAGCGCGTCGGCCAGACCGGGGTCGAGCTTCACGAGCGCGACGGCCGACGTGATGAAGCCCGGCGGCAGCTTGGCGCCGGGCGCGTGTGCGAGCGAGACGATCTCGAAGCGATCCATCGTCAAGCCGGCGGCTAGCTGTTGGAGCATTTTTCGTTCGACGTCCGCCGATGCGCGCTCGCCGAGCGTGTGCGTCTCGAGCTCCGCCTCCGGCGACGGCGCCGCCGCGAACGGCGAGTCGCCGGTGCGACGCACGTCGGCTTCGACGGATGCGGTGAGCGCGTCCGCGAGCGCGAGCTCTTCGTGGACGTGGATCGACTGGGGCACGTCGTCGTCGCCGAACACGAGCACGTCGCTCGACGCGAGCGTGGCGACCTCGGGCTTCGCGGTCGACGGCGCGCCGAAGAGCCGGAGGTATCGCAGGTGCTGCCGCTCGATGCGTCGCGGATCGTCGCCGCTCGAGTAGTGAGCGCGCGCGGTCCCGAGCATCGTCGCGTCGTCGCTCTCCCAGAGCGCCGCCGCCTCGGCGGGCAGCGTGATCTGAAGGAGCGCGACGACGTTCGGCGCGACGGCTTTGAACGCATCGGACGCCGACGAACGCGCTTGCCAGCGCAAGACCGCGCCGCGCGCGTCGAGCACGACGATCGCTTCGTCACCGACGAGCGTCGACGGATCGCCGATCGTCCGTGCACCGTTGACCTGCAGCTTCGCCGTCTTCATCGCATCGAACGAGACGCCGAGCCGGAACCCCTCGGCCGACGCCTCGTAGCAGCGAACGACGAGCGCGCCCTCGAGCGCGATCTCCGCGTCGATCGGCTGCGCATCCAATCGCGGCGTCGCGCGCTGCTTCGACGAGAAGGACAGATCGTACGCATACGCGCGACCGGCGACCCAGCCGAAGTGGTGCGCGAACGTCGCGCGCGACGCCGATGGCGCGAGCGTGGGACGCGGACGCCAGAGCATCGTCGCGACCGCCGCGATCGCGACGACGATCGCGGCGAGCACCTTGTGTCGCTTCGAGAAGAGCGCGCGCATCGTCGTCCTCACTGCGACTGCGTCGACGTCTGGAACTGATTCCACGTCGTCTGGTCGAAGATGGGCAGCGCGATCGGCTCGAGGTCCCAGTTGAGAATCGGCACGACGCCCTTGTAGCCGTCCCACGAGAAGAACTGCTTCTCGGCCTCCTCGTCGAGCGGTCCAACGTGGATCTCCGCGTACGCCGACAACGAGCCGCTCATCATGGTCACGTTGAGGTTCGCGTGCGCGTGCGCCATCAGCGCGAGCTGGTTCGTCGCCGTGTCGCGCGCGATCATCGCCTCGGCCTCGAGCGGCATGTTCGCGTCGAGGACGCGCACGTTCCCGCGCACGCCGACCTCTGCAAACGACAGCCCGATGCCGACCGATCCGATCGCGTCGACCCTCACCCACGGCGTGAACGACACGCGCGCGTCGAGCTGCGGATTCGCGCAGTCGCGGAACGATCCCGCGCGCGCCGTGCCGGTCGCGCTGTACTGGATCTCGCCGTAGACCTCGAACGTCACCG
>JAYVXB010000108.1:0-23394 GCA_043785585.1 Deltaproteobacteria bacterium | reverse complement strand
GCCGAGAGCCTCGGTGGCGTCGAGTCGCTCGCCGAGCATCCGGCGATCATGACGCACGCGAGCCTGACGGCCGAGGCCCGGAAGGCGCTCGGCATCGGCGACGGTCTGATTCGATTGTCGGTGGGGCTCGAAGATGCAAACGACCTGCGCGCCGACCTCGAAGCAGGGTTCGAGGCGGCGCGCCGATCGACGTAGCGATCAGATCACTGAATCGAGCAGAAGTTGCCGCCGGCCGCGCCAAAGGTCGGAATCGCAACGGTCGTCGACGTCTCGTCGACGGAGAGAAGGAATGCGATCAGGTTGTCGATCTTCGTCTTCAGTGCGACGGGATCGCTGTCCGTCAGAAAATTCGGTGCGAGCGCGTGATGGTGGGTCGCGAACGTCGACGCGAAGAGCGCTTCGAGCGTGCGCACTTGGCCGGCGTGAAGGTACGGCGCGCCGGTCGCGAGGCCGAGGAGCGACGGCGGATTGAATCCGTTGCCGTCGGTCGCCGCGCCTTGCGCGGTGGTCGTCATGTCGGCGCGACGCTCCGAGATCCCCGCGCCCGGCTCGGCGACGTTGAACGTGCCGACGGGACGGAGGATGCACAGGATCTGATCGAACGCCGCGGGGTTCGCGCCGCCGAAGCGCATGACTTGGCTCGCGGCCGTCGTCGCGGGCAAGAGCGCTGCGGGGAAGCCCGAGCCCGTGACCGTCGTCGTCCACGACTTGGTCTTCAGCGTCGCCGAATTGGCCGGCGTCGGATCGTAGAAGACTTTCGAGATCGTCCACTTCGGTCCGCCGTGGCAGCCTTGGCACGCGCCGTCCGTCGTGAAGAGCGTGCGTCCCGCCGCGACCTTCGCCGCGTCGAGGTTCGAAGGTCCGCGCGGCGAGCGAATGCCCTGGATGAACGCCGTGATGTTCGACCAGTCGAGGAGCTTGCCCGGCGCGGTGAGCGCGAGCGCGTTCGCCGGATCGCCAGCCTTCTGCGCGGAGCCATTGAGACCCGCGTTGCCGTTTCCGTTGGTGCACGGCGGCGTCGCGCACGCCGTCGCGATGTCGATCCGATCACCCGTCGCAGGCGGCGCGGTGGTCGCCGACACGATCGCGCCGACGCCGCCCGACACGCCGCGCGTGTTGAGCTCGAAGTCGTCGATCTCGTCGAAGATCGCCGTCCAGTTGAGGACGCGCTGATCGGTCGGATCGCTCGACGCGAACGTTCCGTCGAGGCTCGTCGGCTGACGCGGCCCGCGCGCGAAGTAGAACGTCACGTTGTCGGTGAGTCCGTCGACGTGGCACGACTGGCAAGCGCCCCAGCCTTGTCCCTTGAGCGACCAACGCCCCATGCCGGTGTTGAAGAAGCGCTTGCCGAGGCGAACCTTGTCCGCCGCAGAGCCAGCGGTCGGAGCCGGGCTCGTCGCGATGACGCTCGGTGCCGCGGCGCCACCCGCGACGGCCTGCGTGTTGAGGTCGACGAGCGTCGCGACGTGCGTCGCCTCGCTCGCGACGAGCATGAAGCCCTTCGAGCCGACGGCCACGCCCGTCGGATTGAGACCGGCGCTCGCGGCCGCGATGCCCGCCGGGTTGAGATCGATGAAGAGCTGCGTCGACGAGCCGACCTCCGCGATGACGCCCGACGTGTTGTCGTACCGAACGCGGAACACAGCGTCGGCGCCGTTCGCCGTGACGTAGCCGACGTTCGCGCCCGGGACGAACGACATGTCGTTCGCGAGGAGCGGGTAGCGGCGCGCGTTGTTGTCGGCGGTCCCTTTCGTCGCGTAGAAATCGCGGAACTTCGCGTTGAGGTTCGCCGTCGCCGTCGTGACCTCCGCGTTCGTCGACGTGTCGATGACCGACACGACCGGCGCCGTCGTCGTCTTCACGCCCGCGACGTCGACGCACACGCTCGCGAGACCCGCCGCCGGCGAAACACAAACCGGATCGACGAGCGCCGCGCAGTCGGTCGCGATCGTCGCGACGGTGCACGCCGTCGCCGTGACGGTCGGACCGATCGGCCCCTTCGGCGAAGCGCACACCGACGTGACGTACGCGAACTTGCCGTTGATCGTGATCGACTGCACCTGGTTCGGGTAGCAACCGGCCGCGGCGTTGTTCGCGTCCTTGAAGCCGATGTCGGCGAGCGGCGCGAGTTGGATCGTGCTGACCGATTTGTCGGAGACCTTGATGCGGTAGACGATGCCGCTCTTGCGCGTGTCGGCGTTCGCGCCGTCGGCGGCCTCGGCGGCGGTGGCCTGCCCGAAGTACTCCGTCACGTAGATGCTCTCGTCGGCGTCGTTCGTGTCACCGTTGTTCGTGATCGCGACCGATCGCGGGTGCGCGAGCCCCGGTCGCGCGGTGACGGTGCCGAGGAAGCCCGTCGTCACGAGCGCGGCGTTCAAATCGACGGTCGACTTCACCGCCATCGTGGCGGTGTCGACGCCGGTGACGGTGCCGTCCACCCAGTTCGCCACCCAGACGGTCGCGCCCGTGGGCGTCATCGCGATGCCGGTCGGTTCGGATCCGACGGCGACGCTCGCGCCTGCAGCGGGCGTCCCTTTGAGGCCGGTGATCTTCACGACTTTCTGATCTTTGCGAAGGACGACGTACGCGGTCGTGCTGTCCGGGCTGATGACGACTTGCCAAGGCTCGCCGCCGACGGCGATCTCACCGGCCGACGTCGCGGTCGCGGGCATGCCGCTCGGGTAGCTCAGCTTGAGGACGGTCACGGTGCCGACGTCGCGGTTGACGACGACGCCGATCGATTCGTCCGGTGAGAGCGCGACGGACGATCCGTGGCTCGGCCCCGCGAGGATGAGACCGACCGCGCCGTCGGCGTCGGTTCCGGAGTCTGCGAGCGCGCCGTCTACACCGCCATCGGTCGTCGCTCCGTCGCCGGTGCCTCCGCCGTCGTAGGTCGGTGTTCCGCCGTTGCTGTCGTCACCGCCGCATCCAGCCAGCGAGGCGACGGCGCCCGCCAGCAGAACGCCAATCCCAAGACGCTTTCGAGCATTCATGAAGATCCTCCTCCGGGTAAAGACTCGGTCCGAGCGCACGTGCACTCGACCGCGCGCCGCGAGTAGAGCGAGCGACGTGCCAGGCGCGCGACGTGAGGTTCGGCCGCGATCGTCGCGGCTTTCTCGAGGATCGCGCGCGCCGCGGACGTAGCGATCGCCGGCACGTGCCCGACACGTGCCTGTGCTGCCGCGCGCGGTCCGGTATCCTGCGAGCGTGCCGACGACGACCAGGACGAAAGAGACAGTCGACGATGGCGACCTGAAGGCTGCTCCTTCGTTGGTCGCGACGCCGGGCTTGGTGCTCGTCCAGAGCGGCGCGGGGCCGACGCTGCGCGCGGCTGCGATCGACGACGGCGTGGAGCTCGGTCGTCGCGCGTTCGCCGGTCGCGTCCTCGAAGACGAGCGCGTGTCGCGCAGCCACGCGCGCGTCGCGTTCGACGGCGACCGATGGAGCGTCACCGATCTCGGAAGCCGCAACGGCACGTTCGTCGACGGCGAGCGCGTGCGCGGCACGGTCCACGCCGACGCACCACGTGTCGTGCGGATCGGACGAAGCCTCTTCGTGCCGGTGCTCGACATTCGCCCGTACGAGCGCGCCTCGGTCGCGGCGCGTGGCGACGCGCTCGTCGGCCCTACGCTGGCCGAGGTGTGGGGACAGGTCGAGCGCGCCGCGCGCTACGGCGACGCGCTCCTCATCACGGGCGAGAGCGGCGTCGGCAAGGAGCTCGCGGCGCGCGCGTTCCACGCCGCGGGGCCACAGGCGGACGGTCCGTTCATCGCCGTGAACTGCGCAGCGATTCCGGAAGGGCTCGCCGAGCGTCTCCTCTTCGGAACGAAGCGCGGCGCGTACTCGGGCGCCAACGCCGACGCCGACGGCTACGTCCAGAGCGCCGACGGCGGAACGCTCTTCCTCGACGAGGTCGCCGAGCTCGACGTCGCGGTGCAAGCCAAGCTCCTCCGCGTGCTCGAGTCGAAGGAGGTGCTCGCGCTCGGCGCGTCGCGCGCGCGCACCGTGAGCGTGCGCATCTGTTCGGCGACCCACGATCTCCGTGCCGCCGTCGCTAGCGGTCGCTTTCGAGCGGATCTCTTCTTTCGCGTCGGCCGCCCGGAAATTCGAGTGCCCGCGCTGCGCGATCGCCCCGAGGAGATCCCGTGGCTCGTCGCCGCCGAGCTCGCGCGCGTACGTTCGGACCTCACGGCCCAGGCGGCGCTCGTCGAGACGTGCATCCTGCGGCACTGGCCCGGCAACGTCCGCGAGCTGCTCGGCGAAGTCCGTCGCGCGGCGCACGAGGCGCTCGCCGACGATCGCGACGTCGTCGAGGCGCGCGATCTCGCATCGACGGCCGGTACGACGTTCGACGCGCCGAACGTCGCGACGGCCTCGTCCCCCCCGGCCGACCGCGCCGCCGTCGAGCAAGCGCTACGCGCGGCTTCCGGAAACGTGACGCGCGCCGCTCGCGCGCTCGGCATGCACCGAAACCAGCTTCGGCGCATTCTTGCCAAGGAACGGATCGATCCGAAATCGCTCGGCGTGGCACCTGGCAGAGGACCCGACACCTGAGCGTACACGCGCTCCTCCTTTCAATATTCGCCCGCACCCAACGCCGCGCGCTATCCTTCGTGCATGAGCATTCGTCGCCTTGCACTTGGCCCCGCCCTCTTCGTCCTCGCCGGCTCGTCGATCGCCATCGCTGGATGCGGAAGCAACACCGCGCCGACCGCGAAGGTCTTCCTCAACGCGCAGATGACGTCGGGCCTCAACGGAAGCGCCGTCTGCGGCGTCACCGATCCGTCGTGGGTCGTGATCGGATCGTCAGCCACCTCGGTCGATGACGGCGCCGACCAGACCGGCGTTGGCGTCAAGGTCTCGTGCAGCGTGACGGCGAACAGCGACGGCAGCTTTCAGGTCAACGCGATCGGCGTGCTCGGAAATGTCGGCAGCGTGACGATCACGGGGAAGTTCACGACGAGCGGCGATCAGGCGGGCATCCGCGGCGTGTTCCAGCGCGGCGACTTCGGTCACTTCGAGGACACGAACTGCACCGTCAGCTACAAGAACAATCCGTTCATGGGCGTCGCGGCCGGACGCGTCTGGGGCAACATCGATTGCCCGAGCGCGGCCGACTCATCGCAGAATCGTCAGGGCGCCGACGGTGGGCCGACCGCGCGCGCCTGCGAAGGGCTCGCCGAGTTCAAGTTCGAGAACTGCGCGCAGTAGCCACGGCGATCACGTCAGCGGGTCGACGCGACTACGCGACCGGCGCATCGATCGCGTCGAGCATCGCGCGCACTTCCGTCGCGACCTCGAACTCCGGCTTCGCCGCGAGGAACGCAGCGAGGTATTTCCTTGCCGCGTCCTTGTCGCCACGCGCGTAGTACGCGAGGCCCACGGCGTGGAGCGCATCGGCGTCGCCAGGCTCCTGGCTGAGCGCACCGAGCCCTTCCTTGATCGCTCCGCGCAAATCGCCGAGCGCGCGAAGCACGTGGCACAGCGCCACGCGCGCGCCGAGATGGCTCGGCGCGATCCGCAGACACGCCTTGTACGCGTCGCGCGCCGACTCGAGCTCGCCGCTCTCGTACATGACGATCGCGAGGAAGTAGAAGCCGTATGCGTTTCCAGGATCGTTCTGAAGGACCTCGCGCAGCGCGAGGAGCGCCTCGTGGTACCTCTCTTCGTGGAGAAGCTCGGCGGCCTCTTCGACCGCGTCCCAGCGCGCGTGATCCGCTTCGACCTCGGGGTCCTTTTTCTTTGGGCTCATCGTCACGCAGTTTTGGCAGAGAAGAACGCCGCGCGCACGTTCTCTGGAATGCGTCGCGGACGCCCCGTCGCGACTTCGATGAAGCCCCACGTCGTCGTCGATCGCGCGAGGACGATCGCGTCGCTCTCGCGGGCGATCTCCGTCGAACGGATGCACTTTGCAGCCATCGCGCTGGATATCCACGTACGCGCGCGTAGCCGATCGCCGCGAAGGGCGGGACGCAGGTAGTCGATTTCGTGGCGGACGATGACGAACACGGCGCCCAGCCGTTGGTACGCGGCGAGGTCGAGCCCGACCGCGGCGGAGTGCTTCACCGCGACGTCCTGAACCCACCGAACGTAGGAAATGTTGCTGGCGTGGCCGAGATCGTCGATGTCGTCGTCGACGACCTGAAACGCGATCTCGTATGTAGGTACGTCTTCCACCCCATGCGTATAGGCCGAAGAGTGTCGTTCTGCGCACGAATCGTGCTTATTCGACACGCGGATGTTTCATACCGGCCCACGCCCGTCCGAGGCGCTCGAGGATCTTTTCGGAACCGAGACCATCGCGAGCCTGCGCGAGGTCGTGCTCATGCCGCGCGATCTCGCGCCCGTCGTTCCCGATGCGCGCACCGGTGACGACGTCGTCGTGCTGCTTCACGGGTTCCTCGCGACCGCCGGCGTCTTCCGGCCCATGGGCGCGCGGCTCGAGCGGGAAGTTGGCGCGCGCGTGGCGACGTTCACGCACGCGCCTGGCGTCGGCGTGAAGCGGATCGCGAAGCAGCTCGCGCGCTTCGTCGATCGCATTCCACACGGTGCGCGGATCACGATCGTCGGCCACAGCCTGGGCGGTGTCGTGGCGCGATGGTTCGTTCAAGAGCTCGAAGGGCATCGGCGCGTCGCGCAGACGATCTCGCTCGCCAGCCCCTTCGGCGGCGCAGCGCTCGCGAGTCGCGTGCCTGTCTTCGTCGGCGCCGATCTCCACGCATCGAGCGATCTCCTCGCCCGGGTGCGCGCGCGCACCCACGTCGGCGCGGTTCCTCACACGTCGATCGTCGCGGGCGAAGATCGCATGGTGGTCGGAATCAAGACGGCGTCGCTCCCGCGCAGCGAGGTCATCGTGCTCCCGGGCCGCGGCCACAACACGCTCCTTTACGACGAGGCGGTCATCCAGATCGTCCTCGAGCGCATTCGCCGCGCGCGCGACGACGGAGATTTGCGACTTCGCGCGTAGACGGCGTCGTGGTAACCCACGCTCTACGTGAGGCGGTTCTTTCTTTCTCTCGCCGCGCTCGGCGCGGTCAGCAGCTTGCTCTTCGTGCCGACGACGGCGCGGGCCGACGTGACGTCGTGGCTCGCGGTCGGCGGAGGCTTCGGCGTCGAGCACATCGCCTCCGCGAACCGCATGGATCGCGCGTCGATCTTCACCTACTCGGTCGGAGTCGGCAGCTCGCCGCGCGCCGACTGGGTGTTCGGTGGAATCGTTCGCATGACGTCGTTTCTGACGCTGGGCACGGACTTCAGTCTCTCCGCGCGAGCGACGACCGGCGGTTTCTCGCGCGGACAGTGGGGCCTCGCGCTCGATGCAGGCGTCGTTGGACGCTACTGGCGCGCCGGCGACTACGGCGAGTACCCCATTCGCGTGATGGTGACGGGCGGCGCTCCTTGGGGATTGCAGCTCGCCGTCGGCGCGGACGTATGGAGCGTGAGTGGCAGCAACCCGGCGCGCGGGTTCTTCGGCGTGCTCGAGATCGATTTGCTCCGCCTCACGGTGATGCGCCAAGGCGCGACGGACGCTTGGTGGCGCAACCCGAGCCCGGCGGGCGGGCGGCAGCCGCAGTAGTCGTTCGATGGCGGGCGACGACGAACGAGAGCGAGGCGAGCGAAACGACAAACGCGCGCAGCTCGCGCTCTTCGCGATCGAGCCCGCGGCGACGAAGACGCGCGCTCCGGTCGACATCCTCGTCGACGTCGCGACGCGCACGATTGCCGAGCGCGTTCCCCCGCACGTGCGTATGGGAACGAGCAGCTGGACGTTCGCCGGTTGGCGCAACGTCGTGTGGGCCGGCGCGCCGACGCAACCCGATCTGATTGCGACGGGGCTTGCCGCCTACGCGCGGCACCCGCTCTTTCGAACGGTGGGCATCGACCGGAGCTACTACGGGCCGCTCACCGCCGCCGATCTCCGCGGCTATGCGGCGCAGCTGCCGCCTGGATTCTCGTGTGTCTCGAAAGTGTGGGAAGAGATCACGACGTACGCGTTCGCGGACCATCCACGACATGGCGCGCGCGCGGGCACGCACAACCCGAGCTTCCTCGATCCGTCGCGCATGCGCACCGAAGTGCTCGCCGCGTACGAGGAGGCGTTCGTCGATCACGCCGGTCCCTTCGTCTTCGAGCTCCCACCGATCCCGCGCGGTCATCTCCCGACCGACGGCGAGCTCGCGCGCTCGATCGAGCGTCTCCTCTCGGCGTTGCCGTCGCGATTCTCGTACGCCTTCGAGCTCCGCAACCGCGAGCTCCTCACGCCGCGTTACCTCGACGTCTTGCGCGCGCACGGCGCCGCGCACGTTCCGAATTTCTGGACGGGAATGCCGCCGATCGGCGAGCAGCTCGATATCCCCGGCGTGCTCACGGCGCCATTCGTCGTCGCGCGCGTGATGTTGCCGCCGTTCACGCGCTACGAAGAGCGAAAGGCCGATTTCGCACCGTTCGATCGCATCGCGGCACCGCAGCACGCACTTCGCGCCGACATCGTCCGGCTCGCGCGCGCATGCGCCGCGGCGGGAAAGACGCTCTTCGTCATCGTGAACAACAAGGCCGAGGGCTGCGCGCCGCTCACGATCCGCGCGCTCGCGCAGGCGCTCGCATCGACTACTTGTTAGCGGCGGGCGCAGGCGGCGTCGGCTGCGGCGTCGTGACGTGCGGCCGCTGCTCGTCGGCTTTGATCGAGTAGCGAACGATCGCGCGGAGGACGGTGTTCCGTTCGATGTTCCCGACGGCCGCCTTGATGTCCTCGTAGACGCTGGGATCGACGAGGAGCGCGCCGATCGTCCCCTTCCCCGCCCGGACGCCCGCGACGATCTGCCGGAGATCGTCGCTCATCGCGTTGAGGTTTGCCATGAGGTGCTGCGACGGATCGTCGCCGTAGAGGACCGCGTGGGCGATGCCATTCCCTTTTCGGATCGCCTGCAGATCCTGGTGAATCTCGGAGAGGACGCCCGACGCGTTCGCGGACATGTCACCGTCGTAGACCATCGCGTGAGCGATGCCCGGTCCGGTCTTCACGTGCGACGTCACGTCGCGCGCGTCGGCGAGGATTCCGTTGAGCTGCGCCGTCGTGTTGTTGAGGTTCGTGAGCATCGTGCTGAACTTCTGCCCCTCGTTCGGATCGAACAGCAGGCGATGGGCGACGCTGTCGTTCTTCGCGATCGCGTCCATGATGATGTGCAAATCCTCGGTGCTCGCGCGAATGTCCTCGGCGAACTTCGGATCGCCGAGCCTTGCCGCGAGCGGATCGAGCTTCTCGACCACGGCCTGCGTGCGCGCCGCGAGATCGTTGGCCACGGCGAACATGTCGCGCGGCTCTTCGCTCTTCATGAGCTTCACGGGATCCTGCGGCGGCATCTTTCCGTCGGCGACCGTGAACTCGATCATCTTGTCGCCGAGGAGCCCTTTGGGCGCGACGCGCGCGACCGTGTCCTCGCGGACGCGCGCAGCCTCGGCCTTGTCGACGGCGAACGTGACGTAGATGCGCGTGTCGCCCGCGTTGTCGGCGTGACCTACCGACGTCACGGTCCCGACGTCGAGCCCGCCCATGCGAATCGGCGATCCGGGCTTGAGCCCAGCGACGTCGGCGAACGCGGCTTTGTATTTCACCTTCGACTCCCACAGCCTGCGCGAATCACCGATGAGGAAGATCGCGACGCCGCACAGCGCGAGAGCGAAGAGGACGAACGCGCCGACTTTGATCTGCCTGGTCATTGCGACTGCTCCTTCAAGTCAGGTGCTTCGAAGCTCATGCGAGCAGCGCCGCGACGTCCTCGGACTCGGGCGCGATTCCGTCGATGAAGTCACGAACGTACGGGTCCCGGCTCGTCTTGAATTCTTCTTTGGTCCCAGCGAGAAGGATGCGTCCCTTCGCGATCATCGCAAGCCGATCCGACACGGAGAACGCCGTCCCCATGTCGTGCGTGACGACGACGCTGGTGAGCTTGAGCGCGCGTTGGATGCTTCGAATCAGGTGGTTGATGCGTGCGGTGTTGATCGGATCGAGGCCGGTGGTGGGCTCGTCGTAGAGGATGACCTCGGGCTGTAGCGCGAGGGTGCGCGCGAGACCGACGCGCTTCTTCATGCCGCCCGAGAGATCGCTGGGGCGCATGGACGTGATGCCGGGGAGGCCGACGAGCTCGAGCGAGCTCTCGACGCGCTGGCGAATGTCCGCGTCGGACATCGTGTTCCAGAATTGCTCGCGGAGGCCGTACGCGACGTTCTCGCCGACGTCGAGCGAGTCGAAGAGCGCGGCGCCTTGGAAGAGGTACGCGATGCGGCGGCGAATGTCGTGGAGCTGGCGCTCCTTCATCTTCGTGATGTCGACGCCGTCGAAGGTGATGCTTCCGCGATCGACCGGGATGAGGCCGATGAGCATCTTGAGGATGACGCTCTTGCCGACGCCGGAGCCGCCCATGACCGTCATCGTCTCGCCGCGACGAATCGCGAGGTCGACACCGCGGCAGACCACCTTCGGGCCGAAGGCCTTGTGGACGCCTGCGAAGCGGATGAGTACCTCGCCCGGCGCGACGCTCGAAGCTCTCGGAGTTCTTTCTTCGCCCACGATGCTGAAGAGTAGCCTTCCGTTCGCGCCTGCGGCAGTCATTCCGCTCGCGGTGCGGCCTCGGTGTCGGACTCGACGCCGAGCAGGCGCATTTCGACGGCGCCGCCACCGCGGTACGTGTCGTGGCGCAGGCGCCCGATCGCGTGCACGCGCGTTCCGGCGCGGAGTGACGCGGCGCGAGCGCCCAGCTCGAAGCCGAAGCAAGAGAGCGTCGTGTGCCCCACCTCGAGCGCGAGCTTGAGATGTCCACCTCGCACTTCGCGTGCTTCGCGCACACGTACCGACTCGAGAGCGAGCGTCGGGGCCGGGTTGATGTGACCGCAAGGCTCGAAGCGATCCATGTCGCGAAGAACGCTCGCCGGTTCGTCGCCCGCTTCGAGGACGGCGTCGGCGGCGAGCGGTGAGGGTCGCGCGCTCGACGACGCGCCGAGGTCGGTGCACGCGCTCGCGAAGAGCTCACGCAGTCGTTCGAGCTGGCTCGCCGCGACGTGGACTCCCGCTGCGGCCTGGTGCCCCCCGAACCCGAGGAGCGCCTCTTTCGACTTGGCGAGCGCGTCGTACAGGTGAAATCCAGCCGGCCCCCGCACCGACCCGCGCCCCGTCGCGCCATCGAAGCCGATGATGATCGTCGGCTTGCCCGTCTGCGAAGCGAGGCGCCCCGCCACGATCCCGACGACGCCTTGATGCCAACCTTCCTTGCCGAGCACGACGACCGGAAGCGCCGCGAGCGCAGGATCAGCGAGCATCGCGTTGGCTTCGACCAGAAGCGCGCGATCGATTTCTTTTCGACGCTGCGACAGTTGGTCGAGCTCGGCGGCGAGCGCGCGCGCTTCGGTGTCGCTCTTCGAGAGGAGCAGCGCCAGCGCGAGATCCGGCTTCGCGAGGCGACCCGGTGCGTTGATTCGCGGCGCGAACCGGAACGCGACGTCCTCGCCCGTGAGCGGAGCTGCGCCCGTGTACCCGCAGACCTCGGCGAGCGCGCGCGTGCCCGGCCGCCCGCCACGTGCGAGGAGCGCGAGCCCCGCTCGAACGAGCGCGCGGTTGTCGCCGTCGAGCGGAGCGACGTCACCGATGGTCCCGATCGCAACGAGATCCAGCCAGTTTCGCATGTCGAGCTCACGCCCCAAGGAAGCGCGCACGCCCGCGCCGATCGACAGCGCGAGCCCGACGGACGCGAGCCCTTTGTAAGGAAAGCCGCACTCGGGCCGATGGGGATTCAAGAACGCGAGCACCGGGAGCGGCTCGGGCGGGACGCGATGATGATCGATGACGACGACGTCGACGCCGCGGCTGCGCGCGCGAGCGAGGCGCTCGTGGTCGCTCGATCCGCAGTCGCACGTCACGAGGAGCGTCGCGCCGGTCGCGAGGACACGGTCGAGCGCGTCGTCGGAGAGTCCGTAGCCGCCGCTGAAGCGGTCTGCGAGGAGCGTGACGACGCTGCCACCGAGCGTCGTCAGCACGTCGGTGATCACTGCGGCGCTCGTGATGCCGTCCGCGTCGTAGTCGCCGAAGACGCAGACGCGCTCGCTGGCCTTCACGGCGCGCGCGATGCGGTCGACCGCCTCCGCGCGATCGCGCATCGACGCGGGCGGCGTGAGATGCGCGAGCCGCGGCTCGAGGAACCGCTCGATGCGCTCTTTGTCGACGTGGCCACGCCGCATCAACACGACGGCAGCGGTGACGCTGATCGAGAGCTGCGATGCGAGCGCGCGAGCGTCGCCGTCGGCGCGCGGAGGGAGCGTCAACTCACTTCGTCGAGACGACGATCGACGCCCAGACGTCGTCGAGCCCGAGCTCGGCCTTCGCGTTCTCGGTGACGCGCAAATCCGACGGCCGCGCCACACGACCGTCGATGACGACGCGCGTGTTTCCACCGACGCGCCCCGTGACCGCGCTCTTTCCCTGAATCGTCACGGAGTTGGCGTCGACGGCGGTGATGACCCCCGCGATTCGCCGTTGCGTCGCGGTCTCGATTCGCTCGGAAGCACCCAAGCCATTCGCGACGGCCAACGTCGTAAGAGTCAGCCCCAAAACGACTCCCAGCACGCGCGGGATCCACAAGATCGTCTTTTTCATGGCCGTTCTCCTTCCCGCGCCCGCGCGTTGGAACGCGAAACGCGACCGCGAGCCGAGCCATTCCTGGCTTCGGGCCGAGGTATAATCTCCACCCGACGTTTGTCCAGCGTCAAGTAACGCGGCGACGGTCCGGACGCGATGCGTTAGGCGGCCGTCAGTCGACGGTCACGTGGCTTTGGCTTCGGCCTTCCGACCGGTGACGGAGAGACGCTTTCGCGGGTCCGTGCGCTTCGCCATCTTCATGTCGATCCACTCGGTGAGCGGCGCGGCGACATAGATGCTCGAGTACGTCCCGGCGACGATGCCGATGACCATCGCGAGCGCGAAGTCCTTGATGACGCCCGTCCCCCAGATGAAGAACGCGAGGACGCTGAGCATCGTCGCGCCCGACGTGAGGATCGTTCGCGACAAGGTCTCGGAGACGCTGAGGTTGATGATGTCGCTGAACGACTTGCCGCGATGCTTCGAGAGGTTCTCGCGGATGCGGTCGTAGATGACGACGGTGTCGTTCATCGAGTAGCCGACGATCGTAAGGACCGCGGCGATCGTCGAGAGCGTCACCTCTTTTCGGAGGACGATGAAGACGCCGATGACGACCATCGCGTCGTGGATGCACGCGATGACGACGCCCGGCGCGAACCGCAAGTCGAAGCGGAACGCGAGGTACAGCATGATGAAGACGATCGCGATCGCGACCGAGTTGCGCGCGCTGTCGCGGAGCTGCTTGCCGGCCTTCGGACCGACCCACTCGACCTTCTCGGCGCGATCGGGGACCGCCTGCGGACCGAGCACGCCCGGCGCGCGAAGGCGCTCGAGGAGCTGATCGCCCGCCGAGAGGAGGTGCACCTCGACGCGGTAGTCCTGCTTGTTCGCCGTCTGGAGCTTGCGCGGATTCTCTTCGCCGCGCTTGAAGCTGACGGCCGCCGCGGCGGTCACCTGATCCGCGATCTTCCCGATGTCCGGCTCGGACTCGTAGTGGATGAGGATCTTGTCGCCGCCCGGGCTGAACCTGACCTCGGTCGCGCGCGCGGTCGCCGGGCACTTCGGATCGTCGGCGGGCGTGGAAGGATCGGTCCCCTTGCAGAGCGCCGCCGAGATCCTCCCCTTGGTCGCGTCGTCGAGGACGCTCACGTCCTGAACGCGAATGATGAAGTGGTGCGCGTTGGGGTTGCCCGGCTCGTTGACCTGCACGACGTCGGGCGTCTTGAAGCCGGCCTTCTCGACGCCGGCGCGAACCGCCGCGGCGTCGATGTTGCCGTTGAACTTCACCTCGACCTCGGTGCCGCCTTGGAAGTCGGTGCCGTAGTTCGGCCCCGGGTAGAAGACGAGGATCGTCGAGATGATCACCAGCGTGAAGCTGAGGGTGATCCAGAACTTCCTCTGCCCCATGAAGTCGAACTGGCGACCGGGCTTGAAGAACTCCATGACTAAAACTCCGCGCCGACGCTGAGGGTTTTCAACTTGCTGCCGCGCGTCCAGTAGTCGAAGACGAGGCGGGTACAGAAGACGCCGGTGAACAGGCTCGCGATGATGCCGACGATCAGCGTGAAGGCGAAGCCTTTGACCGGACCGGTTCCGTACTGCGCGAGGATGAGACCCGAGATGAAGACGGTGACGTGGCCGTCGAGGATCGACGTGAACGCCTTGCTGTAGCCCTGCTCGACGGCGGCGCGAACGCTGCGACCTGCGCGCAGCTCTTCGCGTATGCGCTCGTTGATGAGCACGTTGGCGTCGACGCCCATGCCTATCGTCAGCGCGAGGCCGGCGATGCCAGGCAGCGTCATCGTCGCGCTGAACGACGCGAGGATCGCCATCTGCAGCATCATGTTGAACATGACCGCGGCGTCGGCGACGATCCCGGCCTTGCGGTAGTAGAGGATCATGAAGGCGAGCACGAGGCCGCTGCTCACGAGGAGCCCCTTCACTCCCTGCTCGATCGCATCGCGCCCGAGCGACGGCCCGATCTCGGACGAGTTCGACGGCGTGATTTGCGCGGGCAGCGCGCCCGACCGGAGCACGAGCTCGAGCTTGTGTGCATTCTGCAACTGCTGCTCGGGATCGCCCGCGCCCATCGTGATGGTCGCGCGGCCTCCGCCGATCTTCGACTTGATGACGGGCGCCGAGTCGACGATGTCGTCCAAGATGATCGCGAAGCGTCGTTGGATGTTCGCGCCGGTGACCTCTTCGAAGCGGTCCGCACCGGCGGGGCTGAACGTCAGCGCGACGTAGTAGCCGCCGAGCGGGTTCTGCTGATCCTGCTGCGCCTGTGCGTCGATGATGTAGTCGCCCGTTACTTCGGCGCGCTTGAACAAGAAGAGCGTGCGCCACCCTTGGTCCGTCGACTTGCCGGTGTCTTGGTCGAAGTTGACGATCGCCTCGAAACCGATCTGATGATCGTCCGGGACGTTCAAGGTCCGAACCCACGCCTTGAAGCGCTCGCGGGTCTGCTCCATCGTCTCGTTCTCGCGGAGCGCCATGCGCGCATAGCTCGTCGAGACACTCTTGGCCTTGTTGTCCGAGCCGAGGCCGTCGGGTGCCTGCTCGTGATAAATTTGGATGCCTTCGCCGACCGGGAGCTCCTCGTCCTTGAAGCGGCCGAAGAAGTCCGTCGCGTCGTCCACCATCTTGAACTCGAGGCGGGCGGTGCGGCTGATGATCTCTTTGACCTCGTCGAACGTCTTTTTGTCGAGGCCAGGCACTTCGATGATGATGTCTTCGTCGCGCGTCGTGACGTTGGCCTCGCGCAGGCCCTTCTCGTCGACGCGGCGGCTGACGGTGTCCTTCGCCTGCGAGACGGCGCGCTCGCGGATCGTCGACTCGACCTCCGCGCGCATCTTGAACGTGATCTCGTCGTTGCCCGGGCCCATCGTCGCCGCGAGCTCTTGCTGGAACTTGCGGAGGAAGCGCTCGTCGACCTTCGCGCGGTCGGCGGCGTTCGCGAACTTGAGACGGATGATCGCGGACTCCGGCGTCGCGACGTGCACGAGCGGATCGAGCTTCTGCATCTCGTCGCGTGTGATGCGGCCCTCGCCTTCGTGGACCTTGAAGATCGTCGCGAGCTCTTGGCGCATCTCTTCGGCGAAGTTGTTTCGCTTGTCGGCGATCGCCTCTTCGACTTCGACCGTGTAGACGAGGCGGACGCCGCCTCGAAGGTCCAAGCCCGGAGCGATCCCGAAGTCGATGTTCTTCTTCGCGTACTGGACGAGGCGGAAGCTGCTGAACTTTCCGTGCGTCCAACCGTCGAGGATCGGCGAGACCGTCGGCGTGAGCGAGACGATGGCCAAGAGGAACGTGCAGAGCACGAAGCCCGCCTTGGTCCGCCACAGGCCGTCCATCGTCGGCATCGCGCCGACGACGGACCACACGGCGATCAAGATCGAGCAGACGACTCCCCAGAACGAATCGGCCCGAAAGAAAAGATAGGCACACACGGCGGCGACGGCCGCGAGGATCAACGCGTTACGCTTCGAGGAGCTCATCGGTTCTCGGAGTCAGTCGTGAAGGAGGGAGACGTTACTTCTTGTCCGCAACAGGCTTCGCGTCCTTCAATTCCGTGCCCGCCGCTTTTGCGACTTCGACGGCGAACGGCGAGATCGAGTTCGCGAGCATCTGCACGGTGGTGCCGGGAGCGATCTTCACCTTCGCGACGCGCTCGTCGAACTCCATGAGCTCGCCGATGAGGCCGGACGTCGACACGACTTTGTCGCCCTTCTTCAGGTTTTTTCTCTGCTCGGATTCCTTCTTCTGACGCCGAAACATCATGAAGAGGATCGGCACGAAGATGAGGAACGGCAGGAGCATGGTGAACATGCCCCCTGCTCCGCCGCCGCCCGACTGCGGAGCGCCGCCAGCAGGTGCGTCGGGCGCTGCGACTCCGGGTGTTCCGGCCTTGGACGGAACGTTCTGGAAGGAGAAGGTTTCTAGGGACACGGTGCTTTACTCCCGGGCGGCGTCGGTGCAGCGAATCGCGCGATGGCGAGGCGAAACGTAGAGTGACGCCCCTCGTTTCTAGGGGGGATCGGACCGGCTCGGCAGGGGCCGGTCGCGGCCGGGGTGGGATAGTCGCTACAGGTGCGTTCGTCAACTCGCGGACCCGCTCGGGTGGATCGGCGGTGACCCCCTCGTCGATCCAGATCGGTTCGTCGGAGCGTCGCAGCGCGGGGCGATCGGGGCGATTTCGGCTGTGCGAAGGAGGTCGGATTTTTGTAGCGAGGCCAATTGCGCTGGCACGCCGCTGGCTTATCCGGACCGGCACTCGGGGGTGAATGATGGAGGGTGTCGTGCACGTCGACAGTCAACCGTCCTGGAAGTGCGTGGAGGCGGTCCCCGCGATTCATTTCGCGTTCGAAGGGGACAGCTCGGTTCGCCCGCGGCGCGGCGCGCGGCGCGTCTCCATCCTGACCGCGGAGGGGCGCGTCGAGGCGGTCGAGGAAGGACGCCTCTGGTTGACGGACGGGCACGAGGTCGCCCTCACGTTCGCGCTCCCCGACGCGATCGATCTCACGCCGATGATCGGGAGTCGCGCGCGCGTGACGTTGCGCGACGAGCCGCTCGCGAGCGGACCGATGGGGCAGCTCTTGACGATCAGCAACGGCGACGACGGTCGCGTGCGGATGATCGCGTGCTACGGCACCGTGCAAGGGAGCGAGCACGCGCTCGGCGACATGAACGTCCGTATCGCGCTCTCGCTGCGCGCCGGCGGGCCGATGGTCTTCGGGACGTCGCAGCTTCAGTCGGTCGTGCACGTCGGCGAGCACGTCGAAGTGAGCGACGCCAGTGGCGCGTGGATCATGCACGTGGTCGCACGCACGGCGTCCGGCTACGCCGCCTATGTGATCGTCGAGCGCGGTCTCTGGCGACCGTAGGGGTGTTGGGGGATCCTTTGGGGATCCTTTTTGGGGATCCTTCGGGGATCCTTCGCTTTGCTCAGGATGACCTCGCGCGCGAGGTCACTTCGCGTCTTTCGCGCAACGGAAGCCGACGTTCGGGCCCGCCTCGACCGCCGAGCCCCAGTTGCGCGTCGTCGTGCGCGCCATCGACGGCGCCGTGAGCCATCCGCCTCCGCGGAGCACGTGGCTCGCGCCGACGCGCGGCGCGGGTCCGCGCCCGAGGTGCTCGACGTACCAATCGGACGTCCATTCTTCGACGTTGCCGCTCATGTCGAGGACGCCGAAGACGCTCGCGCCCGCGGGGTGCGCGCCGACGCGATCGGGGTGACCTTCGCCGCAGCTCTTGCCCGTCCGCTCGTTGAGGAGGGTGACGGCGATTTTGCAGCTGACGGCGCCGCCCCAAGGGTACGCGGTGCCGACGTTGCCGCGCGCGGCGTACTCCCATTCGACCTCCGACGGGAGGCGCTTGCCCGACGATCGGCAGAAGGCTTCGGCGTCGCTCCAGTGAACGCACGAAATGGGGAGCTCGGGATCGCCGAGCTCGAACGTGCACGACGCGCTCGTCTTGGCAGGCCGCGCGCACGCGCCACGCGACACGCATGCGCGGTACGCGCCGACGTTCACCTCGGTGCGATCGATCCAGAACGGCGCGAGCGGGATGGCGCGTGGCGGCGGCTGGTTCTTCGCGAGGCCCGACAGCATGATGAACTTGCCGCCCGGGAGCTTGAGCATGCCGTCTTGAAGCGGCACGTTCATGCGGAGGATCTGCGCTTTTGCGACGGGAGCGGGAGCGGGATTGCCGGGCGCGTCGGATTCACCGGTGCTCGTCGGCGCGGCGCCCGTGGCGGGTGCGGCCGGATGGCGGTCGTCGTCGGACTCGTCGTACGGGTTCACGCTCTCCGGCGCCTTCGGCGCGGGGCGTGGCTGCGGAGGCGGACGCGCAGGCGCATCGCCCTGGGCTCCCGCGGCGCGTGCGAGCGCAAACCCCGCGATGACGGCGACGAGCACGACGAAGGGGGGGCGGAGGCGGCGCATTACCTCAAGAGAAAGAATAGCGCGTATTTCTCAAACGCAAGCGGCTCATCGACCTCGCTCGGTGGCAGGGCCGGCGGGCACGGCGACGCCATCGACGCGGGACGCGCGCGCGTCGCGACGTCCAAGGCGAATCGCCTCCTCGTCGCGCTCGACCGTCGCGCGCGGCACCTCGATGTGCGATTCGAACGCGCGCCGCGCGATTTCCGCGGCGTCCGTGGCGATCGCCTCGCCGTCTCCGTGCGCGGCGTCGCCGAGCGCGAACCGCACTGCGTCGGCGACCTCGCGGGCGACGAGGGACGGATCGATTCCGCGCTCCGTGCGATCGCCACGCGCCATGCGGCTAGCGCCGGCGAGCACGAGCCCGGTGAACGCGGCCGCGCGTCGCCACGTCGCGTGCGCCTGCGACGTCGTCGGCGCCGCCGGCTCGTACGCGACGACATGAGCCGCGCGATCGAACACGACCGCCTTCGCCCACGCCGGAAGCTCGGCCCACACACCATCGGCGGATCGTTGAGTGGTGGGGATCGCGACGAGCCCGCCGCGAGCGAGACGCGCGAGCGGGTTCGACGCGACGAGCGTCGCGGCGTCGTCGAGCACGACGACTCGTACCGAGTGTGGCGCGTGCCCGCCGCGCGGGCGAAGTCGCCCCGCCGCGACGTCGACGGCGAACCCGCCACCCTCCGCGACCGGCATGCGTCGCACGGACGCGCTCGCGTGGAGCCCGAGCGCCGACGCGAGTACGGCGGTGCACAGGTCGGCGCAAACGGTCGCCGTATCGGCGTCGGTCACGCGACCGCGCGCCGAGAACGACGCGGCGGCGGCATCGCGATGGGGCGCGTGCGCGAGATCGCCCGAGCCGAGAACGAAGACTCGCCGGCCACGCTCATCGGCGAGCGCATTTTGGACGACGGCATCGAGCTCGATCGCGTCGAGCTGGTGCCCGTCGGCGCCGACGACTCCCGACACGACGCGAGGGATGCGTCCGATGCCCGGGTAGTCCGGCGCCCAGGTGAGCGCGTCGGCGAACGCCGCTTTGATCTCGAGGGCGAGCGGGTTCGATTGCGCGAGCGGCGTGTCGCTCCGCTCGAGGATGCTCACGACGAGCGCCCGCGACAGTGCCTTGATGATGCGCGCCCCCGCGAACGGACGGAGCGCGACGATCTTCACGGCGCCGACGTCGTGTCCACCTGCGCGAAGGCGATCGACCTCTGCGAGGAGCGAATCGCCGATGGATCCGAGACCGACGAGCACGAGCGCCGTGTCGGTCGCGGGCGCTCGTTCGAACACGTCGTGATGCCGCCCGGTCAGCGCGCCGAGCTCGCGGAGCGCGCTCCCGAGGGCGAACGGAACGCGCTCGGCGAATGCTCGCGCGCCAACGGCGGCGTGGACCGGGTGTCCGGCGTCGGTGATGCGACGGATGCGCGCGGACGGCGCGCCGATGAACGCTTCGCAGAGATCGCGCGACGGCGGTGCGACCGGCTCGACGTGACGTTCGGCGGTGCGCTCGTGCACGACGACGAACGGGCAGCCGCTGTCTTCCGCTGCGCGACGCGCGACGAGCGCGAGGTCGAGCGACTCGGCTCCCGTGGAAGCGAAGAGCACACCCCACCCGATGTCGCCGAGCGCGAACGCGTCCGCGTAGCCACCCGCGTCGAAATCGCCGACGGCATGCGCGACGACGCCGACGCGCTTCGACGCGATCGCGCGAAGGCCATCACGCGCGGACGCGAGCGTGCGCGCGGACGCGACGATCGCGACGCGCTCGCCCGCCGAAGCGAGCTCGTCGGCACGCGCGATCAACGAACTGGGATCGCGGAGCGTCTCCACCGAGAGCTCGCCACCGAGCGCGTTCGTCGCGCCGACGCGCAGAACCGGAAGCTCCGCGTGATCCGTTAGAATACGCTGCGCGATCGCGCCCTCCGCGAGCGCCACCGCACCGAGCGCGTCGCGCGCCCACGCACGCGCCGCCGCGCCCGACGACGAACCGCTGCGATCGACCCCGTTGTTCATGGCGCCCGCACTCTACATCAGAGATCCGAGGGCGCGGGAGCCGGAGCCGGAGCGGGCGTGGGAGCCGGAGCGGGCGCGACCGTCGGTGCGGGGGCGGGTGTCGGTGCGCTCTCGGCGCCGGACCAGCGCACGCAGACGGCGAAGCCGTTCCCGCGCGCGTACCCCTGATCGACGTGCGAGCGCACGATCGCGTCGCAGCCGAGGACCTTCGCGCGCGCGAGGAGCGCCATCGTGATGTCGTCGGGGTTCGCGTTGCTGCCGAAGCCGACGACCTGGAGGAGGGCGACCTCGTAGAACGGTCGCGCCGGCCCGCGCCCCTCGATGTAGAGGTCCGGATCGCGCGTCGCCGCCGCTGCGGGCGGACGGAGCACGACCTCGTGCGTCTCGACGTGTCCGCACCCCACGAGCGAAGACGCGGCGATCGCGATTGCGAAGACGCGCGTCATCGTCCGCCCTCCGCCGGCCCAGACCCGAGCTTCACCGCGCGACCGCGCATCGAAAGGAGCATGACCTCTTCCGTCACTGGAAAGGTGCGCGTGCCGACGCAGCTCGCGCGCCAGCCGCATTGGTAGAGATACGTCTCGGTGTGCCAGCGCGTCGCCATGTCGAAGCGCGCTTGGACGACATCGACGACCGCAGCGTCGCCGCCGAGCGCCGCGACCTTCGCGACGAACAGCGGCAGGAGCGTCTCGATGGTCGCCTCGCTCTGCGCGGCGTGCACCTCGACGACGCCGACCTCGGTCGCAGCAGCGGGCCGATTCGCGACGAAGATCGCCACCGCGCCCACGTGCGCGGGCAAACGCAGTGGCCCCGTGCGCACGGCGGAACCGCCGACGGTCGAGCAACCCGCGCCAGCAAAGAGGAGCGCAAGGACGACGAAGACGCGCAGCAGCATCACACGCTCATGATGGAGCCGCATTGGCCGCCGAGCAAACGATCAGAGCAGGTTCGCGGCGACTTCCGCGAGCTCGCTGCGTTCGCCCTTCGACATGACGATGTGCCCCGCGAGCTTCTCGCCGCGGAAGCGCTCGGCGGCGATCGTCAGTCCGTTCGACGCGCTGTCGACGTACGGATTGTCGATCTGCCCGGGATCGCCCGTCAGTACGATCTTCGTCCCGTCGCCGGAGCGCGTGATGATCGTCTTGACCTCGTGCGGCGTGAGGTTCTGCGCCTCGTCGACGATGATGAACTGCTGCGGCAACGAGCGTCCGCGAATGTACGTGAGCGGCTCGACCTGGATTTGCCCGCTCTCCAGCAGCTCGGCGTACGCGCGCGGCCCCTTCTTTTGACCCGTCGAGAAGAGGAACTCGAGGTTGTCGAAGATCGGCTGCATCCACGGGTTGAGCTTTTCGTCGACGTCGCCGGGCAAGAACCCGATGTCGCGGCCGAGCGGCATGACGGGCCGCGAGACGAGCATCCGCGTGAAGACGCCGTCCTCGACCGTGCGCTTGAGGCCCGCGGCAATGGCGAGGAGCGTCTTGCCGGTGCCGGCCTTGCCGACGAGCGTCACGAGGCGAATCGACTCCTCGAGGAGCAGATCGATCGCGAAGCTCTGCTCTTTGTTTCGCGGGCGAACGCCCATGATTCCTTCGCGCGGCGTCTTCAGCGCGACGATCTGCTTCTTGCCCGCGTCGTAGCGGCCGAGCGCCGTGTGCGACGCGCTGCCGCGATCGCGGAGCATCACGCAGACGTTGGGCGCCCAGTCGGGCTCGTTGCGCGCGACGAAGCCGTCGCGGAAGAACGCGTCGACGTCGCCGGCATCGACGTCGACGTCGATGATCCCGCTCGTGAGCTGGTCGACCTCGACGCGCATGTTCTCGTACGTCTCGGCGACCATGCCGAGCGCGTCCGCGCGAATGCGAAGGTTCGTGTCCATCGTCACGAAGACGGTCGGCCGCCCGCGATCCATCTCGCGCACGTCGATCGCGGACTGAAGGATCGCTTGATCCATCGCGCCCTTGTCGATCGCGCTCGGCAGCTCGAGACGCTGGCTCGGCACCGCGACGCGAAGCGTCCCGCCCGAGTCGAGCGTCACGCCGCTAGCGAGCGATCCGCCTTTCTCGCGCAAGTCGTCGAGCAAACGCGCGATGTGACGCGCATTGCGTCCCCGCTCGGAGCCTTCGCGCTTGAACTGATCGACTTCCTCGATCGCGAAGATCGGGATGATCACGTTGTTGTCGTCGAAGCGAAAAATCGACTGGGGATCGTGGAGGAGGACGTTCGTGTCGAGGACGTAGTTCTTCTTCATGCCTGCGCGACCTTAGGGAGCGCGTGCCTCGTGAGTCACGAGACCTTTGGCGCTCGCGCAATCGCGTATCCCTCCCGCTCAGCGAGCGCAAGAGCCGATGCAACATCGCCAGCGAGCGGCGGCGAACTATCATGCACTTGCCGCCATGAATCCGAACGATCGCCCCGCGCCGAGCGAAGCCGTCCCGTGGACGCGGCGGGTCGATCGGCTGCTGGTGCGCGCGGTGCGCGAGGTGCGTTTGCTCGGGGCGGTGACGCCTGTCGGCGTGGATGGCGAGCGCGCGCGAATCGTCGCGGCGTTCGAGGCGGGCGGCGTCACCGCGCCGCGTTGGGAGTACGCGGGCTCACCGCGACGCGAGGCGCGCGAGCTGCTCGCGGCGACGGAGGGGGAGCTGCGCGGCGCCGAGCCGGGCGCGCTCGCGGAGGCCTACGCGGCACGAATTGCCGAGCTCGATCTCGAGACGGACCTCGCGGACGCGGCGGGGACCGACCGGTTCGCCGCGCTCGCACGGCAGCGATTCGCGACGCGCGATTCGGCGACCGAGCGCGCCGCGTCGGAGCTCGCGCTGA
>JAYVXB010000107.1:0-8021 GCA_043785585.1 Deltaproteobacteria bacterium | reverse complement strand
AAGCTGCCGCCGCTCGTCCTCGCGGCAATTGCGGGCGCGGCGCGCGCGGGGAGTCTCGGGCGCGCGCGTCCCGCGCTGCTCGCGTTTCGCGCGGAGCGTCCAGACCAGGCGGCGTCGGCCGCCGCGGCGCTTCGGACGTACGCGCCGTACGTCAGCGCGGCGCTTGCCGACACGCTCGAGCCCGACGCGCGCGCGACCCCCGCGCCGTGGCGACGCTTGTGGCCGGTGCCGGTCATCGCGGTCCTGTTCATCGTCGGCGTGCGCCTCACGCAGCTCGGAACGCCGTCGCCGCCGGCCTTGCCGAAGCCGATCGCGACGAACCCGTCGCCCGCGTCCGACCCTCTGCCAGGTACGTTGGGCGCGTTCCAGAAATTCGAAGACGCGCTCTACCCCGACGCCGGCCCCGCCGAGCGCGCGCTTCGCCAGCGCGTCGAGTCCGCCGCCGAGGCGATCGAGCGCGCGCTCCCCGGCCGTGACGAGATCGCCGCGGCGGCGCTCGAAGCGGAGTCGTCCGCGCGACGCGGTGACTGCGTGAACCTGAATCCGCGCGCGTTCACGCTGCGCGAGCGCGCGCTCGCGATGATCGCCGATGCGGGCCGCGTCGACGGAGGGGCGGACGTTCGCGCGCTCGTCACGACGCTCGACGCCGCGGTCACGTCGCTCTGCACGAGCCCATGACGCTCAGAGCTTTCGGAACTCCTCGACGAACTCCCAGTCCGCGATGAGCCCCTTCTTCAACATCAGCGACAAGAGCGTCGCGAACATCGCCTCCCACGTGGGCGGTCGTTCACCGAGGATCTCGGAAGCATCCGCGCCATGGCTCACCGCTCGGAACGCGCTGATGAGATCGCGCGCCGTGAGCTGGTCCGGTACGCCGCCCGGCGCCCCTTCGGAGTCGGGCGCCACCTCGTCGGCGTCGGGGCGCGATTTCTTTTTCTTCGCGGCCGGAAGCGTGAGCGTCGTCCCGTCGAGGAGCGTGAGCGCGACCATGCGCGGCCCGCGCTTCGCGCGTCCGGTCGTTCGAATGATCTCGGTCGCTTCGATCTCCGGCATCGCGTCGGGCGAATCGCTGCTCGCAGGCTCGCTCGGTGGCACCGTGTCGATCGGCGTCGCGTCGCGTTCGCTGAGCGGCGTCGGCTCTTCGTCCGGCGGCGGGGCGATCTCCGCCGAAGACGCGCGTCGCGGCGGTGGCGGCGGGACGTCGGGGCGCGTGTCGCGCTTCCCGGCGGGGACGGGCGGCGTGGCGGCCGGTGCCGCTGCGGGCGCGTTCGGCGAGGTGAGCGGCGCCGTTCCAGGCGTCGCTTCGCCGCCGAGGTAGTAGACGCGAATCGCGGCTCGGATGTCGCTTGGGCACGCGATCATCGGGCGCACGGGGATCCCGGCCGACTTGGAGACCTCGTCGAGCGCGGCCGTGTTCGTCGGATCGTCCATCGCGACGTAGAGCGTCTCCCCTTGCTTTCGGACGCGACGCACGAAAATCGGCACGAGGGCGAACTTCTCGGCGACCTCGCGCGGGATCAAGTTGAGCAGCGACCGCGAGAAATCGACGTGAAACAGCGACACCCACGGCACCGCCAGCTGCCGGCTCAGTGCCTGCGTGAGGACGGTTTCGCTCACATGGCCGAGCTCGATGAGCAGGTGGCCGAGCTTGCGGCCGTCGGCGCGCTGCACGGTCAGGGCGTGCTCGAGCTGTTCCGCCGTGAGGACGTTGGCTTCGATCAGAAGCTCGCCAATGCGCTTCGGTGCTGCCACAGGTGAGATGGTACAAGAGAGTCCCCCACGAACGCGAAATCGCTGCGCGTTTCAGAAAGCGGCGGGTAGCGTCGACCGCTCGGCAGCGTGATAGCCTGGTACCGCTCGATGCCGCGTCCGTGTCCCCAATGCGCGAGCCCCTGCGACGACACGCATAAGTTCTGTCCTGCGTGCGGCTTTCCGATTGGAAAACTAGCGACGCACCAGGACGATCCGCTCATCGGTCGCACGCTCCCGGGCGGCTACGTGATCCTCGAGCTCGTCGGGATCGGCGGCATGGGGCGCGTCTACCGCACCGAGCAGACGAACCTCGGACGCACCGTCGCGGTGAAGATCATTCATCCGCATCTGGTCGGCGAAGAGAACGCCGCCGCGCGCTTCATCACAGAGGCGCGTGCCGCGAGCCGCCTCAATCATCCGAACTCGGTCGCGATCATCGACTTCGGAAAGACGAGCGACGGGCAGCTCTATCTCGTCATGGAGTTCTTGCGCGGCAAGGATCTCGCTCGCGTCGTCTACGACGAGGGGCCGCTCTCCTTTCGTCGGATCATCGACGTCATTCGGCAAGTGCTCGCCGCGCTCGCCGAGTCGCATCTGCTCGGGATCATCCACCGCGATCTCAAGCCCGAGAACATCATCCTCGAGCCTACGCGCGCGGGTGGCGACTTCGTCAAGGTCGTCGACTTCGGCCTCGCGAAGGTCAAAGCGGAGACGGCGCCGACGCCTTCGATCACGAGCCCCGGCATCGTGTGCGGCACGCCCGAGTACATGAGCCCCGAGCAGGGACGCGGCGACGAGCTCGACGCGCGCAGCGATCTCTACGCGATGGGCGTCATCTTCTATCAGCTGCTCACCGGGCGCTTGCCGTTCGAGGCGGACTCGCCGACGCAAGTCGTCCTCGCGCACCTCACCCAGCCGCCACCGGACCCGCGCACGGTCGCGCCGGACCGGAAGATCCCCACGGTGCTCGTCGAGGTCGTGCTGAAGGCGCTCTCGAAAGAGGCGAAGGATCGCTACAAGGACGCCGACGAATTCTCGACGGAGCTCGCCGAGGCCCTCGCGCAGGTCGAAGATCGCGCCAGCCTCAAGGGGGTCGCCGCTCCGGTCGGCGGCGTGCGGTGCCCCGCGTGCGGCGCGCTCAACGGCGCGGGGCAGAAGTTCTGCGGCGAGTGCGGAACGACGACGATCACGTCGACGCAGCTGACGACGCTGCCGCCGCTGCGCGGCGACATCGAGCGCATCTCCTCCATACCGGTCGAGCCGCCGGCGAAGATCGCGAATGCGCCGCACGGAGCCGCGACGTCGTCCGAGAAGCTCGCGGTCGACAAGGGACGCGCCAAGCTTCCGTTGCCGCTCATCGCGCGCGAGTCCGAGCTCGCGTGGCTGGAAGACCGGCGCAACGACGCGAGGTCGTCGTTGCATGGTGCACGCATCGTCGGCGAGCCGGGAATCGGCAAGACGCGCCTCTTGCGCGAGTTCATCAGCGTCGCGACGTCGATCGGCGACGTCGTCGTGCAAACGGGGCCGCATCCGTCGTGGGCGGAGGTCGGATACCACGCGGTGAGGCGCGCGATTCGCGGGCTCGCGCAGCTCCCGGCAGACGGGGGCACCCCGCGCGATTGGACGATGGCGAGCGCGGAGGCGCGCGGCGGACTGTTCGACATGTTCGGGCAGGACGGATCGTCGAGCCGCGATCGTCTGTCGCCGGACGAGCGACGCTTCGCCGCAGCCGAAGCTTTGCGCTGGGCGCTCGTGCGCGCGAGCGAGAACGCAAAGGGCAATCGCGTCATCCTCGCCGTCGACGATCTCCACTGCATCGACGGAGCGAGTCGCAACGCGTTCGCCGACGCGATCAGCGAACCGCCGCTCGTCCCGGCGCTCCTCATCGCGACGTACGCCCCCGGCTTCGATCCCGGCTGGTCGAGCAGCGTATCGGCCGCGCGCGTTCTCGCTGGCCTTCCGACCGCGCAAGTCGCCAAGCTCTTCACGGGGGCGGGCAACACGAGCGCGCCGGCGCTTCGCAGCGACGGACACATCTCGCCGCTCTACGTCGAGCAGCTCCTTCGTTACCTGCGCGAGCACGGGGGCGGCGCGCCGTCGCGGCTCGCGGACATCATCGCCCTCCGCGTCGAGCGCATGCCAGCCGACGCGCGTCGCGTGCTCCAGGCGATCTCGGTGTGGGGCGACAACGCCACCGACGGCGATCTCCTCAAGCTCTTGCCGGACGACACCGATCTCATCGAGGCGCTCGGTTTCCTCCGTCGCGCCGGGATGATCGAAATGCACGACGGCGGGTTTCGCACGGCGCATCCGCTCCTCCGCGACGTCGTGCTCGCGACGATCCCCGCGGCGGTCCGGAAAGAGCTGCACGCATCGGCCGCGCTCATCTGCGAAGACACGGGCGCCGCGATCGAGATTCGCGCGATCCACGAGTACTACGCGGCCAGCGCGTTCCAGGCGCTCATCCTCCTCGAGCGCGTGAGCGTCGACTGCGCGGCGCGTGGTGATCTCGCGGGCAGCGTCATGTCGCTCCGGCGTGGCCTCGAGCTCGCGCGGCGTGAGCTGTTCCGCGGCGAGCTCGACGATCCGATGCATGCGGTGCTCATCTTCAGCCGCAAGCTCGGCGAGGCGCTGACGCGGCTCGGGTCGCTCACGGACGCGGAGGGCGTGCTTCGCGAGGCGCTCGATATGGCCGGACCGAGCGGCAAGGACCGCGCGCACGTCCTCGGCGCGCTCGCGAGCGTGGCGCATGGACGCGATCGGCGTCAGGAGGCGCAGACGTATTTGCGCGAGGCGGTCGAGCTCGCGACGCGATCGGGGTCGAACGATCTCTTGAGCTCACTCGAGACGCTGCGCCGCGCGATCGCGTCGTAGTAGGCTGCGCGCCGTGCGGTTCGTAGCTCTCCTCGCTCCTTTGGCGCTCGTGCTCGTCGCGTGCGCCGCGTCGTCGCCGACGCCGCCGTCCATCGTGCCGCCGACGCCGGACGGCTTCACGCACGTCGAACGGATCGCGCGTGCGTGCGCGAAGATAGCGAGCTGCGCGCACGCTCACGACGCACCTCGCGATCGCGATCCGTCGGCGTGCGTCGACGGATGGCTGACGCGCGGACGTCCGAACGACGACGGCGCGTTCTTGCGCTGCGTGTCCACCTCGTCGACGTGCGTCGCGCTCGATGCATGCGCGAAGGAGCGCGGAGGCGACGCCGTCGCGGCGACGTACTGCCGCGCGCACCCGGGCGAGCAAACCGCGTGCGCGGGTAGCCGCCTCGTCACGTGCTCCGAGGACGATCCGGAAGAGAGCGCGTCCGTCGACTGCGCGACGATGCAGGCGACGTGCGGCGAGAGCCACGCCGCCGGCGGTCTCGTCACGCGCGGATGCATCTCGCCCGCGCTCTGCCCCCCCGGCTCCCCCGACGCGCGCTGCGACAGCGGGAACGCGATCGTCACCTGCCGTGACGGCGCCGTCGAACGGACGGCATGCGCGGCCGGCGTGAAGTGCGTCGAGCACCGCGGCGGCGAGGGCGTCGAGGCCGCGATCTGCGAGACGGGCGGACACGCGCACTGCAAAGACATCGGCAAGCAGCACTGCAATGGCGGCAAGCTCGTGCAGTGCGTTCCGCACGGGCAGCTCGGCGAAGAGCGCGTCATCGACTGCGGCGCGATGGGGCTCGCGTGCGACGCGTCGTCGGCCAAGCCTGTCTGCGCACTCCCTGGACAACGCGCGTGCGAATCGGGCGCGCCACGATGCGACGGCGACGCGCTGTCGTTCTGTGCGGCCGGGCGGCCGTACAAAGTGAAATGCGGCGAGATCGGCTTCGTCCGCTGCGATCCCGACGGCCATGGCCTCGAGGCTTCGTGCGGCGCGACGAACGCCACGCATCCGTGAACGTGCGACGGCAGGAGAGAGGGATCTTCCTGTTCAACCTCTCGCTTCTGACGCTGACGGTTGCGTGCGATCGCCGCGCGGTTGCGTCGGCGGAGATCGATGCGGGGGCGCCCGCCGCGTCGTCGAGCGCGTACGAACGACCGGCCGCGAGCTCCGACACGCGTGACGCAGAGAGCGACGCGCCCGACGACGCAGACGCGGGCTCCGCCGTCGTCGTCGCCGCGTGCTCGGCCCCGAGCGTCGGGCTCCTGAATGCGCCCGACGACGCACGCACGCTCGCCGCGCTCGGCGCATGCTCGCCCTACGATCCGTTCGTCACGATGTGCGACGACGAGCAGCCGACGGCCGCGCTCTGCGGACAGCAAGGCAAGGCCCACCCCGTCGACATGGCGCGCATGATCGCGAGCGCGCTCCCGCTCGATCCGACGACCACCGCGCACGTGCGAACCATCTTCGCCGCCGGTCGCGCGAAGGGGCGCCGCGCGGACGTCTTCGCGCTCGTCGGCGACAGCATCACGATCGACCACAGCTTCCTCCGCCCGTTCGGCGTGGCGTCGTACGATCAACGCGTCGTGCTCTCGCCCGCGGTCCGCGAGGCGCTGCTCATCGACGGCGAGCGCACCGTGGTCGATCTCTTCCGCGGCGTCGCGATCGGCGACGCGGGGCGCGGCTCCTACGACTCGTTCCGCGCGCCGCGTGCGTCCAAGATCGGCGCGCGCGCGAAGTGGGCGCTCTCGTACTCGACCGCCCTCCACTCGACGCCGCTCGACGACATCGTCGCGACGCTCTCTCCCGCGTACGCCGTCGTCATGTACGGCACCAACGACGCGCAGTGGTTCGCCGCGAGCGAGATCGGCAAAGAATTCGCCGAGCAGCTTCGCATCATCGTCGATCAGCTCGAGGCGCGCGGCGTCGTGCCGATCCTCACGACGATCCCGAAGCACCTCCGCGACAAGCGCTTCTCCGACTGTCCGACGCCCGGGAGCACGTCGTCGAACTGGCGCTACGCGATCCAGACGAACATGGCGAACGCCGCGATCGCGCAGATCGCGTGCGAGCGGCAGCTCCCGCTCATCGACTACAGGTACGCGCTCGATCCGCTCGTCGCGCATGGTGTCGGCCCCGACGGCGTACATCCGAGCCTCTATTCGCGCGGCGGCGGCGTCCTCGACGAGCAGGGCCTGCAGTGCGGGTTCAACGTGAGAAACTTCGTCACGCTCCGCATGCTGAAGATCGTGCGCGACGCGGCGATCGCGCAGTGAAGTGCCGTGCACGAATGTCGGCGTGCGAACCTGCACGCCGACGGCCCTCGCGTCCACTATAACTCGGGCGTGGTGACGACGCCGCACATCGCCCGATGGGATCTCGACAAGACGTACCTGCGTACGGAGTTCGACACGCTCAGGGACATCGTGCGAACCGCTCTCGAGCGCGCGGACCAGAAGCTGACGAACCCCGGCGCGTCGACGATGCTCCGCGAGATGGTGCGCGCCGGCGTCTCGGTGCACATCCTGTCGGGCTCACCCGAGCAGATGCGGCGTCGCCTCGAGGACAAGCTCCGCCTCGACGGGATCACCTGGGACAGCTTCACGCTCAAGCCGAACCTGCAGAACCTGCTGCGCTTCCGTTTTCGCGCGGTCAAAGATCAGCTCGGGTACAAGCTCCCCGCGCTTCTCCAAGGACGCGCGGCGGCGAGCGCCGGCGACGACGTACGCAAGAAAGAGACGCTCTTCGGTGACGACGCCGAGGCCGACGCGTTCGTCTACTCGCTCTACGCCGACGTCATCGCGGGGCGCGTCAGCGAAGAGATGCTCCTCGCGGTGCTCGAGCGTGGACGCGTCTACGAGGACGTCGTCGACGTGACGATGGAGACGGTGCGCGGCATCGAGCGCGGCGACGCGGTCGAGCGGATCTTGATCCACCTCGAGGGACAAACGCCGCCCGACGATTTTCGCGTCTACGGCAATCGCGCGGTGCCGTTCTACAATTACCTGCAAGCTGCATTCGTCGTGTACGAGGACGGGCGGCTCCCCGCGGAGGCCGTGCTGCGTGTCGCGGTGGAGATGGCGGTCGAGCATCGGTTCGACGGCGACGCGCTCGCGCGGAGCTACCTCGATCTCGCGCGGCGCGGGCACTTGCGCGGCACGAAGATCGACGAGCTCGGCGAGAGCTTCGCGCGGTGGACCGAGCGCGAGCGCGTTCCGGCGGCGGACGAGCTCGGAGCGATGATGACGCGGCTGCCGGCGCTCGCTGAAGGGGCGCGCTCGAGCTGGCGCGGTGACGAGGCCATCCTGCCGGACTACGTGCAGCTCGTGTCGCGGCACAATCCGCGGCGTCGCGCGCGGTGACGGCATGACCGGCAAGAGGTGGCAGGTCGCGGCAG
>JAYVXB010000106.1:0-8032 GCA_043785585.1 Deltaproteobacteria bacterium | reverse complement strand
GCACGATGGTGCGGGTCTACGGGATGGCTGCGACAGCGTCAATCGCGGGGGATTGAACAGGAAGGCCGGAAGATCGGAAGTTTTGTCGGGTCTCGCCTTCTGATCTTCCGATCTTCCTGTTAATCCCTCTCCTCATGAAGGTGACGGTGCTCGGCGCGGGGTACATGGGGAGCGCGATGGCGAAGGTCGCGGCGATGCGCGGCCACGACGTGCGGCTCTGGGGGACGTGGCTCGACGACGATTTGCTCGCGCCGTGCGAGCGCGGCGAAGAGCATCCGCGCCTGAAGCTGACGATGACCGACGTGACGCTGATGCGCGCGCCGCGTCTCGCCGAGGCGCTCGCAGGCGCGGAGCTCGTCGTGCACGCGGTGAGCTCGGACGGGTGCGTCCCGGTCGTGACGAAGGCGGCGGCGCATCTTCCGGACGTGCCGATCCTGTCGGTGACGAAGGGGTTCCTCGAGACGCGCGCGGGGAAGATGGATCGCATCGACGTCGTCGCGTCGGAGATCGCGGGGCGGCCGCTTCGGTTCGTGCACGCATCCGGGCCGGCGAAGGCGATCGAGATCGCGCGGCGCGTGCTCACGCTGATGACGTTCGCGGGGAAGGACGCGGCGATCTGCGCGAAGGCGATGGGCGGCGATCACATGCGGATCGGGATCACGGACGACATCGCGGGCGCGGAGATCTGCTCCGCGTTGAAGAATGCGTACGCGACGGGGCTCGGGCTGTGGGACGGCTTCGTCGGCAAGGATTGCCACAACGCGCGCGCCGCGTGCTTCGCGCAAGCGATCGACGAGATGCGCCGCGTCGTCGAAGCGGCGGGCGGACGTGCGGAGACTGTGCACGGCGCGGCGGGCGTCGGCGATCTCCACGTGACCGCCGCCGCAGGGCGCAACCGCGCGTTCGGCGAGCGCGTGGGAAAAGGGCGATCCGCGCGCGAGGTCGCGGCGGAGATGCTCGCAGAAGGGACGCTGACGGAGGGCTATCCCGCGATCGCCAGCGCGTGGCGTTTCACGCGCGAGCGTGGCGTGCGCGACCTGCCGCTGCTCGAAGCGTTGAACGCGATCGTGTGGGAAGGCGCGGAGGTCGGCGCGGTGCTCGGGAAGCTGCGGCTCACGCTGGCAGGCTAGATTTGTTGAACAGGAAGGTCGGAAGATCGGAAGTTTTTTTGTGTTCGTGCGCGAGGAGCCACCGCTTGCGTTCGATGCCGCCCGCGTAGCCACACAGCTCGCCGTCGCCGCGCACGACGCGGTGGCATGGGACGACCACGGCGACGGGGTTCATCGCGTTCGCGCGGCCGACGGCGCGGACGGCGCGCGGGTTTCCGATCTCGCGTGCGATCTCGCCGTACGACGTCGTCGCGCCGACCGGGATGCGCCGGAGGGCGTCCCACACCGCGCGCTGGAACGCGGTGCCCGCGACGTCGACCTCGATCGTGTCGAGCGCGTCGAGATCGCCCGCGAGGTACGCGGCGATGCGCTCGCCGCACGCCGAGCGCGGCGCGTCGCGAACGTCGATGGCGCCGAACCGCAGCGCGAGCTTGCGCTCGAGCAGAGGCCATCGCTCATCGAACTCCGCAGCGCACACGCGCCCGTCGCGGAGCACCACCGTCAGCCCGCCGACCGGCGTCGCGAACCGCTCTCTCGTCAGCACCACCGTCGTCACCGTCGTCATCGTCGTCATGTTCGTCCTCCGCTGGTCCACAAATGCATCGCGGCGTAGGCGCGCCACGGGCGCCACGCTTCGGCGCGCGCTTCGAGGTCGCGCTCGTTCAGGTCCATCGCTTTGCGAAGCGCGAGATCGCCCGCCGGGAATGCGTCCGGCTCGCCGAGCGCGCGCATCGCGACGTACTCGGCCGTCCATGCGCCGATGCCGCGGATCGCGCAGAGCGCCGCGCGTGTCTCGTCGACGGAGCGCGACCCGTCGAGCGCGACCGCGCCTCCGCGAACGGCGACGGCGAGCGCGCGCAGCGCCTCCGCGCGCGCCTTCGTCAGTCCGACCGCGCCGAGATCCGCGCGCGCCACGATCGCCGCCGTCGGAAAGACGCGCGTCAGCTCCGGCGCGCCCGCGATCGCGACGCGCTTCCCGCACGCCGCGGCGAGCCGACCCGCGAGCGTCGTCGCGCCCGCGACCGTCACCTGCTGTCCGAGCACCGCGCGCGCCGCGAGCTCGAATCCGTCCCACGAGCCTGGCACGCGCAGCCCCGGTCGCGCGTCGACGAGCGGCGCGAGACGCGCGTCACGTCGCAGGTGCGACACGACCGCGTGCGGATCCGCGGAGAGATCGAAGATGCGCGTCACGCGCTCCGCGACGGCGAGAAGGTGCGGCGCGAGCGACGTGCTCACGCGCAACCGAACGCGCGAAGACCCGAGCACGTGCGTCACCGCGATCGATCCCACGACACCCTCGATCGCGACCGCGCGCCGGTACGTCGTCGCATCGACGACCTCGACGCCCGGGGTCGCGCGCGGGCCGAGAAACGCCAGGAGGCCGTGCCAGTCGAACGGCTGGCGGAGCGGCAAGGTGAGCGCCATCGCGTCGTCGTTCGCGTCGCGCGCCATCGAACGACGCACGGCGCGCGGCGGTTTGTGGAACGTGCGGCGGAACGCGTCGTTGAAGCGGCGAATGCTGGCGAAGCCCGACGCCATCGCGATCTCGCTCATCGGCATCGCGGTCTCGTCGACGAGCTTGCGTGCAAAATGCACGCGCCGGGTGAGCGCGATCGCGCGCGGGGACGCGCCGAGGTGCTCCGCGAAGAGGCGACGCAGATGGCGCGCGCCCACGCCGAGGCGCGACGCCAGATCGTCGACATCGGACTCGTCGAGCGCTCCGTCGCAGAGCAGGCGAAGCGCGCGCGCGACGGTCGCCGAGGTGCCGGCCGCGGCGGGCGATCCCGGAGAGGTCTCGGGCCGGCAGCGCATGCACGGTCGAAAACCCGCCTCTTCGGCGGCGGCGGCGCAGGCGTAGAACGCCACGTTCTGCCGGCGCGGGAGACGCGCGGGGCACCCCGGACGGCAATAGATGTGCGTCGTCCGGACGGCGACGACGAAGCGCCCGTCGAAGCGTCGATCGCGGCTCGCGATCGCGCGGTAGCAGTTGTCCTCGTCGAGCAGCACCCCCTTCACGTAGCGCGCGTCGCTCGCCGCGTCTGGCCATTTTCGGACCTGTCCAACGGAGCCTTCGGGGTTGCGCCTTCGCCCGCTTCGGGTATGTATTTGCGCACGTCGGGCAAATTGTTTGTTTTGACCGCCAAGTCGCCGAGTCGCCAAGGGTTGGAGGGGATGCAGATGCGAGGTCTGGGTCGTGGCGTCCTCGGCGTCTTGGCGGTTTCTCTCGCCTCCGCGATCGGATGCGGCGGATCCTCGAGCGGAACCGGCGCGACGTTGCTCGACGCGTCCGCCGACGCGCCCTTCGTACCGCCTGTCGACGACGCGGGGGTCGCCGACTCCCTGACGCCCGATGCGTCCGCGGCGGACACCGGCGTCGATGCGAGCGTCGACGCGGGCCCTCCGGTCGTCGACGTGCCCGCCGTGCCGTGCGTCGATACGATCGCCGACGTCTACGTCACGCCGCCATCGCTCCCGCCGCTGACGCTCGCGGCGCGCGGCGACGTCGTGCGTTGCGCGAAAGACGCCACGATCGATCGCGTCGCCGCCGACGCGCGCGTCACGCTCGCCGGCGTCGTCGGTGCGCCACACGCGACCACCGACGTCGCGACGTACCGCATCGCGTTTCGCACGACGCGCGCCGACGGCTCGGACGGCGCGAGCACCGCGCTCGTCTATCTCCCGCGCACGCCGCTGTCTCTCCCCGCGCCGCTCGTCGTCGTCGGACATCCGACCTCCGGCGTCGCCGACGCGTGCGCGCCGTCTCGCACGAACGAGGGCCTCGACAACCTCGCGCTCCCTTGGGCCGCGGCCGGCTACGTCGTCGTCGTCCCCGACTACGCGGGCCTCGGCAACGGCGGCGTCCAGCGCTACCTCGACGCGCGCGACACCGGCCAATCGCTCCTCGACGCCGCGCGCGCCGCGCGAAAGCTCCTCGCAGCCGGCGCACTCCAATCGCGCTACCTCGGCGTCGGTTTCAGCCAAGGCGGTGGCGGCGCGCTCGCGATGCAGGCGCTCGATCGCGCGTACGGCGACGGCTCGCTCGCGGGCGCGGTCGCGATCAGCCCCGAGTACCAGACGCGCACGAACTCGTTCGGCTTCGTCGACATGATGCGCGCGCCGACGGATCTCACTATTTTCACCGGCATCAGCAAGTGCGTCGTCGCCGTCATGCGCAGCTACGCTTTCTTCGCGAGCTTTGCCGGCATGTCGCGCGCGGGCGACATGTTTCCCGCGTCGAATCGCGACGGCCTCGTCGCTCAGACGCACTCACTCTGCTTCCTTCCGCTCGGCGGCTACGTGCAGGGCGTCGCGCCGCGCCTCGGCGATCTCTTCGACGACGCTTTCCGAACCGGATTCCTCTCGTGCGTCGACGGCGGCGCGTGCGCGGGCGCGCCGAAGAGCCTCCACGACTACCTGGCCGCCAACGTCGTCGCTGCCGATCCGCAGGGCGCGCCGGTTCTCTACGTGCAGGGGCTCCTCGACTCGATCATGCGCCCCGACGAAGAAGCCGCGTGCAACACGGCGAAGCTTCGCGCCGACGGCGCAAACCTCCAGGTCTGCGTCGACGCCGCGAGCGATCACGGCGACGCGCCGAAGCGGAACATTCTGTTCGCGATGCGCTGGGGCGCCGCCGTCCTCGCGGGCGCGCCGCCGCCGGCGTGCGAGACGACCGGCCTGCTTCCGGCCTGCAATCCCTGAATCGACCCCCACACGCCCTTCGTGTGCTACACGTTTGCCGCTTCGATCATGATTCGGCGATCCCAGAAACACTCGCTCAGGATCTGCTTCTACGCCGCGCTCACGCTCGTCGGCGCCGCCAGCGGAGCTTGCAAAGAGGATCCGAAACCGGATCCCGGTGGCGCGGCGTCGTCCGCGGCGCTCGTTCCTTCGGCGCCCGCCGCGGAGCTCAAGCTCCCGGGCATCGACACGAGCGCGCTTCTCCCGCGCGAGCGCAAAGAGTTCAACTCGTACGTCACCGAGTTTCTCTCGCCGTGCGCCGAGGTCGCCGTCCCGATCTCCCAGTGCATCATCGAGAAGCGCGCGTGCGGCAGCTGCCTGACCGCCGCGAAGTTCCTCCTCAAGGCCGTGCGTTCGGGCTACCCGCGCGAAGAGATCGAAAAGATCTACAAGCACCGGTTCGATCCCAAAGAGGTCAAGATCCTCCCGGTCGACGGCTCGCCCACGCTCGGCCCCGAAGGCGCGCCGATCACGATCGTCGAGTTCGCCGACTTCGAGTGCCCGTTCTGCGCGATGGAATACCCCGTCCTCGAGAAGCTCGTCACCGAGGACCGAAAAGACAAGGTTCGCCTCGTCTACAAGTTCAAGCTCCTCGGGCACCCGCACGGCGAGATCGCGGCGCGCGCCGCGGCCGCCGCGAGCCTGCAGGGCAAATTCTGGGAGATGCACCACAAGCTCTTCGACAACCAGAAGGCGCTCGAGCAGCGCGACCTCGAGGCGTACGCGAAGGCGATCGGCCTCGACGTGCCGCGGTTCGTCGTCGACATGAAGTCGAAGCCGGTCTCCGAGCTGATCGAAAAGGATCAGAAGATGTCCGAGTCGCTCGGTGTGTCGAAGACGCCGACGATCTTCGTGAACGGGCGCGAGATCGAGCCGGAGGGGTTGATGGATTACGTCGCCGAAGAGCTCGGGGAGTCGCCCAAGCCGAAGGCGGTGCCGAGTGCGAGCGCGAGTGCGGGTGCCAGCGCGAGTGCGAGTGCGAGCGCGAGCGCGAGCGCGAGTGCGAGCGCGGGTGCGAGTGCAAGCGCGAGTGCGAAGCCGGTCGATGCCGGCGCAGCCAAGGGGAAGTAGCTCGTGCGCGTAGGGACGCTCCTCTCGATGGTCGCGTTCGTCGTCGCGGGCGTCGTCGGGATGGCGAGCTGCGACGGGCGCGATCCCGCGACCGCGGGCGACGTCGATCTCGCCGGCATCGACACGAGCGATCTCATCCCGCGCGAAAAGCACGAGTGGAGCCGTCACGTCAGCGAGCTCATCGCGCCGTGCCCGGACGTCGCGGTGTCGATCGCGGTGTGCGTGCGCGAGCGGCGCGCTTGCGACAAGTGCGTGCCGGCGGCGATCTTCTTGAAGCAGGCGGTGCGCGAGGGGCTCAGCGCCGAGCAGGTCGAGCGCCTCTACAAGAGCCGCTTCGATCCGTCGTTGCTTCACCAGATCCCGCTCGACGGCTCGCCGTCGAAGGGCGCCGAAAACGCGCGCGTCACCGTCGTCGAGTTCGCCGACTTCGAGTGCGCGCACTGCGCCGCTGCCGCGCCGACGATCGCCGCGATCTTCCACGCGCACGAGAAGGAAGCGCGCTTCGTCTTCAAGTACCTCCCGCTGGCGATTCACCCACACGGGGAAATCGCAGCGCGCGCCGCCATCGCCGCGCAAGCGCAAGGACGGTTCTGGGAGATGCACGACGTGCTCTTCGCGAACGGCGCGCACCTCGAGCGGGCGGATCTCGACAACTACGCGCGCGGGCTTCAGCTCGACATGGATCGCTTCCAGGCCGACTTCGACTCGCCCGCGACGACCGAGCGGTTGCGCCAAGATCGCGCGCTCGCCGACACGCTCAAGGTTCGCGGGACGCCGTCGCTCTTCGTGAACGGACGCCAGTACGACGGGCGCGGCGGGACGCTCGACGAGTGGATCGTCTCGGAGCTGACGAAGTGAGCGGTAAGGCGAAACGCGGAGCCTTCGCGATCGGCTTCGCGTGCGTCATCGCCGCGACGCTCACTGACGTCGCGAGCGCGCAGCACGCAGGATTGCCGACGAGCCTCGTCGCGCTCGACTCGCCCGAGGGACAACGCCTCCTCGTCGAAGCCGACGCGCGAAGCGATTTCTTCGGGCTCGCGCAGAGCTACACGACGCAGATGAACCCCGGGTATTGCGGCGTCGCGAGCATCGTCATGGTGCTGAACGCGCTCCAGGTCCCTGCGCCCAACGCGACCGAGTGGAGCGCGCCGGTGTTCACGCAGGACAACGTCTTCAACGACAAGGCGAAGACCGTTCTGCAGCCCGGGTTCAAAGGCGGAATGACGCTGCAGCAGCTCGCCGACATCGTGCAGTCGCACCCGGCGACGACGCGGATCGTCCACGCGGGCGACTCGTCGCTCGAAGAGTTCCGCACGCTCGCCTCGAAGAACCTCGCGACGGCGGGCGACTACGTCATCATCAACTTCGAGCGCTCCGAGATCGGCCAAGAGTTCATGGGCCACATCTCGCCGCTCGGCGCCTACGACGCGAAGGCCGACAAATTCCTGGTGATGGACGTCGCACGATACAAGTACCCGCCGGTGTGGGTCGACGCGGCGGCGCTCTTTCGCGCGATGAACACGAAGGACATCGTCTCCGGAAACACGCGCGGGTACGTCCTCGTCACGGCGGCCGCGGCGGCACCGGGACCGAGCGGCGCGCCCGCACCGCGCAGCCCGATCCGCATCTTGATCGGCATCGTCGCCGGCGCGTTCCTCTTGGGCGCGCTCATCGGCGGCGGCGTGCAGACGATTCGGTACCGGCGAAAGCTGCGACGCGCGGCTGCTGGTTGATTTTTTTTTACCGCCAAGGCGCGAAGCCGCCAAGGGTTTGGGGACGAAGCGGTGAAAATGGCTTGGCGTCTTTGCGGCTTGGCGGTCCAAACCAACCGCGCGAAGACGTAGCGCTCTCGTCGTGTTAGGTACGGTTCCGTGAGCCGCGCCGTTGCCGTCGATGTCTGCGGGTGTTTTCCGACGGGGCGTCACTACGCGGGCATCGCGCATCTTCTTCGCTCGGTCGCGCGTGGGCTCATCGAGGAGCTCGCGGCGGATGCGCCTTGGCACGACATGCCGGTCGCGCTCGTCGACGTCGAGACGACGGGGCGCGACGCGTCGGTCGATCGCGTCGTCGAGCTCGGGAACGTCATCGGTCGCGGCGGCGAGATCGTCGGGCGA
>JAYVXB010000105.1:0-8033 GCA_043785585.1 Deltaproteobacteria bacterium | reverse complement strand
GCCGACGAACCATCTCGACATCGAGTCGATCGAAGGACTCTTGGACGGGCTGCAGCTCTTCAAGGGCACCGTCGTCTTCGTCAGTCACGACAGGCACTTCGTCGCGCAGCTCGCGTCGCGCGTCATCGAGCTCCGCGGCGAAGCGGGCGACACGAACCGCACGACCGGCTGCGAGATCGCGGACTTCGGCGGGACGTACGAAGAGTTCCTCGAGCGCGAAGGGCGCGACTACACGCGGAAGTGAGCGCCGTCCTCGACGCCGCTCGCTACGTCGTCGGTCCGGGGTTCGATCCGGTTCGGACGTTCGCGTCGACCTCGATTTTGCCCGTGCCGTGCGCGCGCGCACGCATCGTCGCGATGCCCGCGCGCTTCAGGATGTCCTCGCCCGCTTCGCCCGACGGCGGCACCCAGACGCACGCGCCGGTGGACAGCGTCACGCGGCGGGTGCCGACGCCCTCGAACGCCTGCTTGAAGACGGCGCTGTTCATTCGTTCGGCGACGGCCTTCGCCGCGATCGCGTCGGCGCCCGGCAAGAGCACGCAGAACTCGTCGGCGTCGTAGCGCGCGATGACGTCGTACTCGCGACGGCACGCCTTCAGCTTGTCGGCGATCTGCTCGAGCAGCTGGTCGCCGACCGGCGTGCCGTACTCGTCGTTGATCTCGCCCATGCCGTCGACATCGAGCCGAAGGACGGCGTAGCTGTCCCACGCGCGCGAGCTGCGACCGTGCTCGCGCTCGAGCTCTTCGCGAAAGCGGCGCAGGTTCAAGAGGCCGGTGAGCGCGTCGACCGGCGTGAGCTCTTGGATCCGCGCATGGAGCTGCTTGAGCGATCGTTCGGCGGAGCGCTCGCGCGTGATGTCGCGGACGAGGCCGAGACGACCGAGCGCCGTCCCCTCGCGAACGATCGGGATCGTCGTCCACGAGAGCGTGCGCGGGCGCGGTCGGCGTACGTCGATCTCGGCGGCGATCTTCGGCGGCTCGTGGAGATCGTTCGAGCCGACGGTCTCGAGGAAGACGTCGGGCTCTTCGCACGCTTGCGCGAGAACTTGGAGGACGTCGGTGCGTGATTTTCCGACGTGCGCGGCGGGCTCGATCCCGAAGAGCTCCCCTGCCCTGCGACCGATCATGCGGCAGCGCCCGTCGCGATCGAAGATGAAGATCCCCTCGTCGGCCGTCTCGAGGACCGAGACGAACGCCGTCTCGAGGAAGCTGCTCCACTCCGCGTCTTCGGGCGACATGTCTTGCCCCATCCTAGCTCAACCGCCGATCCCGCATCTTCCAAGCGATCCGCGTCGCCATCGACATGATCGACAGCTGCGGGTTCACGCCGAGGCTCGTCGGCAGGACGCTTCCGTCGGCGACCCACAGCTCGCGCAGATCCCACGCTTCGCCGTCGGGGTTCACGACCGAGTGCTCGGGCGATGCGCCCATCCGGCACGTGCCTAGCGGATGCTGCGACGCGCACTCGATTCGCGTCGGTGGAATGCGATCGAGATCCATCGTGCGGAGGCGATCGGCGTCGACTCCGTGCTCGCCGAGGATCGGAAGGAAGATCTCGCGCGCCCCCGCCGCCAGGAAGATCTCGGCCATGCGACGCCAGACGATCGGGACCGCAGCGCGATCCTCGCGCGACATTCGGTACGTCACGATCGGCTCGCGTCCGATGCCGCGACGGACGTAGCCGCCGCCGTCGTCGTGGATGAGGCCGCCGAAGAGCGCGATGTGCGGGATCTGCGCGGCACGACGCGTGTGCTCTACACCGATTCCGGGCATCGTCGCGGCGAGGACACCGGGCGGGACGAAGAGGCCGGTCATCGTGATCCGCTCGTGCTCGTATTGGTCGGACCACGCGCTCTGCAGCGCGCCCTTCCATCCGTGCACCGGATCGTCGAAGCGCGCCATCACGCGGAACGCCGGATGGAGCGTGAGGTTTCGTCCGACTTGGCCCGACGCGCGACCGACGCCTGCGCGCTGCAACAAGAGCGGCGAGTGGTACGAGCCCGCCGCGATCACGACGCGACGCGCGCGCACTTCGAGCGCGCCGCGACGCCGCGCACGGGGGCCGTCGAGGAGCGCGCCCGCGACGCCGACCGCGTGATCGCCCTTCGTGAGGATGCGATCGACGAGGCAGTCCGAGTAGACGCGCGCGCCGGCCGCGATCGCCCGAGGCAAGTAGCTGACGTCTACGCTCATCTTCGCGCCGTGCGGGCAGCCGAAGTTGCAACGTCCGCAGCCGTTGCATCCCTTGGTGTTGCGGCGCATCGATTTCATCTCGAAGCCGAGCTTCGACGCGCCCTCGGCGAAGAGCGTCGTCGATCGCGAACGCATCGCGACGGGTACGTCCTCGACGTGAATCGCTTCTTCCACCGATCGAAAATACGGTTCCATCTTCTCGGGCGTCATGTCGCGGAGGCCATGGACGCGTGACCAGACGTCGAGGACCGAGTCGGGAATGCGAAAGCAGACGCCGCCCGTGAGCACCGACGATCCGCCGATCGTGCGCCCCATCGTGACGTTCACGGTCGGCGTGTCGCCCACGCCGATCGCGAAGCCCATTCCGGCGTCGCGCCACATGTGGCGGATCGATTCGCTCGGACGCATCTTCGCGTAGCGCTCGGCCGGGACGTGCGGCCCCTCTTCGAGCACGATCACGTCGAGCCCCGCCGCGGCGAGCTCGTACGCGACGACCGCACCGCTCGCGCCGGAGCCGACGATCACGACGTCCGCGTCGAGCGTCAGATCGCCCTCGTGCTCGCGCCCCTGAACGATCGGCGTCACGACGCTCCACCGCGAACGATCGGCAGTGAAGGCAGCGAAGGGGTGAGGCACGCGCCGTCGAAGCCGATCTCTTTCGCCGCGTCCGGGTGCTCGTAATAGACGATGCAGAGCATCGCCTTGACCGCCAGGAGCGGTAGCGCGAAAAGTCCGCGTTCCATCTTCTCGAGCGCCGCCGTCCGATCGGCGATCGGCAGCGCGCGGAGCGTCGAGAAGCGCCCGAGCAAGAGCGGCGCGATCGCCGACACGACGAAGAGCGACATCCGAAACACGAACCGCGAGCGACCTCCGGCGCGCGCGAGAAAATCGTCCATCTCGCGCGAGAGCCACTCGAGCCGCGCGCGCGGCGGCGGTCCCGCCTCGGTGCTGAACAGCGCCTCGGCGAGCGCTTCGATCGACGCGAGCATCCGTGGCGTCGCGCCGTGGAGAAGAGTCTCTTCGATAGCGGCCATCGACCCGATGCAATAGTCGAGAGCGACGGCGAGGGCGAGGACGCTATCTCAGACCTCGGGTCCACCCGATCCGAGCTCCGGGTTCTTCTGCTTCATCAGCTTCTGGAAGCTCTCTTTGTCGATCGCCTTCTCCGCCGCCGCCTCCGCGGTGACGATCCCCTTGGTGACCGTGCGCTCGAGCGCCATGTCCATCGTCTGCATGCCGGTCGCTTGTCCGGCCTGCATGAGGCTCGCGATCTGAAATGTCTTCCCCTCGCGAATGAGCGCCGTGATGCCGCTCGTGCCGACGAGGATCTCGTGGACGGCGACGCGCCCTTTGCCGTCGGCCGTCTTCAGGAGCTGCTGCGCGACGATCCCCGCGAGGCTCTCCGCGAGCATCCCGCGCACCTGCGGCTGCTCGTCGGCGGGGAACGCGTTGATGATGCGATCGATCGTCGCAGGCGCAGAGTTCGTGTGCACGGTCGCGAACACCAGGATGCCGAAGCTCGCGAGCTGGAGCGCGAGCTTCATCGTCTCGTTGTTGCGAAGCTCACCGATGAGAATCACATTCGGATCCTCGCGCCCCGCGCTTCGGATCGCGCTCGCGAAGCTGACGGCGTGCGGCCCGACCTCGCGGTGCGTGATCTGCGCTTTCTGCGGCTCGTGAACGAACTCGACCGGGTCTTCGATCGTGAGGACATGGCAGGCGCGCTGCAAGTTGATGTGGTTGATCATCGCGGCGAGCGTCGTCGACTTGCCCGAGCCGGTCGGTCCCGTGACTAGGACGAGGCCGGCGCGTCGCTCGGACATCTTGCGGATCGCTTCAGGGCAACCGAGCTCGTCGAGCGATTGGATCTTCGTCGGGATCGTGCGGAAGACCGCGGCGAGACCGGTCATCTTGTAGAAGTAGTTCGCGCGAAAGCGGGCCTTTTTTCCGTAGCCGTACGCGAAGTCGAGATCGAGACCGTCGGTGATCTGCTTCTTTTGCGTCGGGTTGATGATCTCGAAGAGCAGCCCCTCCATCTCCTTCTGCGTCATCACGTCGTCGCGCAGCGGAACGAGCTCGCCGCGCGCGCGAATCAGCGGCGGGTAGTCGACGCCGAGGTGGAGATCGCTCGCCTTCTTCGCGAGCATCTCGTCGAACAGTCGCTCGATCTTCGCGGCCACGCTCAGGCCTTCTTTCCGCCGAAGAGCGAGCCGGCTTTTTGAAAGAGGTTCGTCGCGGGGTTCGGCTTCGGCGCCTCGGGCGCGGCGATCGGCTGGCGCTTTCCTGCGAGGACGGCGTCGAGCTCGTCGGGGTTCTCGGCGATGACGAGCGCGTCCTCGCGCGAGACGGATCCTGCGCGCACGAGATCGGCGAGCGAGTCGTCGATGCGGATGATGCCGAAGCCTTTGCCGCGTTGCTGGAGGCTCGGAATCTGAAACGTCTTGTTGTCGCGGATGAGGCTCCAGAGCGCGATCCCTCCGGGGAGGAGCTCGGCCGCGGCGTGCATGCGCGAGCCGTCGACGCTGGGCAGCAGGCGTTGGCTCACGATGAGGCGTAGGCCTCCCGCGAGCGTGAGGCGCACCTGCGATTGATCCGCGGGGGGAAAGAGATCGATGAGGCGATCGATCGTCTTCGCCGCGCTCGGTGTGTTCATCGTGCCGATGACGAGGTGCCCGGTCTCGCTCGCCGAGAGCGCCATGCGCACGGTCTCGGTGTCGCGGAGCTCGCCGACGACGATGACGTCGGGATCCTCGCGGAGCGACGCCTTGAGCGCGTTCGCGAAGCTCAGCGTGTGCGTGCCGACCTCGCGCTGGCTCATCATCGCCTTCTTGCGCGGGTGCACGTACTCGACCGGATCCTCGACCGTGATCACGTGGTGCGTCGTCTCGCGGTTGATGATGTCGACGATCGCCGCCATCGTGCTCGTCTTGCCGTGACCGGTCGGGCCGGTGACGACGATGAGCCCCTGATGGTGGTGCGTGACCTTCGCGATGTCCTGCGGAAGGCCGAGCGATTCGAGCGTCGGGATCGTCGGCGCGATGAGGCGGAAGCACGCTTTGATGCCGGTCCGTTGGCGCGTGACGTTGACGCGGAAGCGTCCGTGCTCGGCGTGCGTCATCGCGAAATCGCACGAGCCCTCGTCCGTGAGCGTCGCTTTGCATCGCGGCGGCACGCACGCGAAGATCATCGTCTCGACGGCGCGCGCGTCGATCGGCTCGCCGCGCGGCTGCAGCTCGCCCGCGATCCGCATCAATAGCGGCCTCTCCGCGATGACGTGCAAGTCGCTCGCGCCCGCCGCGCGCGCGGCACCGAGGAGCTCCTCGAGCACCAGCGTGTCGCCGAAGCCGCGCGTGGTCGCAGGTGCGACGGACGCTTTTTGCCCAGTCGCGTCGAACTCGATGTCGCGAGCGGTACCGAGGGGCTGCTCGACGTCGAGACGTCCTTCACCGAGGTCGAGCCTCACCTCTTCGAGCTCGAGCTTCATCCCCGCGGGGCGCGTCGGGCGATCTTCGACGTCGGCGTCGAACTCGATCTCGCGAATACCTGCGTGGAGAGCGACCGGCGGAGCAATCGGCGTGGGGGCGTCTGTGGAGACGTCGAATTCGAGCGGCGGCTGTATGCGGGGCATGCCCCCGGGGACCGGCTGTGCGATCCCGGGCGTTGGCACGATCATCCGGCCCGCGGCCTGCGAGGGATTGCGCGGCGCGGCGGGCGGAGCGGGCGGAGGCGGTGCGTGCGCGGCGTCGTCGCGACGCGAGACGACGAAGCGCGCCTGCACTTTGTCGTCGCGCAAGATCGCCGCGACCGTGAGCGATCCGACGCCGTCGATGCGCGTCGTCCACGTCGTCGGCTTCGCGCCGAGCGAGTCGACGTAGCGGCTTCCGCCGACCGCGACGAGCATTTGCAGGATCGCGTCGGTCGAAGGGGCGGCGTCGTCGACCGGTTTGTACGCTCCGCCGACCTTCACGCACGGGAGGCGTCCGCTGGCGATGGCGAACTCGGCGACGTCGGGGCGCGCAAGCTCGCGCAGCATCTGCTCGATGGTCTTCACGCTTCGAGCGATGGTATCAGAGCTAAAGGAGGGCGCGTGGCCGACGTCGAGATCGCCGATGTGGAGCTCGCAAAACGGCCGAGCCAAACGCGGGTCCTCCTCGCGGCCCTGGCGTTCGGACTGCCGACGGCCGCGCTCGTGACGGCGAACGCCGCTGCGACGTGGATCCTCGCGGCAGCGGCGCTCTTCCTCGTCGGGACGTTCGCGGCGGCGATGGGCATGCGCGCGACGCCGAAGACGGGCTGCACCGCGCGGGTGACGCCGGCGGGGCTCGAGCTCGACGGGACGCTCGTCGCCGCCCGCGGAGAGCTCGTCAGCGGGACGCTCCTTCCGCGTATGCGAACGCACGTCTTGCTCACCCGCCGCGACGGGAGCGTGCTCGACGTCGCCGTGCTGAAGCTCGCGGACGCGCGCGCGCTTCTCGACGCGCTCGGTCTCGGCGCGTCGAGCACGACGGCTGCGTTCCCGATCATGAGCCCCGCGTTCAGCAGCGCGGGCGGGATCGCGCTGTGGTCGGTGGCGTTCTTCGCGCTGCTCTCCGCGTGCGTCTACGCCATCGCGCGCGGCGGCGGCGAAGCGTTGGTCGCGTTCACGATCGTCCCGATCCTCCTTCTCGTGGCCCTCGCGCCGGCGCAGGTCACCGTCGGCACCGACGCGGTCCTCGTGCGCTGGCTCGGAACGAAGCGACTCATCGCCCTCGCCGACGTCGTCCGCGTCGAGAAGCTTCCGCACGTCGTGCGCCTCGTGCACCGCGACGGCCGCACGTCGGACATTCGCGTGGGCATGCCGGGGCGCTACGCGCACACGAGCGTGGAGTCGGTCTCCGCGCTCGGCGAGCGGATCGAAGCGGCGCTCGCGGCGCGCGACACCGGCGCGTCCACGCCCGAAGCGAGCGTCCTCGCGCGCGCCGAGCGTCCCGTCGCAACGTGGGTCGAAGCGCTGCGCCACGCGGCGACCGCCGAGCCCGGGTTCCGCGGCGCGGCGTTGATCGCCGATCGCCTGTGGCCGCTCGTCGAAGGCGCGAGCACCGACGCATCGACGCGCGTCGCCGCCGCGATCGCCCTCGCGCCCACGCTCGACGACGACGGCCGCGCGCGTGTCCGCGTCGCCGCGTCGACGTCCGCGTCGCCCAAGCTGCGCGTCGCCCTCGAAGCCGTCACGAAAGACGATCACGACGCCGTCGTCGAAGCGCTCGCGGAGATCGAATCCGACCGCGAACGCTCCCGCGCCAAGCCCGTCGCCTGAATCGCTTACGCCGACGCGTGCGCTCCCGCGCCGTTCTTCGGAGCGCCCATCACCTTCTCGGCCTCGCCACGCTCGTACGCCGCGAAGAGCTTCCCCCACGATGTGTCCTTCTTCCAGTTCTCGAAGGTCTTTTTGTCCTTCATCGGCCAGCGGTAATAGTCGTGGTACGCCTCGCTGCCGAAGATGAAGACGTTCACGAGCGGCGTATGGAAGAAGATCTTCTGGAACTTCTTCATCGGCCCGAACCACATGAAGTCGCCGACCTTGCTCGCGCCGTTGTCACCGACGTGGAAGCCCCAGCTCTCCTTCTTCACCTGATCCGGATCGTCACCGACGATCTCGATGTCGCGCGGATCGCCCACGCCGAGCCCGTCGTCGTGCGCGACCTTGATGTACTCGAGGCTCATCGGATCGAAGCCCATCATCTTGGCCGCGACCGCATCGATCGCGGTCTGGTCTTCACTTGCCAGCATGTAATCTTTGATCACGGGGATCATCGTGCGCGGCCCGGGACCGTTGCCCGCCGTCGTGCCGTCCATGACGG
>JAYVXB010000104.1:0-8048 GCA_043785585.1 Deltaproteobacteria bacterium | reverse complement strand
AGACCACCGAAGGCGGCCTCGAGGTTGCAAAGGCAACTCCATTGCTGCGCGCGCACGTCGAGCAGCTCCGTGCCGCAGACATCAAGGTGAGTCTCTTCATCGCGCCCGATCTCGTGCAGGTCGAGGCGTCGCAGGCGCTTGGTGTCGAGCAGATCGAGCTGCACACCGGCGTCTACGCGCACGCCGCGGGCGATCCCGCAGCCGAGAAACACGAGCTCGCGCGGCTCGCCGCAGCGTCCAAGCGCGGCTACGAGCTCGGTCTCGACATTGCCGCGGGACACGGTCTCACGACCAAGAACCTGCCGGCGCTCGTCGGTATCCCGCAGATCGTCGAGCTCAACATCGGCCACGCCGTGATCTCCGACGCGGTGTTCTCGGGGCTGCCGGGCGCCGTGCGCGCTTATCTCGCCGCGATCGACAAGGGGCGCGCAACGCGATGATCGTCGGCCTCGGCATCGACGTCTGCTCGATCGAGAGGATGCGTCGGGCGCTCGAGCGGCACGGTGACCGTTTTTTCGCGCGCATCTGCAGCGAAGCCGAGCGGAGCGATCTGACGGGCCGCGACATGGCCACGGCGCTCGCGGGCAGATTTGCCGTGAAGGAAGCCTTCGCGAAAGCGCTCGACGGCGCAAAGGGGGTGGGCTGGCACGAGGTCGAGGTCCGCCGCGCGACGAGCGGTCGTCCGACGTTGGAGCTGAAGGGCAATGCCGCAGCGATGGCGGAGAGCTACGGCGCCGACGCGTGGCACGTCAGCATCACGCATGACGCCGGGATCGCTGTCGCGGTGGTGATCCTCGAGCGCACTGGAGCCAAATCTTGATCCCGGTGCTCTCGCGGACGCAGATGCGCGCGTTCGACGCCCACGCCATCGATGGCTGCAAGGTCCCGAGCCTCGTCCTCATGGAGAATGCCGGCCGTGGCGCGGCCGACGTGATCGAGCGCGAGCTCCTTGGCGGCCGCACCGAGGCCAAGCGCGTCGTGGTCATCTGCGGGACCGGCAACAATGGAGGCGACGGATTCGTCGTCGGCCGGCACCTCCTCGCGCGGGGTGGACGCGTCGAAGCGTGGCTCGCCGGCGAAGCCACGAAGATGACCGTCGACTGTCGGCGCAACCACGACGCCTTCAAGGGTCTCGGCGGTCGTGTCGATGCCGTCGTCCCGTCAGCGCTCGATCCGCTGCGGGTGGCGCTCGGCGGCGCCGACGTCATCGTCGATGCGCTCTTCGGCACCGGGCTCGATCGAGCGATCGGCGATCTCTTCGCCGGCGTCGTCGGATTCGTCAACGACGCACGCGCGCGCAAAGCGTCGCTCGACGTCCCATCGGGAATGAACGCGGACACCGGTGTTGCGATGGGCGCCGCGGTGCGCGCGGATCTGACCGTGACGTTTGCGCATCTGAAGCTCGGGCACGTGACGGGGCAGGGGGCCCACCTCTCCGGCGTCGTGCGGGTGGTCGACATCGGCGTTCCTTCGTCGCTCCGCGCGGAGCACGCGGCGGGGCTCGTCGAGCCTCGGGACGTTCGCGCGCTGCTCAGCCCCCGCTCGGTCGACTCGCACAAGTATCGCGTCGGACACGTCGCCGTGCTGGCAGGCTCGCGCGGAAAAGTGGGCGCGGCGCTGCTCGCGGCGCAAGGCGCGATGCGCGCTGGCGCAGGCGCAGCGACGATCGTGACCTGGCCGGATGCGGCGAGCGCGCTCGAGCTGCGCGTCGTCGAGGTGATGACCTCCCGCATCGGCGAAGACGGCGCGAAGTCGACGCTCGTCGAGCAGATCGATGCTGCGCTCTCGAACAAGCGTGCCGTGGTGGTCGGTCCCGGTTTCGGTACGGGCGATCGGGCTCGCGAGGCCGTCACGCACGTCCTCGCCGCATACCAGGGACCGATCGTCGTCGATGCCGACGCGCTAACCATCCACGCAGGCGCGGTCGAAGCCTTTGGTGCCGCCGCCGGCCGCGCGATCCTCACGCCTCACGCGGGTGAGCTCGCGCGGCTGCTGGGCATCACGAGCGAAGAAGTCGAGAGCGATCGTTTCGGCGCGGCGCGGTCAGCTGCCGCCAAGGCGCGCTCGGTGGTCGTGTTGAAGGGGCCGTATTCGATCATCGCGTCGCCCGACGGTCGTCTCGTCGTCAACTCGAGCGGCAACGCCGCGCTTGCTACCGCCGGCTCGGGCGATGTGCTCGCGGGAATGGCCGGCGCGCTCGCGTGCTCGCTGCCGCCGTTCGAGGCAGCGTGGTGCGCGGCGTACCTTCACGGCGCCGTCGGCGACGCGTGGAAGGCGAAGAACGGCGATCGCGGCCTGCTCGCGAGCTCGATCGCCGACGGCGTGCCGGCCGTACTGCGCGACCTCCTCGCGTAAGCGGGCACCGGGCGCTTGGCCCTCCCGAGATAGTTAGACCACCAAATTGGTCGTCTAACCTTCCGTACACGAATAGTTAGACCACCAAATTGGTCCAAATTGGTGGTCTAAGCATCTCGCCAAGAGGGGTGGGATGGCGTGGGCCTGCGTGGCGGCGGCCACGCATCGTTGGCTGCGCGGACACACGCGGGTGTCTCTGGCGGCGGAAACGCGAATATTTTCCTGGGCATCTGCGGTGGCACCTGGGTTGCTGAAGCAGTGTCTCGGAGGATGTCGATGAATCACCCCGCGACCGAGACCCGTACTGAACGCTCAACCCGCAGCCCACTCGTGGCCAAGGACCTGGCGAGCCTCAAGCTCGGGTTGGTCGAGCTCGTGCCGGAGCTCCGCGGTCGGGCGTGTCGTCTCTCGGGAGATCCGACGACCGGCGAAGACATCGTCCAGGACACCATCGAGCGCGCGCTCAAGTTCGCGGCGCAGTACGAGCGTGGCACGAACCTCCGCGCGTGGGTCTATCAGATCCTCTTCAGCGTGTTCATCACCCGCTACCGGCGGACGCGTCGCGAGAAGAACGCGCTCCGCGCGCTCGCGATGGATCCCTGCGCGTGGACGACGCCCGAGCGTTTTGCGCCGCCCGAGGCGGGCACGTCGCTGTCGCCGACCACGAAGGGCAAGCTCGAGGCGCTGCCGGAGACGTTTCGCGCGGTGTTGAAGCTCGTCGACCTCGACGAGCTCACGTATCGCGAGGCCGCGACCGAGCTGGGCGTGCCGGTGGGCACCGTGATGAGTCGGCTGCACCGTGGCCGTAAGCTTCTTGCTTCCCAGCTCCAGGAGCCGCTTCTCGCGGCCTGATTTGCGGCCGCGGGCTCACGCCTGAGAGGTCTTCGTACGCGCGGTCCAGGGCACGTCCTCCACGCCGGCCTTCAGGTTGGCGTGACGTGCGAGCGTGAAGAGAAGATCGCTCAGCCGGTTCAAGTAGATCACGACGTCGCTGCGAGCGGGCGCATCGTCCATCGAGAGAACGCCGCGTTCCGCACGTCGACAGACGGTGCGTGCGAGATGGAGCGCCGCGGCCTGTGCGCTGCCTCCTGGGAGCACGAACGTCTTCAGGGGAGGAAGCTCCTTCTCGGCGTCGTCGATGGCGTGCTCGAGCCGCGCCGCGTCGTCCGCGTCGATGAGCGCCATGGCGAGCTTGGCTTCTTTGCCGGGTACGCACGCCAGCTCCGCGCCGAGCGTGAAGAGATCGACCTGGACCTGAGCGAGGACGCCGTCAGCGAACGGATCGAGCTTCGTGGCGCGTGCGATCCCGATGGTGGCATTGACCTCGTCGACGGTGCCGTAGGCCTCGACGCGAGCGGACGCCTTCTTGACGCGCGCGCCGCCGAAGAGCCCGGTCGTGCCGTCGTCGCCGGTTTTTGTGTAGATCTTCACGCGTTTCGCTCCTTGCCTGGCTTGGCCCGGGGAGTGTAGCGGGGCCCACGCGAAGAAAAATGTGATTTGGCGCGCAACTCTTTCCGCCAGCCGCCGATGGGGTCTTCGTTGGGAGGAAGGTCCCCCCTCGAACCAAGGAGAACCCCGCACCATGGATGAAGAAACGACGCTCGCCGAGCTGATGAAGCAAGTGGAGCAGAATGCCGCCGCGCTCGATCGCACAATCGCAGCGATCGGCGACCTCCGCGATCTCGATGTCAACTTCTCGCGCGACTCGCTCGTCGACGAGCTCGGCTTCGACGCCACAATCCAACCTTCCACGTCCCTGCCCACCTGCGCACTGCGCGCTTGAAAGCGAGAATGACCATGAGCTTGTCCGGTATTGACCCCAAGGGCGGCGTTATCTCGGTCGCCAAACCAAACGTACCTTCGCAGCTATTCGGGTTGAAGGGGCCGGCTGACGTCGACCTTCTCGATCCTGAGTCGATGCTCGCGTTCTTCAGCCAGCAGATGAGCGACGTGCGCGGCAAGCTCAGCGTCGCAATGAAAGAGCAGGAAGGTCGCAACCAGCTCGCGAGCGACGTACAGCACCTCGAAGCGCAGCTCGGAGAGTTCGCTGAGAAGGGCGTCTTGCCGGGTGACCCTCGCTGGGACGACTTCGTCAACGTGACCAAGCAGGCGATCGAGCTCCTTGGAAACTCCAACGAGGGTAAGGCGCTTGCCGCGAATCTGAATCGGCTTGCTGGCAGCGGGAAGGAGGTCAAAGGTTTCGACTCGGAGGCCGAGGCGAAGGCCTACCAGAAGGAGCGCGGTGGCGAAATCACGCACCTCCCGCCCCCGGTAAAAAAGGCTGCGTGGCTCGTCGTACCCGCCGAACGCGACGCGAACGCCATCAAGAGCATGGTCAGCGAGCTGAAGAGCTTCCGCGACAGCATCCAGAACGACAACGCGATGAGCATGATCCGCGTGCAGCAGCTCGTCGAGAACTCGAGCCAACTGACTAACATGTGCTCGAACATCATGAAGAAGCTGAGCGACATGGCGATGGCCTCCATCAACAACCTGAGATGATCATGGACGCCCTCACCCCCCGCGACGTCTTCGACGAATGCCCTCCGTTCGCCGGTCGCACGCTCGAGGCGCTCTATGCCGTCGCTTACACCTTTCTCGAGAACGAACGCACCGAGGACGCAACCAAGGCGTTTCGTGTGATGGTTCGAGTCGCCCCCACCGACGAGCGCGCATGGCTCGGTCTCGGTGCCTGTCACGAGAAGCTCGGACAAGAGGGGATTGCCTCCGAGCTCTACGGCGCCGGATCGCTCGTAACGCAACCGAAGTCAGCGCGCTGCCTCGTCGCTCTCGCAAGGATTCTACGCCAAGCTGGCGACGACGTATCGGCCGACGAGCACATCGAGCACGCCCTGGCGCTCTGTGACACGAACGACGACGACGCGCTCGGTCTCTCCATCCGGCGCGAATGGAGGAATCGATGACTGCCATCAGCGGTGCCGCACACGCCAATGCAGCCGCGCCGAGCACGGGAGCAAGGGCGCGCGGCGCGCCCGCCGCCGGCTCGTTGCTACCGAAGCCGTCGCTGGACCTTGCCGGTCTGGGCGGTCTTCCGGACGCGCTCGCCGTCCTTTACGCCGACCGCGTGAAACAGGGAGAGCTCGACGTCCACTCGGTGGACATCCGGGCGCGACAGAATCAACGCGCGAGCGACGCGCAGCAGAAGAAGATGCTGGAAGCGATCGCGCAGCAACGCGCTGCTGAGCGTGATTCGAAGGGCTTCTGGGCCGACCTGAAGAAGGTCGCGTCGACCGTCGCAAAGATCGCAACGGTCGTGGCGAGCGCCGCCGTCATCGTCATGAGCGGCGGGTCTGGTGCGCCGATGGTTGTGGCGGTCGCTTCGCTCGTCCTATCCGGCGGCGGCATGGCGGTCCGCGAGTTGAAGCTCGCAGGCAAAGACTCCGACCAGATCGGGATGGGAATGGAGCTTGCCGGCGCCGCCGTCGGTGTTTGCGGCGCGGTGGGCGGAGCAATGAACGCCGGCGCCAAAGCGGCGGAGGCCGCGCAGGCCACCGACAGCGCCGTCACGGCGGCGCGGACCATCAAGACGGGAGCTCAGATCACCGGCGCGGCAGCGACCGCCACGTCGGCAACCGCCACCGTCGTCATCGCTGACTACGCCAAGGACGCCGAGATGGCCGCGGCAGACGCAGAAGAAGCACGAGGCGCCATGCAGCAGCACCAGCGCGACACCAGCCTGCTCATCGAGACGCTGAAGGCGGCACAGGAGGGGCAGCGCGACGCGCTGTCGGGGACGATGAACGCAATCGAGGCATGTAACAAGGCGGCTGCGGTCGCCATTGCAGGAGTACGCGGATGACCGTCAGTAACGTTTCGCGCGCATCGACCCCACAAGTCTCCACAATCGCCGCGAGCGACGCCGCGCGCGCGGCCGGTTCGGCGCCAGCGGACTTGTTGCCCCTGCCGGCGTCCGCCGGCGATGACCTCATGACGTCGATCGCTCTTGTGGGGATCAAGGGCAAACAGAACGACCGCGTCGCCGCCGACCAGCAGCGCGCCGCTGCTGAAAAGACGCAAGAGGAAGCGCAGGCGAGGAAGATCGAGAGGATGCGCGAGCTAGCGAAGGACACGTTCATGCAAGGCCTCCTCGAGGGGCTGATGGAGGGAGCGGGCGCCGTCGCGACTGCCATCTCGGCCGTGGACGAGTTCCGCTCGGGCACGGACGGTGCGCGTGCCACAGAGCTCGGCCCCGGCGCGGAGGCCACTCTGCTCGGCAAACACTCGCGCTCGCTCGCACGCGACGCGAAGCTCCTCGACGCCGCGAGCAAGGGCCTCTCCGCGAGCTCGCATCTCGGGTCGGCCGTAGCAAGGGCTGCTCAGGAGGACGATCGCAAGGACATCGCGATCGCCGATCGTGACCTCGATCGCGCAAAGGGCGGCGTCGAAGCAGCGTCGACCGCGAGTCGTCGCGCGGACGACGACATTCGCGAGACGCTCAACAACATTCGCCAGTACCTCGCAGCGAAGTCGCAGCTCGCGAACGCCGCCATCATCAAGGGCTGACGTCGCGAAACGCGGTGAGGCCCTCGAACACCGGCTTCAGCCCGGCATACGACGCACGCCGCAGCGAGAGGAGCTCACGGTATCTCGCGTGCGCTCCCGGGTCGGGCTCGTGCCTCACGAGCTCGCCTCGCCATCCTCTCGCATCTTCGGCTTTGCCGAGGATCCCCACGCCGAGGCCCGCCAGGATCGCGGCGCCTGCCACGGTGCCGCCGCCCTTCGACGCGTAGGCGAGCGGCACGCCCAGCGCGTCGCACAAGATCTGACGAAACAGCGCGCTCTTTCCGCCGCCATTGGCCGCCACCACCTCGCGTAGCACGACGCCGCCGTCCTCCAGCACCGCCTGGCAGTCGACGAAGCCGAGCGCGATCCCTTCCAGAAGCGCGCGCCACAGATGCCCGCGCCCATGTTGCAGGCCGAGGCCGACGTAGGCTCCGCGCGCGGCCACGTCCCAGATCGGCGTGCGCTCGCCTTGGAGATACGGCAGGAAGAGCAGGCCCGCGCTGCCTGCCGGAACGCGCGACGCTTCGCCGTCGAGCACGTCGAAGCCGGGCAGGGCGCCGCGCACCGCCGTGTCGTCGAGGGCCATCGAGCCACGCGCCAGCGCATGACGAAGCCACTCCTGCGCTCCGCCCGAGAGCGTGCCGCCGAGCGAGAGCCACGCCTCGGTCCCGACGTGATGCGCATTGATGAGGCGCGCGTCCGTGCCCGGTGTCTTTCGCGGCACGAGCAGGTTGCCCGCGGTACCGAGCATCAAGCACGCCTCGCCCTCGGCGAGCACGCCCGCGCCGAGCGTCGCCGCCGCGAAGTCGCCGCCGCCCGCCACTACCGGCGTGCCCGCACGCAGCCCCGTCGCTCGCGCTGCTTCGGCGGTCACGTTGCCGAGCACCTCGTGCGCGCGCCGTTGCCGCGGCATCTGCGCGGGCGTGACGCCCATACCCGTCTTCGCGTCCCTCACCAAACCGAATGCGCTTTGCACCCAGTCGAGCGCGGCCAGATCGAAGAGCGGAAGGCTCAAGGCGGCCGTCGACGGATCGAGCGCGACCTCACCCGTTAGCCTCTGCGCGACGAACGCATGCGATTGGAGTACCCACTGCGTCCGCGTAAGCGCGCGCGGCTCGTGGCGCGCCAACCAGAGCAGCTTCGGTCCCAGATAATACGCCTGCGTGCCG
>JAYVXB010000103.1:0-8067 GCA_043785585.1 Deltaproteobacteria bacterium | reverse complement strand
CGAAACGACGCTGGTCGTACGCACGGCCGGGTTGCCGAAAGCGAATCGCGTTTGGGAGAAATTCGTCGTGTCAACGCCGACTTCCACCTTGATGTTATCGGCGTTGTAACCCCAGCCGACCGTGTCGTGGACGGGAGATGTAGAACCGGTTACGCAATGATTGGCCGTCAGTACCCTCGTCGGGGTAATCAGGGTTCCAGTGCAGATCGCGTTTGCCGCCTGCAACTTGACAGAGGAATTGCGATACGGGCTGTCCTCGTCGCGAGCGTCGGAGTCGACCGCTCTCGCGACGGTCGTGTGCGCGAGTGTCGTTCCGATCGACGCCGTCAAAAGAACTATCGTGGGGATAGGTCGCACCCTCATTTTGCATCCTCGTTTTTCGTTGTCAGATTGAAGGTCGACTTCGTCAATTCAGATCCCTTGGGCGCACGAGAAATCACACGACTTGGTCGTCGGACCTCCGGTGCCGCACTGGAGAGTCGTCGTTACCGGCTTGTCGCCGCTGTTCAGGAAAGTGTGCAGTGCCTCTGCGTTTGCCCCGCTGAAGGAAATCGCGACACATGTTGGCGAACGCCCGCATGTCGCTGGTGGTCCGTTGACCACGGTGCACGCTCCGCTGGATGCGACCGCGCAGTCGGGGGCTCCGACAGGAGGAGGAGGAAACGTGTATTGCGCACTCGCCGCACCGGCCGTGACCGTGATGGTGCAGGAATCGGAAGCACCTGCGTAGTCGAACTGCTCGACGAGCAAGCGCGAGCAGGACGATGGGGAGGAACACGAACTACCCCCGACCACGATGCTAAGGCCCCAGGCGATACGCGCACCACTTCGTATTCGTCGACGTGCCTCGCGGACGCATGCAAGCTCAATCACAGAAGTGCTCCTCGTCATGGCTTTGGGAGATCGATGGCAAGCGGCTACGGCAACGTTGACAAAAGAGAGCGGCGAGTCGGCCGAGGATATCAAGCCGGTGACGTTGCGATGCGGACGGAAAAGGCGCAAGCGAGAGCTCGTTGGCGCGCTCAGTTTTGTGCGAGCCACGCGCAGGTTGCCCCGTAAGCCCTGGGGCGTAGGGCACTGCGCGACGTCGCGGCAATTCGGCTGCAGGCGATGGTCGCATACGGCCGAGGGCGTAGGTGGCCGACCGGCCGCCTCTCGAAGGACCCGCTCGACGGCGGTGTGCAACGAATCGTCCCCCGTCTTCTTGAGGAGCGTCCGGATCTGAGCCTTCACTGTGATCTCGGCCGTGTCGCGCTCATGCGCGATCACTCCGCGTCGCTCACCGTGCACGGCACGAAGGAGAATGTCTCTCTCCGATTCCGAGAGTGCATACCGCGAACCGCACGCGGACACGGCGCACTCGACCCGCGAATCGAACGACTGCGCCGACGACTGGAGGAAGTGCTCGAGGCGGCGCGGGTTAAACGGTTTCGCGATCACGTCGGCGTTGAGATCAAAGGCGCCGTTGATGGTTGCGGGCGCGTCGTCGCCCGTCAGCACGATCGCGGGCGTGCTCGGGTAGAGAGAGAGCGCGCGTGCAAGCACGTCGAGACCGGATCCGTGGGGCAGCCCGACGTCGAGGAAGAACGCGCTCCACACGCTTCGTTCGGCGAGGAGGAGCATCGCGTCTTCGACGGTGCCGTCGCCGGAGTCGGCCAGGAAGCGCGCCAGCGCTGCGGCGACGGCGGCATCGTCTTCTACGACGAGGTAGCGCGGGCGCAAACCGGGCTCTGCTCGGCGATGGCGTTGTGGCCGAGCGTAGACCAGCTTGCTCACGTCTTTCATGCCCTTCTTATCGGGACTCAGCCCGCGCAAGTTTCGCGAAATCGTCAACGCGCTTGCATCACATCGGACTCGCAAGCGTCATCAAGGGCCAGCTCGCTTTCGCTCAGCGCTTCGCGCCCCTTGACGACACTCGCGCCCCGCGGCGGAAGGTGGGCTATGCCAGGAATGGAGTCCCATTCCTGGCGTCGCTCGGACGGGTCAAACGTCAGCGGCGCAAGGGTCAAATTCTGACCGGCCCAACCAGGATGTACGAGCGCTTTCGGCCGCATCCGTTCACGATGTAGCGTCGCGTCGCTCGTCTTATCGTAGTCGGACGGGCGCGAGTTGAAGTCCGCAATCGCGAAGCTCTCGGGCAACTAGCGGGAAACGGCGGAACCGCCGTTCTCGTCAGCTCCCGAGAGCACAGCGACTCCCGTCACCTTTAGTCGGGGCGAGAGGATCCGAATCGCCATGCCGTCAAACAGCGGTCGAACGCGCGCGACCGAGAAAACACGGCATGGCACGAAGCTCGCTATCCGACTCAATGCAACACCAGGCGACCGTAGATCACGGGGTCTTGGTAGCCGGCTGGTAACCAGGGCTACGCGCCCGGCGAACCGCTCCGCTGCGAGGCCGCCGCGTCCTCTACGACGTTCGCTCTGACGGGAAGCGCGCGAACGGAGGCGGGCGCGCGTGGCGGCGGCACGAGCGCCTCGGAAGCCGTGACCCCCGCCTCCCTCGTCGCGAGCGTCTCTCGCAACGCGTCGACCATGTTCACGACCTTCCGCTTCGGCGCGCGCTCCGGCATCGGCACCTCGCGACCCGCGGCCTTCTCCTCGGCGGCGGCGCGGACGCGATCCGGGTACGTGTCGCGGTAGCGTTCGGGCGCGAACGCCGGCTGGCGTCGCTGCTCGATGATGCGGCGCGCGAGCTCGACGTCGACCGCGGGGATCGCCTCGGCGGTCGGCACCGCGATCTCGTCCACCGATTTCACCTCGTCGTCGTAGAAAAGCTCACGGAGTATCAACCGTCCGCCCGTCGCTTCGACGAGCACGAGTTGATCGCGCCCGCGCGTGAAGAGACGTCCGAGCGCGACGGTGCCCGTCGCGTTGAGCGATTCGACGAGGAGGCGGTAGCCGGCGTCGCCGCCGTCGCCGGTGCCGACGAAGTACGTCTTCGCGAAGAAGAGCGAGTCGACCGCGCCGCGCGGAAGAAATTCTTGGAGCTCGAGCTCGTCGGTGCGCGGCGACTTGAGGCGCGCCAGCTCGTCCTCCGTGAACGTCACGCGCTTGCCGCGCGCGAGCGCGAACGACTTCGTCGTCGCCTCGCGCGGAACGACGACGTCGTCGTCGATGCAGACGAACTGCTGGCGGAGCTTCCCGCCGCATGTAGCGTGGTGCTGTTCGAACGAAACGGTCTTCGGAGAGACCGCCGAGAAGAGCTTCACGGGGATGGAGACGAGGCCGAAGGTGATCGTGACGGAAGCGGATGAGCGCGGCGCCATGAGGGCGCGCACCCTAGCGCGGCAGGGTCGAACGTGCACGCCGGCCGGCAGGCTGCCTGGCGAAGTGAGCCGCGGATTCGTCTGTTCGAACGTTCCAACGCGGTCGCATCGCCACGCCCCGGCACGGCCGTTTCGCTTTGTTCCTCCTTCCGCCTGTGCTTTCGCCGAGCGAGTGGCACACACCTGAAATTGACCTTCTCGCCCGCGGCCGATCGGCCTAGCGTGCACCGAGGATGGGGGACTATTCGGCGATCGCGCATCTGGCCGAAGACGGCCGCGAGCACGCACTGGAGGACCATCTCCGCCGTGTCGGGAAGCTCGCCAGCGAATTTGCATCCGTCTGGGGGGCGACCGAGCACGCCAGGCTGGCCGGCGAGCTCCATGACCTCGGCAAGTACGCCGCCGACTTCCAAGAATACATACGCAGCGCGCAACGTAGCGAGAAGGACAGGCAGGCTGCTCACCTCGAGGCCGAGCCGGACGACGTGAGCCCGCAGCGCCGGGTCGACCACTCGACTGCCGGGGCGCTCCACGCGATCGCTGCGACCGGACCTGCCGGCGGCCTGCTCGCGTTCGTGATCGCCGGTCACCACGCGGGCCTCGCGAACCATGCCGATCTCAAAGCTCGGCTCGCGAAACCGGAAAAGAAACAGCGCCTCGTGGTTGCGCTCGCGGGGAGCCCGCGGGCAAGCCTCCTTGCGCCACTGACGCTCGAAGGCCCGTTCCCCTCGAAGAGCACGACGGCGCCAGAGAAGGAGCGCATCGCCCGGCGGCTCGAACTCTGGACGCGCATGCTCTTCTCGGCACTCTGCGACGCGGACTTCCTCGACACGGAGGAGTTCTTCGATTCCGCGCTGACGTCGCGCCGCGAGAGTGCGCGCGGCGTGTCTCTCGACCAGCTCCTCCTGCGCCTCACCGCGCACGTCGATGCAAAGGAGCGAGACGCGCCGCCGACGGAGGTCAATTCCGTACGACGCGAGATCCGTCGCGCATCCGTCGACGCTGCGGCGCTCGCCCCAGGGGTCTTCACCCTCACGGTGCCGACGGGTGGCGGCAAGACGCTCGCGGGCATGGAGTTCGCGCTCCACCACGCGAGAGCCCACGGCCTACGGCGCGTCGTCGTCGCAATCCCGTACACTTCTATTCTCGAGCAGAACGCAGACGTCTATCGCGAAGCCTTCGCCGATCGTGACGCCGTCCTCGAGCACCACTCCAACTTCGATCCTCGGCGCGAGACGCCGCGCTCGCGGCTCGCCGCGCAGAACTGGGATGTTCCTGTCGTCGTCACCACGACCGTGCAGCTTTTCGAGAGCCTGTTCGCGCGCCGCACGTCGCGATGCCGCAAGCTCCACAACCTCGCGCAGAGCGTGATCGTGCTCGACGAAGCGCAAACGATGCCCGTAGGACTACTCGCAGCAACGCTCGAAGTGCTGGGAGATCTCGTTCGCGACTACGGCGTGAGCCTCGTCATCTCGACCGCGACGCAGCCTGCGCTCGGCCGCGCCTCGCTCCCGCACGTCGGCCTCGAGGGGATGCGCGAGATCGTTCCTGAGCAGGTGCGCGCGTTCGAACGACTGCGTCGCGTCGCCGTCCGCTGGCCCGAACCGGGCGGCGCGACTCCCTACGCGGCGCTCGCCGAGGAGATTGCCCGCGAGCGCGACGTTCTCGCGATCACACACAAACGCGACGACGCGCGGGCGTTGACCGAGCTGGTCGATGCCTGCGTTGGTGATACGTCGACCGTCCATCTGTCGGCACTCATGTGTGCCGAGCATCGTTCCGTGGTCCTCGCCGACATCAAGCGTCGGAAACGCGCCGGAGAGCCCGTGCGCGTCGTCTCGACGCAGCTCGTAGAAGCGGGCGTAGATCTCGACTTTCCCGTCGTGTACAGGGCGCTCGCCGGTCTCGACTCGCTCGCGCAGGCGGCCGGCCGTTGCAATCGCGAAGGCCGCCTCGCCATCGGAGAGCTGCGCGTGTTCGTCGCCGAGACCCGGCCGCCCCCTGGCGTACTCACATCGGGTCTCGCGATCACCGAAGGGATGCTTCGCGCAGAGCCCGGCCTCGCGTTCCTCGACGGTGGCCACTACCGCACTTACTTCGAACGCCTTTACGGGACTGCTGACACGGACAAGAACGCCATCCAGTCTGCGCGGGCGGGCATGCGCTTCGAGGACGTCGCAGATGCCTACCGGATGATCGAGGACGACTGGTCGGCTCCAGTCATCGTTCGCTACGGTCGCGCCAGCGAGTTGCTCGGCCAGCTTGCGCGATACGGGCCATCGCGCGCTCTCCTCCGCGCGCTCGGACGATTCTCCGTCAACGCGCCAAAGAGACTCGTCGAGCAGTGGGTCGCGACGGAGCATGCGTCGTTGGACGAGGCCACCGGCGTGATCGCACTTGCTGGGCATGTGGACGCTTACGACGTGCGTTTCGGTCTCGTACCTGACCGCGTCTCCAACGCAGCGAACGCGCGCACGCTGATCATCGACGGCTAAAGCGAGTAGAGTCGTCTCCAATCCAAGTTTCGCGGGAGCGCGTTGGCATGACCGAGCGAGAGGGTCGAACGTTTCGAGTGCGCGCCCGCGGCGACATGGCCTGTTTCACCCGCCCCGAGATGAAGGTCGAGCGCGTGAGCTACGAGGTGATGACCCCTTCGGCCGCACGAGGGTTGCTCGAAGCCGTGCTTTGGAAGCCGGCGATCGAGTGGCGCATCCACAGGATCGAGGTGCTCGCGCCGATCCGGTGGCTGAGCGTGCGCCGAAACGAAGTGAATTCGCGTGCATCTCTTGAGAAGAAGATGATCGTCGCCGACGAGGAACGCGCTCAGCGCAACACCGTCGCGCTGCGCGACGTCGACTACGTCGTTCACGCGAGCTTCGCGCTCACGCCGCGCGCCGGCGAAGGCGACACGCTGCGGAAGTTCGAGGAGATGTTCGAACGGCGGCTGGAAAAGGGACAGCATCACAGCGCACCGTTCTTTGGCTGTCGCGAGTTCGCCGCCGCGGTTGAGCGAGCAGGTGATACGTCGCCTGCGATCGACCAAGGTGTGGACCGGCCACTGGGATGGATGTTCTTCGACTTCGACTGGAGCGGCTTCGGTGGCACCGGGGACCACACGGAGAACGCGCCGCGCACGCCGCTCTTCTTCGAGGCGCGGCTCACCGATGGCATCCTGCACGTTCCATCGCGAGCAGCGGTGCGCGACGCGGGGAGGGTCGACCGATGATGCTCGAAGCGCTCGTCGCCCTCGCGGAGAGGAAAGGCCTCCTCGATGACACGAGCTTCGCGAAGCGCGCCGTGCACTACCAGCTCCGCATCGCCGGGGATGGCCGTCCGATTGCGCTCGTTCCGCTCGGTGAGGATGGACGTGGCCTCGAGCTCCTCGTGCCGACGCCGCCGAAACGTTCCGTGGGAATCACGCCGGCCTTCCTCGTAGACAACGCGCAGTATGTCCTGGGCATCCCGAAGCGCAGGAAGGGCAAGCTCCCCGAGGAAAGCGCGGTTGCGCGCGCACCGGTCTGTCTGCGCGCGTACGCGGAGCTCGTCCAACATGCGCGAGACGCAACGAGCGATGACGCGCTCCGCGCAGTCTCCTCGTTCCTGGCACGCGTGGAGGCAGAGTCCGCTGCGCGTGAGCAGGTGATGGCGATGGCGCCGGATCACGAATGGACCGGGGATGAGAACCTCGCCTTCTGCCTCGACTCCGACAACAGCACGTACGTTCATGAGCGACCCGGCGTGCGCGCGTACTGGTCGGCGCGACGCGTGGCCGCGTCCGGCGATGCGCCGCTCCAACGATGTCTCGTGACGGGCGCGCTCGCGCCCGCGGTGCGTCTCCACGACTCGATCAAGCGAATTCCCGAGGCGCAGAGCTCTGGCGCGTCTCTCGTCTCGTTCAATGCAGCTTCTTTCACGTCCCATGGCTTCGACCAGGGCGCGAACGCGCCCGTCTCCCAGCGCGCGGCCGACGGTTACGTCCGTGCCCTCAATCACCTGCTCGAGAAAGAAGGCGAGCGTCGGTTCCGTGGCGGCGTCGCGATCGGCCCTGACGCCGTCATGGTCTTCTGGACCCGGAAGGAAGATCCTACCGCCGATGTTCTCCTCGCCCTTTTCGCACCGGAGGTAGCCGACGAGGAAGACATGCGTGCGACGCTCGAAGCCGCGTGGAAGGGCCTCGCGCCGAGCGCCTCGGATGCGACGCTGTTCTATGCGCTCACGCTGAGCGGCAACGCATCACGCGTCGTCGTGCGCGACTGGCTCGAGACGACCGCAGGCAACGTGAAGGCCAACGTGCGTCGCTACTTCGCCGATCTCGCGCTCGACGGCGAGCCGATGCCGCTTCCGATCGGGCGGCTCCTGCGCTCCCTGGAGGCGACCCCCAGCGCCGCCAGCGACAAGCGTGGGCTCTCGGCCGTGCTCGCATCCCGCCTCGTCCGCGCCGCGCTTCAGGGGTCCCCGTTCCCCCGCGAGATCCTCCACGCAGCACTCGCCCGTCTTCGCGTCCCGCCACGTGACGCAGAGTGGCGCGGCACCCTTCGCGCCCGCGTGGGGCTCATCAAGGCCACCCTGATCCGTCTGCATCCCGATCGCCCTCAGGAGGTCACCGTGTCGCTCGACCCAACCAATGATTCGGTCCCTTACCTCCTTGGCCGGCTCTTCGCCGCGATCGAATACCTCCAGGGCGCGGCCCTCGGCGACGTGAACGCGTCGATCCGTGACCGCTACTTCGGCGCGGCGTCATCCACGCCGGCCCTCGTCTTCCCACGCCTCCTTCGCATGTCCGTTCATCATGCGAGCAA
>JAYVXB010000102.1:0-8078 GCA_043785585.1 Deltaproteobacteria bacterium | reverse complement strand
CGAGCTCACCGGTGCGATGCCCGGCGGCGGCTCGGTGATCGAGTAACGCCCGGCGCCTTCTTCCGGTGGGAACGACGGCGGTGGAGCGGGGCGCACCGATCCGTACGGCGAGGTCGGCGTTGCGCGCGCCGGTGGGCGCGAGCTTCGCGGAGGCGGAAGCGAATCCGCCGTGTCGAAGAGCACCCAAAACGCGAGCTCGTTGGCGGTGCGCGTGAACGACACGCCGTGCGCCTCGCTGAGCGCCCCCGCGAGCTCGGCGAGCGCGAACGCTTCGTCTTCCTCCGCGATGGGCATCGCATCGATGTGAAACTCGGTGACGCCTTCGCGATCGCCCGCGCGAACGATCTCGTCGAGCGGCCCGCTTCCGGTCCACGTCGCGAGCCCGTGCCACCACCACCCGAAGACGTGAAGCTCGACGTTGAGCTTCGCGAGGAGCACCGCGCGTGCGCGCCACACTGCCCGCCCACGCGCTTTGTACTCGACCTTCCCCGTCGCGACGTCGAAGTCGACCGCGTCGTGCCCCGCGACGTGCGCGGCGAAGCGATCGCGCATCGCCTGCACGTCCGGCTCCGAGCGCCGCGCGAGCTTTCGGAAAGATTCGCTCAGCACGCTAGCGCCGCTCCGCCGGATCGGGCTCCACCCAGATCTCCTTCATGCGCGACCGCTTCTCTTGAAGCGCGTTCAGCATCTCGCGAAAACGCGCCTTGTCACCCATGAGATCATTTCCCTCTTCGGGGTCCTTGGCCAGATCGTACATCTCGTAATAGTTCGCGCCGCGATGAAAGAGCTTCGTCCCGGGCGTGGGCCCGTGGATGATCGCTCGCCTCATCAACACGACGGGCCCGGGTGGCATGTCGATGTACACGTCACGCTCTTCGCTCGGCTCGCCCGCACGCGCGACGATGTCTTCGATCATGCTCTGCCCAGAGAACTCGCCCTCGGGCTTTCGGATGCGCATCAAGTCGAGCATCGTCGGCACCATGTCGATGTGCCCGCGCCGCTTTGCGATCCGGTGCGGCTCGACGCCCGGCACGTAGATGACGAGCGGGACGCGCACGAGCGGCTCCCACAGATCCGTCCCGTGCCAGTTGAGCCCGTGCTCGCCGAACGCCTCGCCGTGATCGCTCGTCACGACGATGACCGTGTCCTTCGCCCACGACTGCGACTCGATGAAGTCGAGCACGCGACCGATGTGCTTGTCGGTGAACCACACCTCTCCGTCGTACGCCGCCTTGACCCAGCTCCCCTCGCCGCGCTCGACGTAGAAGTTCGGCGTCCCCGCGTGCGGCATGTACTGCGCGTGCGGATCGAAATAGTGCGCCCACAAGAAGAAGCGCTGCGACGTGACCTCGGTGTCCGACAGGAGCTTGATGGCAACGTTCGATACCTGCTCGCTCGTGACCGTCGTGTCGGTCTCGGCTTTGTAGTCGTACGGCGACGACGACATGTCCCAGGTGTCGATCCCCTGCGCCATGCCGTAGCTCTTCTTGAAGTACCAAAACGACGCGCATCCCATCGTGCGCAACCCCGCCGCCTTCAAGCGCTCGGCCATGAAGATGTTGTCGTCGTGGTACGTCGTGAAATGCGCGCCGTCGCGCAGCGTCTCGCTCGGGTACTTGCCGATGAGCATCGGACCGAGGCTCTTGCCGGTGTACGACGCGAGCGAGTACGCGCGCTCGAAGACGACGCTCTTCGCCGCGAGCCTGTCGAGGTTCGGGGTGACGGGGAGCTTGTAGCCGAGGAAGCCGACGTCGATCTTGAGCGTGTCGACCGTGATGAGCACCAAGTTGAAGTCGCGATCGACGAGCTTCGCGGTGCGCTCACCGAGCTGCTTCGCGGCGCGCTCTTCGGCCGAGAGCGGCGGCGGCGGTGGCGGTGGCTTGGGCGGCGGAGGGAGCGGCTGGTCCGTGCCGTCGCAGTCGTCGTCGATGCCGTTGCCGGGGATCTCGGGCGCGCTCGGGCTGACGCGTCGATCGCGATCGTTGCAGTCGCCTCCCGCGAAGCGCGCGGAGAAGCCGTCGCGATCGCGATCGGTGGCGCGACGGAGGACGGCGAGCGCGACGCGCGCGAGCGGCGCGTGACGTTCGAGGGCGCGCGCGACCTCGGGCTCGCGGTTGAGCGCGTTCGCTTCGCGTGTCGTGAGCGCCAACGAGATCGCGACGATGAAAAACGCGACGGCCGCGCGGATCCATCCGGCACCGCGACGCGGCGCGAGGAGGAGCGGGAGCGCGTACGCGCACGCGGCGACGATCGCGAGGTGACCGAGCGGACGCAAATCGAGCTCGCGTCGCTTGAGGACGCCGAAGATCGCTAACGGCGTCGCGCCGTCTCCGCCCGTGTCGCCGAGGATCGTCCCCGCGCCGAAGAGCGCGGCCGAAAGGAGCACGGCGATGAGCCCCGTCATCGCGCCGTGAACGAGTAGGGGCTGCGCGGGCGCGCGCGCCGCGAGCACCCGCTCGAGCGTCGGCAACACCGCGAGACCGCACGCAGCCATCGCGACGAGCGACGCGATCGCGAGCGACGCGAGCTCGAAGCCCGCGGCCGTCGACGCGCCGCGCGCGAGCACCGCGCGACCGACGTGCGCCATCGCGACGCACCACACGAAGGCGAAGACGATCGCGAGCGGAGCCGCCGCCGCCCACCGCGCGCGCGCACGCACTCCGTCCCCTCCGAGCGCCGCCACGTAATCGCTCGGACCACGCACGCCGCCCGGCTCGACCACGATCCCGAACACGCCGATCGCGGCACCGACCGCCACCGCCACCGGCGCGATGACCCCCGTCGCTGCCGTCGCGACGCGCGCGTACGCACCACCCGCGCCCATCGCCTCGACGAGCGCAACCGAAGCGCCGCCGAGCGCGCCGCCCGCCGCCGCGAGCAGCACCCTGAGGAGCCCCCCTGCCCGCTTCAATGTGGCGGCTCGTCCGGCTTGACCCAGATCTCCTTGAGCGAAGCCTTCTTCGTCTGGAACGCTTCGACCATCGGACCGAGCCGCGACTTGTCGCTGCCGATGTCGTCGGCCTCCCCGGGATCCTTCGCGAGATCGAAGAGCTGGTACTGGTTGCCTTGGATGTGAATGAGCTTCAGTCCCGGCGCGGGGCCGTGGAAGAGCGCGTGTCGCATCCCGTTGTTCGGGCCGGGCGGCATGTCGATGTAGACGTCGCGCTCCGCGAATGCCATGGCACCTGTCGGACCGGCCTTCGCGAAGACGTCCGCGATCATGCTGTCGCCAGAGAGATCCGGACGGCCGGGAACCGTTTGCCGCATCAGATCGAGGAGCGTCGGCACGACGTCGACGTGCCCGCGATTCGCCGTCACGTGATGCGGCGCGGCTCCCGGAACGAAGACGACGAGCGGCACGTGGACCAGCTGCTCCCACAATTCGAAGCCGTGGTACGTCATGTTGTGCTCGACGATCGCCTCGCCGTGATCGGCGGTGACGGCGATGATCGTGTTCGGCCCCCACGGCTGCGACTCGATGAAGTCGAGCAGCCGCCCGACGTGCTTGTCGGTGAACCAGATTTCGCCGTCGTACATCCAGCGGAGCCCCCAACCCGGCGCCTTCTGATCATCGGGCTTGAGCTCGGGCGGCGCGCCTTGGTGCGGCATGAACTCGGCGTGCGGATCGAAATAGTGGACCCACATGAAGAAGCGCCCGCCGGTGTTCTCTTGCTTGCCGAGAAGCTTGATCGCCGCGTCGGTCACTTGCGGGCTCGTGATCGACGTGTCGCTCTCACCTTGTCCGTCGCCGGGGATCGCCGACGTGTCCCACTCGTCCATCCCCTGCGTGAGCCCGAACGACGGACGGAAGTACCAGTGCGACGCGGCGCCGAACGTGCGCACGCCCGCGCTCTTGAGGCGCTCGGTGAGGAAGACGTTGTCGGGGGCGTACCGGTTGAAGTGGCCGCCGTCGCGGAGCGTCTCGCTCGGGTACTTGCCGATGAGGAGCGGCGCGAGGCTCTTCCCCGTGTACGACGCCATCGCGTACGCGCGATCGAAGATGGTGCTCTTGGCCGCGAGCTTGTCGAGGTTCGGCGACGTCGGCTTCGGGTAGCCCATGAAACCGACGTTGCAGCGAAGCGTGTCGATCGTGATGAGGACGAGGTTGAAGTCTTTGTCGATCTTCGGCGCGGCGGCCGCGGCGTCGGGCGGCGGCGTGGGCACGGCCACCGGCGGGAGTGGCTTGGGCGTGTCGGCGCCGGAGCAGTCCTCGTCGACTCCGTTGCCGGGGATGTCGATCGCTGCGGGGTTGATCAGCTTGTCGCGGTCGTTGCAGTCGCCACCGCCGAAGCGCGCGGAGTATCCGTCGTGATCGCGATCGCTCAGCTTGCGAACGACGGCGAGCGCGATCTTGCCGAGCGGCGCGTGGCGCTCGATCGCGCGCGCGACGGCGGGTGTCTCGTCGAGCGCGCTCGCCTCGCGCACGTGGATCACGACGGCGCCGATGACGACGAACGCGGCGACCGCGCCCTGGGCCATGCGCGGCCTCTGCGCGAACGCGAGCTGCGCGAGCCACGCGGAGATCGCGATGAGCACGAGGTTGATGACCGGGCGCAGATCGAGCTCGTTTCGCTTCAGGACGCCGAAGATCGCGAGCGGCGTCGGACCGTTGCCGCCGTTGTCGCCGAGCAGGATGCCGACGCCTAGCGCGAGCGCGGCAACGCCCAGGCCGATCGCACCCGTCGTGATCGGATCGACGAGACGCGGCCTGCTCGCCGCGCCGGCCGCGAGCGCCCGACGCAACGGCGGCATCAGCGCGAGCGCGGCGCCCGCGAGCACGAAGAGCGCAACCGCCGACGTCGTCGCGAGCTCCACGCCGGACGCCGCCGCCGCTCCACGCGCGAGCGTGTGCCGCCCGAGGTGCGCGATCGACAGCGTCCAGCCGAACGCCGCGAGGATCGCGAGCGGCGCCATCGCCGCCGTGCGCGACCGCGTCAGCACGGGCTCCCGGCGCAGCCGCGCGAAGTGCTCACTGAACGTCTGCGGCCTACCTGGCTCGAGGAAGATCGCCGTGACCGCCAGCGCCGCGCCGACGCCGACCGCGATCGGCGCGAGCACCGCCACGTCCGCCGCCAGCAGCGCACCGAACGCGGGCGCGTGCGATCCCGTCTCCGCGGCCTGCGCGAGGCGCGCCTCGAGAAGCGCGACGAGACCAGCGCCGAAGCACGCGCCGGCCATGGCTGCGATCAGCCTGTGGAGCCACACGATCACCGCCTTCTTGCTACTCCGAACTCAGCGCGGGCGCGAGATCTTCGCCAGCGGATGGGCCGCGTCGTAGACGCGCATGAGGTGATCCATCGAGACGTGCGTGTAGCGCTGGGTCGTCGAGAGCGACGAGTGTCCGAGGAGCTCTTGGATCGCTCGGAGATCCGCGCCGCCGTCGAGCAGGTGCGTCGCGCACGTGTGGCGAAGCGCGTGCGGGTGGAGATCCGCGCGCCCCGCGCCGAGGGCGCCGTACTTCTGAACGAGCGTCTGAATCGCGCGAACGCCGAGGCGCGCGCCACGCGGCGAGAGGAAGAGCACGCGCGGGTCGTGCGCGCCGGTCCTCGGGTGACGGAACGCCGCGCGCGCCTCGAGGTAGGCGCGAAGCGCCGCGATGGACTTTCCGCCGAGCGGGACCATCCGCTCCTTCGAGCCTTTGCCGAGGACACGCGCCGAGCCGCCCGCGAGATCGACATCGCCGAGATCGAGCTTCGCGAGCTCGCTCACGCGAAGCCCCGAGCCGTACAGGAGCTCGAGCACCGCGCGATCGCGCAGCTCCGTCGGCTCGCCCCCTTCCGGCGCCTCGACCACCTGCGCCGCGGCGTCGACCGAGAGAAACGTCGGCAGCGGTCGCCTCACCTTCGGGCTCGCGAGCTCGTCGGCCGGGTTCGTCTTCACGATCCCGCGTTTCTGCATCCAGCGCATCCACGTCCGCGCGGCGGCGACGTGCCGCGCGACGGAGCTCGGCGCGTGCGTGCGCGCGAGCGTGCCGAGCCATCCGCGAAGCGCGTAGAGATCTACGACCGTGACGTCCGCCGCTTCGCCGCCACGCTTTCCGCGCACGAACTCGGCGAGCCCCGAGAGATCGCGCCGGTAAGCATCGATCGTGTTCGGCGACGATCGCCGCTCGACCTCGAGGTAGCGGAGAAACCCGTCGACCGCTGCGTCGAGATCCACCCTTCATCGCTAGCACCGCGCGGCGAACGGGCGGAATTTTCGGTAGAGTCCGGCGGTGTCTTTGCTCGAGCGAACCCGATCCCGCGCGCGCGACCTCTGGGAGAGCGCGAAGCGCGAGCGCGCGTCGCCTCGGCAGATTGGCGTCGCGGTCGCGGTCGGGACCGTCGCGTGCTTCGCACCCGTCCTCTGGTTTCACCTCGCGGCCGCGCTTCTCCTCGCCACGATCTTCCGCCTCAACCGGCTGTGGGCCGCCGCCGCGTCGCAGCTCCCCTCGGCCTTCGGCTTGCTCCGCCCGTTCATCCTCTTCGTCGAGCTCAACGTCGGCCACCTCGTGCTCACCGGCACGTGGCTCGATCTCGACCCGCGCCAGGCGCTTCGCGACGCGCCGCACCTCCTCGCCGCGTGGGGCGTCGGCGCCGCCGTCGTCTGCGCGGTTCTCGGCGTCGCGCTCGGCGTCGCGGCGTACGCGTGGGCCAAGCGCCGCGACGCGCGCGGTGAAGCTACGCCGCGTACGCCCGACGAATCTCCTCGACCGTCTTCGGAATCGCCGCCGTGAGGTTGTCCGGACCTTCGGGCGTGACGACGATGTCGTCCTCGATCCGCACGCCGATCCCGCGCCACTCCGCCGGCACCTTGTCGTAGTCGCGACCGATGTAGATCCCCGGCTCGACCGTCAGCACCATTCCGGCCTCGAGCTTCCGCGGCTTTCCGTCCACGAAGTAAGCCCCGACATCATGGACGTCCATGCCCAGCCAATGGCTGGTGCGGTGCATGTAGAACGGCTTGTAAGCCTCGTCCGCGATGAGCTTTTCCGGCTCGCCCACGAGGAGACCGAGCCGAACGAGCCCGCGCGTGATCACATCGACGCATTTCGCGTGGATCGCATCGAGCGTGCTCCCGACGTTCGTCTCGGCGATCCCCGCGAGCTGCGCGTCGAGCACGAGCTCGTAGATCGCCTGCTGCTCCTTCGAGAACTTCCCGCCGACCGGGAACGTCCGCGTCACGTCGCTCGCGAAGTAGCCGTACTCGCAACCCGCGTCGATGAGCAGGAGCTCGCCCGGCTCCATTTTTCGGTTGTTGAGGCGGTAGTGAAGGATGCATGCATTCGGCCCCGACCCGACGATGCTTCCATAAGCGGGGCGCTCGGAGCCTTGCTTGCGGAACGTGTCGAGGAGCATCGCCTCGACCTCGTACTCGTGCATCCCGGGGCGCGTCTTCGCCATCGCGGCGAGATGGGCGTCGCGCGTGATGTTCGCCGCGTGGCGCATCGTCGCGATGTCGTCGGTCGTCTTGACGAGGCGCATCTCGTGCAGCACTTGCCCGGGATCGCTGATGTCACACGGGACCAGAACGCCGGTGCGTTGGCGCGTGCGGAGCCGATCGAGCAGCTCGAGGACGCGATCGTCGAACGCGCGATCGCGACCGAGGCGGTAGAAGAGGCGCTTGTGGCCCTGGACGAGCCTGGGAAGCTCGGCGTCGAGGTCCGCGATGACGAACGCTTCGTCGGCGCCGAAATCGGTCTTTGCTCCGTCGACGCCCGCGCGCGGTCCGTCCCAAATCTCGCGCTCGACGTCACGCGGCCGGACGAAGAGCGTCGTCTTGCGCGTCTTGGCGTCGAGGACGAGCACGCTGAGCGGCTCGTCGAAGCCGGTGAGATAGAAGAAGTCGGAGTCTTGTCGGTACTCGTGATCGACGTCGTTGTTGCGCGTGAACACCGGCGCGGCCGAGAAGACGGCGACCGAGTCGGGATCGCGCGAGGCCATACCGTCGAAGAAAGCAGCGCGACGGCGCGCGTGAAGCTCGCGATTGCAAGTGCACATGGTCTTCACATTTTCTGGGGGCAAAGCGCGCCGATCGCAAGTGAAACTCGCCAAGAGTTGGCCAGCATCGCGCAAGGACGGGACAATCACGTCCATGAA
>JAYVXB010000101.1:0-8094 GCA_043785585.1 Deltaproteobacteria bacterium | reverse complement strand
GTCGGAGCTGTCGTAGCGCGTGATCCCGAACGGGTACGCGGCGAATGAGCTCTTGCCCTTCCCGGTCCCCGTCGTTTGCTCGCTCAACGAGCCGATCGCGTCGCTGAAGATCAGATCGTCCGCATCGGTCAGCGTCTGGATCGTTCCTTCGAGGATCGACGGCGGGCCGTCGTCGGGACGCGCGGAGCAGCCGATGATCACGAACATCACGCAGAGCGCGGGCGCTGCGAACGCGAGCCCGTGCGACCCCCGCCGTCGGAGCCGCCAAGCGATTGCCACGATCATCGCGAGCGAGATCAGGGTGGTCGACGCGCTCGTTCCGAGCCCAGCAACTCGTGTCGTCTCGCGGCCTGGGGGCTCCGCCGACTTGCCGCTCATCGCGGTAGCGCCCCCCGCAGCGGGAACGCCGTTTGTGTCAGACAGCTTCGCGATGCGTCGACCTCCGTGAACGATGAAGCGCTCAAGCTTGCCGTCGCGCGACTCGCAGGAGTCGTCGATGAAGCGTGTCGTGTGCGTTTGGCCGTCTGTGGAGTGCTCCGTTCGCAATCTACGCATGCCTGTTCCGTCGAACGCGCTCTCGACGGAGGCGCCGCCCCTGGCAGTGACGTTGACGAGCTGGTCGCGTGCGTCCCACGTGAACGTCCGATCGCCATCGTCGACCATCCGCCCCACCGCGTCGTATCGAAGAGCGCGATCCATGATCTTCGTCATCGCGTGCGGACCGGCCCCGCCCTTGCCGTACTCGACCGCTCCCGCATTGAGCGCCGCCACCGAGCTGGTTCGCGAGACGAGATTGCCACTCGGCGAGTACGCCCAGCGCGCGTCACCCCACGTGCCTTTGGTGCCCACGAGACGATAGAAATTGTCGTACGTGTACTGCTCGCTTCGATCGCGCGCGGGCTCGATGCCGGGCCTGGCGTCCGTAGCCGACAGGAAGTTCGACGCGGCGTCGTACGTCCATTTCAGGTCCGCGATCACCGCTCCGCCTGCGGCAAGCGCGCGCATCTCGTTGGGGCGGCGATCGTCGTCGTAGCCTGTCTCCTGAACGACTCCCGTGTTGAACGAGCGGCGCACCTCGGTGCTGTCGCCGTCGTAGTCGAAGGTGATTGCCTTGCCGTACGCCGAGACGAGGCCGCGTGCGTTGCGATGAACGCGGAGCGACGACTTGTCCGGATATTGATGCCAGTATTCGCGGTCCTGCGCGTCGTATGCGCGCGCGATGTCGAATGCCGCTCCGCCGATCGTCAGGTGCACCGCTGTCACGCGCCCGCGTTCGTCGTATTCGTTCTCGGTGACGCCGCTCGGATCGGTCATTTTCACGAGCGCACCAGCGTAGAGAGGGCTGTCGGGGTAGCGATCGCTCTTGTCCCAGAGGTGGGTGACCTCGGGCTTGCCGTCGCCGTCCCAATCGACCGTGAGCTCACGGCCTGCGAGATCACGCGTGAACCGAGTGATCGTGCCGTCGGGCCTTCGGTGCTCGAGGAGACTTCCGGTCGCGTCGTAGGCGTAGAAGTGCTTCCCGAGATCTGGATCGTCGGCACCGACGCGACGCCCGCGGCCGTCGTACGAATAGTGCGACGTGTTTCCTTCGGGATCGATCTTGCTGAGCAGCGCCCCCGCTGCGTCGTAAGCGAAGCGCGCTTGGAAGGGCATGCCTTTCAGCGTCTGTGTGTTTGAGACCACGCGGCCTAGCCCGTCGTGCGCATCCAGGGCTGGCGTGTGCTCGTAAGGGGAGTCCTTGGCGGTCTGGCCGCCATCCCAATGCTTGGTGACGAGCGGCGCGAACGCGGTCCACGCCTCGATCCCAAGCTGGGAGCGCACTCGGATCGTCCGCCCGAGAGCGTCGTGCCACTCGTCAGTGCCGAGCCCGTCAGCCCGCAACGGCGGCGCATCGCGTTCGCTCGCGCTTACGAAGCGCGGGCGTAGTTTGCGGCGTGCGTCCCCACGCTGGTCGAGGAGTGCCACGCCCGAGAGGACCCAGCGTCCACCGTCGTCTGCCGCGAGCGAACCGCGCTTGCGCCCGGCCCCATCGAAGAGATCCTCCGTGCGTTCGACGTCGTCGCGCCCGTTCCAGATGCGGTGCTCGACCGTGATGCGCGAGAGCGGGGCCGACTCGATGTAGGCGTAGCGAACCGTCGGGCGCTCAGCGCTGTCGCCCGGCTTCGCAATCCAGAGCGGGCGGCCAAACGGATCGATAGCGACGCTCGTCGCTTGCCCATTGTAGTAGACGCCTCTCAGGAGCACACCGAACGCGCGATCGAACTCCGCGCGCTCGGTGAACACCCCGCTGTCGAGCTTCACGCTCTCTGCGAGGAGCGTCGTGTGATCGTGTGCGTCCCACTGAAAGAGGTGGCCGCCGCCCCGCGCGTCCTTGGTCTCAATCGGGTTACCGTCGCCGTCGTAGGCGCTCGAAAGTGCGAGCTCGAACTGATCTTGTCCCGGCCCGACCCACTCTTCGGTGCGCGCGAGATCGCCGCGCGCAAGCTGCCCGATCGGCAACCCAACGAACGTTGCCCCGTCGTAATAGTCACGCGTCATCCGCACTCGCCGGCCCGCCGCGTCCTGAAGCTCCTCCGTCGCGATGTGCCCGAGGATCCAGTCCTGCGTGTTGTTGGCGAACGTCCGAATCGTGATCGCCTCGTCGTTGCCCGCACGCTTGTCGTCGGCGACGACCTCTCCCCAGTGACGCTCCGCAGTGACGTTGCCGTAGTCGTCCTGCTCAGACTCGACGAGCGTCACACGCCCTTGTGCGGGATCGCCGCCCTCGGTGTGCGTCGTCCGCTCCGCGGACTTGAACGTGTAGTGGATCGATCGACCGTTGAGCGCGGTCCCGAGGGTCCGCGAGACATATGTGTCGACCGAGCGCGAGAAGACGGTGCCCTTCGCGTCACGCTTCTCGATCGCGAGCAGGAGCCCGCGTTGCGTGCGGTCGTCGATTCCGACGTCGAACGTGCTCTCATCGACGAGCGTCGGCGTGAACTCGTCACCGAAGTGGGTGTCCGTGCCGCCGCCGAAGCCCGCGAAGGTCCGCTCACGCGGCGACCACGTACCGTCGCGGTAGTCGTACTGAACGGCAACGATCGGATCGCCGAGCGAGACGTCCATCTCGGTGCGCTTCACCACCGACATCGCGACGTTCATGCGCGACGTCCAAGGTTTGCCCGCGTCGCGCGCTGCCGCCGCATCGCGCGCCGCCGGCCCGTACGTCATCGTCGTCACCTTCCCGAGCCCGTTGTCGATCCGCGAGAGCAGACCGCCACGGCCCTTCGGGAAGATCTCAAGGTACCGCCACGCCTGCGACGGATCGCCCGATACATCGATCCACACGATGTCCGTCGTCCCCGACCCGTTCATGTCCGCGAAGCGGACCGTCGTGTTCGGTCCCTTCGTCGGCGTCTGCCCGATGGTCTTCACCGCGTCGAACTTCCCAGCAGCGACGGCGAGCGCGTAGTCGACCTGATCGACGCCGACGTGCACGAGGTCCACCCAGCCGTCGCCGTCCAGATCGTGCATCTCCCACGGGCTCGATGGATCCCAGCTCGGCACGCCGGTCGCCGTCTGCGGCGGTTCGACGCGTCCGCGTCCGCGTCCGAGCCAGTACACGAGGCTCTGCGAGCGCAGGTAGCAGAAGTCCAGGACGCGATCGCCGTTCACGTCGCAGAGCAGCGTGTGGCCGCCGTCGGAGAAGCGAAGCGGTTGGTTGCGATCGACCGTTCCCACGATCGCGGGCACCGTCCAGTCGACGCCATTCAAGTTGTAGCCAATCGCGAGCCCCGCCGTGGTGGTCACGACGACGTCGATGCGACGGTCGCCGTCCATGTCCGCGAGCTTCACGTCGGGGTCTTCGAACGTGATGTTCGGAACGGTCGCGATCTGCACAGCCGGACGAAAGCTGGTCGCGTTGTTGCCGGGCAGATATCGAAAGTCCGAAGTGCCGCTCTTAATGACGAGATCGATCGCGCCATCGCCGTCGAGGTCCGCGAGCTGCACGCCGGTCGAGCCGAGCTGCACCGACGGGCTCGCCGACGCGTCCCAATCGGTCCCGGGTTTCCACGAGAGACCGTCATGGTTCTGGTACGAGCGAAACTGCCCAGCGACCGTGACGAGCACGTCGGGAAGCCCGTCGCCGTCGAGATCCGAGATCTCGATGTTGGGATCCGCCGGCGTGCGTCCCGGCGGCGTCGTCATCGTGACGATCTGCCCGTTCGCCGCGAGCGACGGCTCCGTGTACGCAAGCGACAGCCGCGGCAAGCGCGACGTGCCGTCGCGACCGACGAGGTCAACTGTCGCGAGCCGCGAGTGAACGCCGGGCGCGTAGCCGAGTTCGTACCGGCGTACGAGCGCGCCGCCGTGCGTGACCTCGACCGACGTGAGCCGCCTCGTCAGCGCTTGCTTGATCCCCGTGCCGAAGAAGACGTGCGGATCGGGCCGATTCTCGTACTTGAACGTGACGACGTTCCGAACGTCATCGCCGTAGTCGTTCCACACGACGCGCTGAAGATGCCCGTGGCCGCTCGCGGTGTCCCACTCGTACGCGATCTTGTGACCGTGGAGATCGACCTGCTCGCGCAGTAGCCACGTCGCGACGTTCGCACCCTCCGCTTCAGTGAAGCCCGCGCCACCGAAGCGGTACGTGTTGCCCAACTTGTCGCGCGCCTCCCACGTGTCGGCGCTGCGTGAGCGCTGCACGCGTACGAACGCGCCCGACTCGTACTCCGGCCGAAACGTTCCCGGGGTCATCTCGAGCAGATCGCACGCGATGCCGAGGCCCGTGATCTCGAAGGCGTCCGACGCATCGAACTTCGGCAGCCCGTTTTCGGTCCGTCGACGAATACTCGGCGTCCCCCCGATCTTCCAGCCCATGCCGACGTCGGTGACGCCGCCGCCCGAGTCGTAGTCGAGCCCGAGGTGCGGAGCGAAGCCGCCCGCCGACGGCGGCACCGCGATGTCGACGCCGTAGCTCGCCGTGCCCGACGCGAGCGACGGAGCGAAGTTGCGTCCGAGGCCTTCGATCGAGCCCGGTCCCTTCGGGAGGCTAATGCGCGTGGGCTCGAGGCCCTTGGCGACAGTGATAGAGGAGGTGAGCGCGGCGGCGAGCGCGAGCGCGGTAGCGGCGAGGAGACGCATGGGAGCCTCGGTCAGTGGTAGCCGCGCGCGAATGCACGCCCGGTGACCGCTCCCTCAGCAAGGCGCACGCCACGTACTCCATAGCGATTTGTCCGTGAATCCGAGGTGCAGACTCCGTGGCCTGGTCCGAAGTGGAAAGCATTCGTCCATGTCTATGGATGGACTGTTTCCACTTGGTGAGGCCGTTGTGCACCTTTGCGGTGTTTATCGATGCATCTACGGCGGCACGCCCGTTGCGATGGGTCCTCGTCGCCATGCACACCATCCGCATCCCCGCCTACGCGCCTGTCGCGCTCCCTGTTCGACCGCCTCCGCCTGCGCCGCTCGTCGTGTCGCGCAACCCGGTCGAGGAAGCGCTGCGGATCGTCGGCATCGTGATCGGGCTCGGCATCTCCGTTGCGATGTCGCTCGCGACTGCCGCGGGTGTCGTGCTCCGCGACGTCGACGCTCTCTCCGCGCCCGCCGCGCCCATCGCCACGCCACCGGCGCCGATTGCGACCCGCGCGAACGTCTTCGTCGAGCACGACGGCGACGACTGCGCGGCCGCTGAGCTCCGCACGTGCGTCGCGCAGCCGGAGCAAGAGGCGCGACTCTGCGCGGAGATGCCCGACCCGTCGAACGCGATTGCCACGGCGCAGTGGATCGACGCGCGCTGCAGCTTCGAAGGCAAGCGCGACTACAGCGACTGCGTCCGCCTCATGAGCGTCATCAACGACCACTGCGCCGTCATCGGCGCAGCACCGAAACCGTAGTCAACCGAAGAACCGACAAAGGACATGAACATGAACCGCTCCATCCATCTCCAGAACTCTCTCCGCAGTCTCTCGCTCGCCGCCGTCGCGGCGACTCTCGCTCTCGCCAGCGTCGCGTGCAGCGCTGCGCCCGACGGCGATCCGTCGCAGGAGCCGGCGTCCACGACCGCCAACCACGACCAGGGCGGTGACGACGCAGGCGCAAACCCGCCGTCGACGCAGCAATGGATTCCGGTGGGCCCGAGGGAGCCGCTGCCGTCGCCGGGCGGCGGTCCGCGAACGCCTCCGCACCCTCCGCTGCAGCAGTAACCGAAACCGCGACGCACAAACGAAACCGAGGAGGAATCCATGAACCCCCGACACATCATCTGCACGCTGCTCACGACCGCCGCTCTCGCACTCCCATCCATGGCCAGTGCCGACACCAGCGATCCGACGAACTACACGCCGCCGCCCGCGCCGGTCGAGGCTCCGACGAAGCCGGTCGACGGAATGCCCGCCGAGCGCCTCGCGCTGCATATCGCGCCGGCCATCTTCGTTCCGTTCGGCACGCTCGCCGACGCGACGCAGGCCGGTGGCGGCGTGCTCGCGGGTGTCGACTACCGACTCTCGACGAGCTTCGTGCTCACCCTCCGCGGCGGATACGTCGCGACGTTCGAGCAGGAGCGCTCCGTCGCCGGGTTCACGCTGAAGTCGAGCGTCGACTTCGCGCCGTTCCTGGGCGGGATCAAGTGGTACCTCGCGGAGCCGAACGAAGGGATCTTCTTCGCTGGCGAGGCGGGTCCGATCCTCGCGATCGGATCGTCGCGCATCCTGGGGAACGCGGGCAACGTCCCGATCAACGTCCAAGGCTCGGGCTCGCAGACGAATCTCGGTGCCACCGCCTCGTTCGGCTATCAGACCGGGATGTGGGATCTGCGCTTGGGCGCGGTGTCGCTCGACGTCGGTCACGCGGACAAGTCGATGGGCTTGATGGCGACGGCAGCGTTGTCCTTCGCGAAGTTCTGAAGGGAGATCGGACGATGAACCGCGTGATGATGATCAGGCTCGGCGTCCACGGCCTCCCGCAAGCGCGACGACGATTTCTCGAAACTTGTGCGAGCCGAGTCCCGATAACGAGACCATGAGACACGAGAGCAAGCTGGTCTACGCTCGCCGCTCTCTCTTGTCGACGTTGCCGTAGCCCGTTTACCGAGAGGAGCACTTCTGTGATTGAACTTGCATGCGTCCGCGAGGCACGCCGACGAATACGAAGTGGTGCTTGTATCGCCTGGGGGCTTGGCATCGCGGTCGACGACCGTGACCGGCTCCGTTGTCAACGAACCGGAGGCGGCAGAGGGGGTTCGTGCGGGGATGACCGTGACGCGCGCGCGCGCCGACGTGTTCGACTTCGTCGCGCGGTGGCCGACGGAAGCATCGAGGGCGGGGAGACGATGGACCTCGCGAAGAAGGGGGCGGGGACTGCGGGGCGGTGAGCTCGCTGCCGAAGGCGTTACAAAAGCAGCGCTCGCGAGGGACCGTCCGGGTGATGGGGGCTTTCACGGTCACGAAACGCGCAACGAGACGGCTGGATGGCACGAAGAGAAGAGCCGAGGGATAACGATCATGCTCACGAACGAAAGCGATCTATGGGCCGGCACGCGATACGTTCCGCGCATGGCGTTTTCCCGCACGGGCTTCGCATTCGCTGTCTTCGGGGTTGTCGTCGCCGGCTGCGGGAACAACAGCACCGCTGCCGCCAAACTGTCGGAAGGGTCGCCCTGCGTCCAGTCGTCGGATTGTGCTGCCGGTCTCGGCTGCGGGGTGGACGACTACGGAAAGCACGCATGCGTTTCGACCTGCTCAGGCCCGAATGACTTGACCGGGTTCGCCGAGATTCCCGCGCCTTACCATACTTGTTGGAACGGCTTGTGGACGCCGTGTGGGGCGCTGCCCGCCGACCAGACATGCGGCTGCAAATGCGGCTCCGGAGAGTACTGCTCTGTGTCCGCGGACAAGACGAGGGCCAAGTGTGTCGCCGCTCGTGCTCCGGGCGCGCCGTGCGATCGTAGCTGGCAGTGCCGGACGGGCGTCTGCTTCCGGCCGCCGAACGGTTCCGGCGGAGGCGCCCTCGACGGCGGCGGCAACCCGAGCATTTGCTCCATACCGTTGGGTGGTCCGTGCACGGAAGCGAACTGCGAGCACTGCGGTGCGGACCATCTGTTCTGCTCCGCGG
>JAYVXB010000100.1:0-8104 GCA_043785585.1 Deltaproteobacteria bacterium | reverse complement strand
GCTGAACGTTCGCTTTCCGGGTGTCTCCGGCACCGCCATCCTCGCGGCGGCGCCCGACGTCGCGGCGTCGACGGGATCGGCGTGCCACGACGGTCACGAGACGGCGTCTGCCGTCCTCGTCGCGATGGGCGTCACGCCGGACGCCGCCGTCGGTTCCGTGCGCCTGACGCTCGGGCGAAGCACGACTGCGGACGACATCGAGCGCGCGGCCGACGCGCTCATCGGTGCGTGGCGCGCGGTGAGCCGCGGCTGACTCGCGTCGGCTCGCGCAAACGGGGCGCGCGGATCGTCCGCGGTCACCGCGCTGGCGTGCGTCCCGCTTCGATGTTCGCGCGCACGCTCTGGAGAAGCAGCCGCGGCGGGTCGAGCTTCTTGTCGCGCGCCTCTCGAGACCGAATGAACTCTTCCGCGCTCGTCTCTGCGCGGAGCTGCACGTTCGCGCGTTTCTCGATCCCGATCGTCGACTCGAAGCGAAGCGTCCGTCCGCCGGGTTGGTAGTCGTGGCCGACGTAGACCCGCGTCGCATCCGGGAGTGCGTAGAGTCGATCGTGGACGGAGCGATAGAGCTCCGATGCGCTCCCGCGCGGAAAGTCGCACCGCCCGGTGCCGTAGTCCTCGACGAAGAGCGCGTCGCCCGTGAAGAGCGCTCCATCGATCACGAACGTCATGCACGCGGGCGTATGGCCCGGCGTCGCGATCGCGTCGACACGAAGACTCCCCGCGCGCAAGACGGCGCCGTCGTCGATGAGCACGTCGAACTGGCTCCCGTCCGTCGCGAAGTCGTCGGGGAGCGCGAGGACCTTCTTGAACGTCTCCTGCACTTCGGTGATCCGCGCGCCGATCGCCACCTTCGCGCCGTAGCGCTCCTTCAGCCACTGCGACGCGGAGATGTGGTCCGCGTGCGCGTGCGTCTCGAGCACGTAGCGCGGTCGAAGAGCGTGCGCGTCGACGAAATGCGCGACGCGGCTCACGGACTCGGTGCTCGCCTTCTTCGTGAGCGGCTCGTAGTCGAGCACCGGATCGATGATCACCGCGTCGCGTGTCTCGGGATCGAACACGACGTACGTCAGCGTGCACGTCTGCGGATCGAAGAAGCTCTCGACGGTCACGATGTCACCGCCCCGCCGCGGCGAGCGGCGCGTCGCGTTCGGCGAGCTGACGGCGCACGTCGTCCATGTCGACCGCGCGGATCTTCTCGACGAGGTCTTCGAGCGCGCTCGCTGGAAGCGCGCCCGGCTGCGAGAACAAAGGGACGCCGTCGCGGAACGCCATCAGCGTCGGAATCGATCGGATGCGAAACTCACTCGCGAGCTCCTGCTGAGCCTCCGTGTCGATCTTCGCGAACGTGACGTCGGGATGCCGCTTCGCCGCTGCCTCGAAGACGGGCGCGAACGAGCGGCACGGTCCGCACCAGCTCGCCCACCAATCGATGAAGAGGATTCCGGGCTTCTGGATCGATTCGACGAAATTCTCGACGGTGAGTGCGGTCGTGCTCATCTGGGGCCTCCACTCGGTGAGAGCCGCCGCACGCCGAAACGATTCGCGCCGTTCAGAATCTCGTGGCTCGGCCGTCGCGAAGCACGACAATCTCGCCCTCCGCGAGCGGAACCCACGCCTCCGTGCTCAGCGGCACACTCGCGACCAGCGCGACCTCTTGCCGTGCTTCCCGATCGAGCGTGACGCCCGCCAGCGGGGGCGCATCCGTGACCGCCGAACAGCTTCGGCAGAGCAGATGGAGCCCGGGCGGTCGGATGCCGTCGGCGTGCTTGCGCCGGTGACCGTGCGCGAAGATCGCGTCGCCGTCCGTGTAGAGGAAATTCGCGGGGCCGAGCGTGCGCGCGTCGGACGCAAACGCACGGACCTCGCGAAGGCGATCGTCGAGCGACGGGAGCCCATCTCTCCAGAGCGGTGCCATGCGTTCGAGCAGATTGCAGAATGCCTGCTCCGAGTCGGTGTCGCCGATGCGACGGAAGCGCTCCGACGGGAAGCGCGCGTCGCCTTCGATGCCCGGCAGCATCCCGTTGTGCGCGAAGAGATGCACGCGCCCACCGAGCTCGCGCTGAAAGGGCTGCGTGTTTCGCAGAAGGCGCGCGCCCTGGGTGGCCAAGCGCACGTGAGCGATCGCGAGCGACGTGCGCGGCTGCCGCTCTTGGAGAAACTGCACCCAGCGACTCTGGTTCGCCGCGTCGGGCTCGCGGATGACGAGCGCGTCGCCCTCTTGGATCATGCCGATGCCCCACCCGTCGCGGTGCGGCCCGGTACCTCCGCCGTGACGCGCGAGCTCGTCGAGCGAGAAGCGCACCGTCGTCGGGAATCGTGCCGAGATCGCGAAGAGCTCACACATGACGGCTCACGTACGGATAGCGCAGCGAAAGCGGCAGTCGATGGATCCTTCGTTGTGAGTCATGACGTTCTCCTTCGGGCTTGAAGACGAGCGAAGACCGCTCGGTCCTCCATTCGGTTGGAGCCGCGGCAGCGGAGAGGGGTTCGCGGAGCGCGTCGTCGAGGACAACGTCACGTCGGCCCGCGGGCGCGGAGCTGACGTCGTCGGCGCGCGCGCACCGAGTAGACTCCCTCCGTAGATGCCCACGCCGCTCTCGGTCCTCGATCTCTCGCCGATCCCGTCCGGCTTCACGGCGGGCGACGCGCTCAGGAACACGATCGACCTCGCGCAACACGCCGAGCAGCTCGGTCTTCGACGCTACTGGCTCGCCGAGCACCACAACGCCGGCAGTCTCGCGTGCCCCGCGCCCGAGATCATGATCGGCCAAATCGCGGCGGTCACGCGATCCATCCGCGTCGGCTCCGGCGGCATCATGTTGCCGAACCACACGCCGCTGAAGGTCGCCGAGACGTTTCGCGTCCTCTGCGCGCTCTTTCCTGGTCGCATCGATCTCGGAATCGGTCGCGCGCCCGGCACCGATCCGCGCACTGCCGCCGCGCTTCGCCGCGGGCGCGAGGCATTGGCGGTCGACGACTTTCCGGATCGTCTCGACGATCTCGCGCGCTACCTCGCCGACGACGAACCGCCGCGCGACTCGTTCACGGGGACCATCCGCGCGATTCCGACGAACGTTCCGTCGCCCGATCTCTGGATGCTCGGCTCCACCGAAGCGGGCGGCGCGCTGATCGCCGCGGAGCGTGGTCTCGGCTTCGCGTTCGCGCACCACATCAACCCGGACGAGTCGGTGCGTGCGCTGCGCCGCTACCGCGAATCGTTCGTGCCCTCACGCCACCGTCGCGAGCCGTGGGCGATCCTCGCGCTCGCGGTGATCTGCGCCGAGACCGACGCCGCAGCCGAGCGCGAGGCGGCGTCGACCGAGCTCGCGATGGTGCGCTTTCTTCGCGGGATCCGCGATCGCCCGCTTCCCAGCGTGGAGGAGGCGCTCGCGTACGAGTACGACGCCGAAGAGGAGGCGCTGCGCGCCGGACGCGAAGCGCACGTCGTCGTCGGCGGAGTCGCGCGCGTGCGGGAGCGACTGACGTCGCTCGTCGAGGCATCGCGAGCGGACGAAGTGATGGTGCTCACGCACGTCCATTCGCACGAAGCGCGAAAGAGATCGTACGAGCTCGTGGCCGAGGCGCTACGTCACGGCGCGTAGACTAGGATGCTGCGCGAGGTCTCCGGCGAGGGCGACGCAGGCTTGGCGTCTTCGCGCCTTGGCGGTCCAACTTCACGCAGCACAGTTGCTCTACGCCAGCGTCACGAGCCCCGCCGCAACGAGGATCTCCATCCCCGCGCGCGCGTCGTCCGGACCGAGCGCTGAAGCGGCGAGTACGTCGTCGAGCGGCGTGACGCCGTCGATGAACGGCGCGAGCCACCGCGCGCGAAGGTCTTCGACGCTGAACCGCACTTGCCTCGGCGAGACGTTCAGGATCGGGATGCGCGACGCATCGGTCTTCTTGGTTTTCTTCTTCGCCGGCGCCTTCGACGCGCGCTTCTTCGCGGTCCGATGAACGCCCGACTCGGGCTCGGTGGGCGTCGGCGCGGGCGCGTCGGGGAACAGATCTCGATGACGAAGGAATGCCATGAAGCGAGGCGATGCTCGCACCGGATGGCGTCGAGGTGAAGCACGATCAGTTCGTCCCTGACACGACGACGATCTGGGGGATACTGGCCGCGCAATGAGCGAAGCGAGCCGAGCTCCGGTGCGCGAGGGGGAGATCGTTGCGGGCAAGTACCGCATCGAGCGCGTGCTCGGGCGCGGCGGAATGGGCGTCGTGTTCGCGGCGAGGCACCTGCAGCTCGACGAGGAGGTCGCGCTCAAGTTCCTCGGCACGTCGCTCGCGACGCCTTCGGCCGAGGGGACGGAGCGCTTCCTGCTCGAGGCGCGCGCGACGTTCCGCCTGCGCAGCGAGAACGCCGTGCGCATGCTCGATCTCGGAACGCTTCCGACGGGGCACGGTTTCATCGTGATGGAGCTGCTCGACGGACAGGACTTGAAACAGCTCCTCGCGGAGCGCGGCCCGCTCAAGGCATCCGACGCCGCGCGCTACGTCATCGATGCATGCGGCGCGCTGCACGAGGCGCACGCGCTCGGCATCATCCACCGCGATCTGAAGCCGTCGAACCTCTTCCTCGCGAAGCGCGCGCACGGCGCGCCGATCGTGAAGGTGCTCGACTTCGGCGTCTCGAAGATCGAAGGCCGCGATCCGAGCGGTCCGGTCAGCCGCCCCGACATGCCCATCGGGACACCGAAGTACATGGCACCCGAGCAGTGGAAGCCGCCGTTCGCCGTCGATGCGCGGACCGACATCTACGCGCTCGGCGTCGTCCTCTACGAGCTACTCACCGGACACGTTCCGCTGCATCAGCTCAGCATCGACGAGCGTCGCGCGCGGCTGCTCGGCGGCGCGATCCCGTCGCCGAAGACGCTGCGCGAGGGGCTCGGCGAGGGGATTTGCAAGGTGACGCTGCGGTGCATGCAGGCGGTGAAGGAAGGGCGGTTTCCGTCGGCCGATCACCTCGCGGCTGCGCTCCACGAAGCGGTGCCTGCGGCAGCGCCACGTCGACCGAAGGCGGAGCTCGGCTCGACGGCGGTCACAGCGGTCATCCGCGAGGACGTGCTCGCGCAGGATGCGGCGCTCGCGTTCGCGGACGTCACGGAGCAGCAGGCGGTCGCGCCGCTGTTCGACGGGCCGTCGGAGGTGACGCGGACGGAGTTCATCGCGACGGGCGGTCCCGCGCCGCGCGCGGTGGCGCCGCAAGAGCCGCCGGTGCTCACGCAGCGTGGATCGCCCGGCGCGTTGCCCGCGCGCAAAGCGGAGACGCACGAGCGCCCAGCGATGACGCCGCCGCGCGAGCGCATGCTGACGCCGACGAAGATCGACGTCGGCATGACCGACCTCGCGGCGGAGCCCGCACCACCGTCGCGTCGTCCGGCGCCGCCGCTCGAGCCGATGCGCCCGCGCATGCTCACGCCGACGCAAAACGATCCGCGTGCGAAGACGCTCCAGTCTGCCGTCGCGGCCGACTTTCTCCCCACGATCCCCGTGAGCGCGCCGCCGCCACCCGCTCCACCACCCGCGGCGCCGCAGGCCGCGTGGCCATCGCATCCGCCGCCGCCATCGCTGCCCGCGCCGCGCGCCTCGACGTCGCGCATCCTCATCGCGTTCATCGTCTCGTTCGTGATCGCCGCGGGAATCGGCGCCGTCGTGATCCTCTTCGTCCTCCGCGCGCGCTGACGACTCAGTCCGAGAAATCGTTCGTCAAGTAGAGCCGCCCTCCCGGCGAGTACACCCCGATGCCGACGCGCCGGTACTTCGCGCTCAGCATGTTCTCGTAGTGCCCGCCGCCGGGTCCCTCGTCCATCATGATCTTGAGGAGCGTCGCGATCTGCTTTTTGCCGCTCGCGATCGCGTCGACATCCATCGGCGGAACGCCGCTCGGATCGCCCTGGTTCTCCGCGCTGTGCGTCCCGAAGCCCGGCGCGCCGTCCGACTGCGTCGCGAAATGCGCGTGCGCCTTGTGATCGCTTGCGAGCTGCTTCGATCCGTCGAGCGCGAACGCGCTGATCTTCGCGTCGTAGAGCAGCGGCGCGCGTCCGAGCTTCGAACGGTACGAGTTGATGAGGTCCACGTTGTACTTCACGAGTTGATCCGCAGGCAGCGGATCGGCAGGACGAGGCGGGGGAGGCGGCGCCTCGACGACCTGCGTCGTCGTGATCGTCGTCGTGCGCGTCCCGTCGGAGGTCTTTGGTCCGCAGGCTGCGAGAAGGAGCGCGGTGAAGGCGAGCGCGGCGGGTCGAAGCGAGCAACTCATGGACGGACTCTGGGCATGGGCGAGTATTCTACCGCGCCGAATGACCAACACGTTCCGCATCCGCCGCGCAAGCTCCGACTCCGCCGACGCCGAAGCGCTCGCCGACGTGCTCGTCGATTGCGTCGAAGACGGCGCGTCGATCGGCTTCATGCATCCGCTGCCGCGCGCGAAGGCGCTCGCGTTCTGGCAGAACGCACTGGCCGGCGCTGCGCGCGGCGAGCGCATCGTGCTCGTGGCCGAGGACGCGACGGGCATCGTCGGCACGGTGCAGATCGTCTTGGCGACGCCCGACAACCAGCCGCACCGTGCCGACGTCGCGAAGATGCAAGTGCATCGGCGCGCGCGTCGCTGCGGCTTGGGGGCGTCGCTCATGCGGGCGGCGGAAGACGCGGCGCGCGACGAGAAGAGGACGCTCCTCGTGCTCGACACCGTCACCGGCAGCGACGCCGAGCGTCTGTACGCACGCCTCGGGTGGCAGCGGTGTGGCGTCATCCCCAACTACGCGCTCTTGCCGCGCGGCGGGCTGTGCAGCACCACAGTGTTCTATCGGGAGCTGTCCAACGACGCTGCTTCGAGTAGAACGGCGGAATGAAACGCGAGAAGCAACTGACCAAGCGAGAGCGCAAGGCCGCGAACGGCGCGGGCCCGTCGGGCAAGAGCACCGAAGCCCAGCACATTCACTGCGTCGCGTGCGGCCGTCACCTCGAGCCCGCCGAGTTCAACGCTCCGGCGACCGCGGTCGGCGTCTTCTGCCAACACAAGTCGCGCTTCGCGTCGTGCGTCGCGTGCGTCGATCGCACCAAGGAGCTCTTGGCCGAGCACGATCGCACCGGCCAAGCCGTGAAGATGGCCGCGGCCTGGCACTGACTCACGTGACCGCGGCCGGCGCGTTCTTCGCGACGAACGCGCGCAGCTCGGGCCAGTCCTTGACGAGGTAGTCGACGTCGGCGTCGAGATCCGTCGTCGCTTCGGCCGGCTTCCCGAGCTTCTCCGCGGCGAACGCGCGAAGCAGCTTCAGCAGATCGACGGCGCGCGGCGCGAGCGTCTCCTCGGCACCCGCCAACGCTTCGTCGATCCGCTCGATCGCCTCGGCGTAACGACCGCGGCGCACATCGACCAGCGTGTCGAGCGGCAAGAGCTGTACGCGCTCCGCCTCTTTGATCTTCGCGTGCGCTTCCTTTTGCCATCGCTCCGCTTCGTCGAGCGCACCGCGCGCGAGCTCCGTCATCGCGAGCGCGCTCGCCAGCGACGACGCCCCCTGCGCGAGGCGCGCGTCGTCGAGCCAGCGCGTCGCCACGATCGCCTTCAGCAGCGACAGCGATCGATCCGCGTCGCCGAGCCGCAAGAAGAGCTGCGCGCGTTGCACGAGCAAGATGCAATGAACCGGCGGCGTGGCGCGAGCATCATCGAGCGTCTCGTCGATCGTCTTCGCGGCGGACTCGAGATCGCCCGCGGCGAGGAGCTTGGCCGTCGCGGCGTGCCGCTGCGCGACGCGTGAGCTCCGCAAGTTCCGTCGAATTCGAAGCCAGATGTAGTACGCGACGAGCGCGGCGAACGTCGCGATCGCGACGCCTTGCGACGGACGGTACTTGTCGTCGTACGCCGCAACCCACAAGAGCGCGAGCCACGCGATCGGCGGAAGCGCGCGCACCACGGCCCACGCGCGGTACGCCCCCTTCGACAGCGGTTCGTACCGCGAGTCGCTCACGACTTCTTCGGCATCAACATGTCGCCGTGGAGCTCGCGCAGCTTCGTCTTCAAGAACTTCCCCGTCGACGTGCGCGGGATCTGCTCCATGAAGACGTACGCATCGGGGAGCGACATCTTCGCGAACTTCCCCGC
>JAYVXB010000099.1:0-2441 GCA_043785585.1 Deltaproteobacteria bacterium | reverse complement strand
GACGTCGAGCGCATCGAGGTCGTGCGTGGCCCGGGCTCCGCGCTCTACGGCGCCGACGCCTTCAACGGCGTCATCAACATCATCACCAAGGCGCCGGGTGAAGGTCGAAGCGGCTTCAACGTCGGTACCGGAACCAGCCTCGAGACCCACGGGAACATCTGGGCGAGCGGTCGCGACAAGGACTTCGCATACCGCGTCGCCGCCGGCTACGACTACCTCCCGCGGTGGAGCCGCGAAGCTCCGGGGGGTCGCGCGGATCTCCATTACACTCAGCCCGACCAGGCGACGTCCGGTCGTTCGTACCGCTTCGACATGCGTACGACGCAGCAGATTGGCAAAGACGTGACCGTCGGTCTCGGCGGCGGCTTCGTGAAGCTCGACACGATGGAGATCCTCGCCATCGGCCCGGTCAACGACTTCGTCATCGCCGGACAGTCGTCGGACATCACCGGCTTCGTTCGCTCGAAGCACCTCGAAGCGCGTGTGTTTTGGAACAACTTGTTCGTCACCCACGGCAACAACGCCGCGCAGATTGGGCAGTCACTCATTCCCGGACGCGCGAACACGAACGTCATCGACGCCGAGGTCCAGTACATCAACCAGTTCGAGACCGGGAAGAACATCGCCCACGATCTCCACATCGGCATTGGTTACCGATTCAAGGGACTCACCTGGTCGTACATAGACCGGTACCGGGCAGAGAATCACGAGTCGTTCTACATCCATGACGAGGTCAAGCTCGGCTCGCGGTTCGCGCTCGTCGGTGACTATCGCGTCGACTACGTCCCCTACTTGGAAAAGCTGGTGCAGTCGCCGCGCATCTCCGCCCTCTTTCACCCGACGAAGCAATCGACCGTCCGCGCCCTGGTGGCGACGGCCTTCCGAACGCCGACCTTCCTCGAGTCGTACTTGGGTATTCCGGTTCAGCTGCCGTTCGCCGGCGGCTCGCTACAATCCGAGGGCGTGCGCTCCGACAATCCCAGCTTCAAGGTGAAGCCCGAGCAGATCTTCACGACCGAAGTCGGGTACATGAATCAGGACAGCGACGTCGTCACGTTCGACAGCGCGTTCTTCTTCAACCGCGCGAACAACCTCATCCAGCTTGCCTCGAACCGGTCGCTCACGGTCGGCGATCTCGCGGCGGGTCAAGGTTCGGCGAACGCGCAGACGGGTCTCTATCCACTGTTTCTCGGCGGCTTCGAGAACCAATGCCAGACCTTCAACGTGTACGGCGCCGAGCTCGGCGCGCGCGCGTTCCCCGTCGAGGGTCTCGATCTTTTCGCCACGTATACGCTCAACTACATCAAGCAGGACAACTCGGGCTGCAACGATACGCAGAAGGCGTTGATCGTGACGGACGCCCGAACGAGCGCGCACAAGCTCCACATCGGAGGCCAGGTTCGTACGAAGCGCGGCTTCGATTTCGAGCTCGCGTTCCACTACTACTCACCGCAGGACTGGGCAGAGCAGGTCACCAACCTGCAAAAGCAGCGGATCGAGTACCAGTCGTTCCACCTCGAGCAGTACTACACGATGAACGCGACGGCGGCGTACCGCTTCCTCCAGAACAAGGCGAACGTCTCGATCGTCGCGTTCAATGCGCTCAACAACGAGCACCGCGAGCACCCCTTCGGGCAGCTCGTGCAGCGCAAAATCATGACGTTCTTTGGCTACACGTTTTAGAGGCGAACATGAGATTGCTCAAAATCGTCCCGTCTCTCCTGTTCATTGCCACCGTCTCGGGCGCTGCCGCGCAAGGCTGCGGCGAAGCACCGACCGATGACAAGCGTGCCGACCGGCGCCTCTTTCAAGTCAAAGGCGTCATTCAAGGCGCCGTGACGTACACGGGGGCGCGGCCCTGCTCGCGCAACGGGCACATCGTCGGCAATGCCATTCTCCTGGTCTTCGACAAGCGCAACCCGCCGCCGCCGTCCGGGCTCGCGAACACGGCAATCAACTTCGGAGTCGTTCCGGGCGACATCTTGTTCGCGAACGAACCGCGCAATGCGCAGTCCGACCTGTATTGCCCGAAGGACAACGGAATCACCGCGCCGATCATCGTGAGCGCGCCGTTCGACATCGCGCCGATGGATGATGGTCAGTACATCATCCAGGCTTTCTACGATTACACGGGCGATTTTCTGCCGACGTTCAAGATCAGGAATCTCCCCGAAGCGGGCGATGTGCTCGGCGGGTACGTCGACATCATCGACGCGGCGAAGCACCCCGGCGACGTCAACTACCAGCCGATCTTCCTGCCGGTGAACATCGGATATCCCGATGCGAAGTCTCCGAGCGGCACGGGATTCACCATTCCGCCCGAGGGATTCGTCGCCGACAACGTGGCCGTCACCATCGGTGTGACGACGCCGCTCCCGCGGCCGTATTTCTATCCGAAGGGGAGCGACACACGCGCGATGGGGGCGCCGCCCCAGGGGAGC
>JAYVXB010000098.1:0-8141 GCA_043785585.1 Deltaproteobacteria bacterium | reverse complement strand
GGCGCGCGCAAAGGCGGCGCCGCGCCAACTGGATTCGACCACGGTGCTCGACGCGTCGGTGGAGTCGCCGATCGTCGAATCCGCGAACGAGGCTATAGGGGCGGAAGCGGTGGCCACGCAAATCCGCGAGCTCGAAGCGCGCCTCGACAAGATGATCGACGAGAGCACGCGCCGGTCCACCCCCACCGCCGAAGTTCCCCCGACGGGAATCCCCCGCACCTACCCGCCCCCCCCGTCGGGGTTTCCTCCGGACGTGCGTGGAAAGGACGAGGACGCGACCGTCTTCGACACCGCGCGCGAGCTCCTCTCGACCGACTTCTATCTCCGGAAGTGGGGGCGCCTCGGGATGCGCAACCGCTCCGAGGACGTCGACGACTTCGGCTTCGATCCGATCTACGAGGCGAAGGTCCTCCCCTTCTTCGCGCTCCTCTACGAGAAATACTTTCGCGTCGACGTCGAAGGCGCAGCGAACATTCCGAACGAAGGGCGCTGCCTCCTCGTCGCGAACCACTCCGGCACGCTCCCCTTCGACGGCATGATGCTCAAGCTCGCCGTGAAGCGTGAGCACGCGCAGCGGCGTGACGTGCGCTGGCTCGCCGAGGACATGATCTTCCACTTTCCGTTCCTCGGATCGTTCTCGAACCGCGTCGGCGCGGTGCGCGCGTGCCAAGAGAACGCCGAGCGCCTGCTCCGGCAAGACGCGCTCGTCGCGGTCTTCCCCGAGGGCATGAAGGGGATCGGCAAGCTCTTCAAGCAGCGCTACCGGCTGCAGCGCTTCGGGCGCGGCGGCTTCGTGAAGCTTTGCCTTCGCACCGGTACGCCGATCGTGCCGGTCGCGATCGTCGGCGGCGAAGAGACCAATCCGATGCTCTTCCGGATCGAATACCTGACGAAGGCGCTCGGCCTCCCGTACTTCCCGATCACGCCGACGTTCCCGCTGCTGGGTCCGATCGGGCTCCTCCCCGCACCGACGAAATGGACGATTCGCTTCGGCGATCCGGTGACGTTCGAAGGCTACGGACCCGAGGCGGCGGACGACGAGATCCTCGTCGGTCGACTGAGCGAGCGCGTCCGCGCGACGATCCAAGGGATGCTCGATCGCGCCGTCGGCGAGCGGCGGTCCGTCTGGTTCGGATGAAGGGCTCGCGGCTCACGAGGCGCGGGCTCCGGAAGGTCACGCAGCGGTGAGCGAGAAGACGCGCGCGCGCGACGGCGTTCTCGTGATCGACAAACCGCGCGGCCCGACGAGCCACACGGTCGTGGCGCGGGTGCGGCGACTGCTGGGGACGCGCGAGGTCGGGCACGCCGGGACGCTCGATCCGATGGCGACGGGCGTGCTCGTCGTGGCGATCGGCGAGGCGACGAAGCTCGTGCCGTATCTCACGGCCGAGAACAAATCGTACGAAGCGACGATCGCGCTCGGCGTGGCGACGGACACGCTCGACGCCGAGGGCAAACAGACCGAGCGGGTCGCGCCGAGCGATGCGTTGATGGCGGCGCTGGCGAAATCGAACGGTGCGATCGTCGCGCCGGAGATCGAAGCCGCGCTCGCGACGGAGCGCGCGCGGACATCGCAAGTGCCGCCCGCATTCTCCGCGATCAAGCAAGCGGGAGAACGCGCGTACGAGAAGGCGCGGCGCGGTGAGTCGCCGGAGCTCGCGGCGCGCGCGGTGAGCGTCGCGTCGCTGCGGCTGCTCGATGCGTCGGCGGATCCTCCGTCTTTCGCGATCGCGATGGATGTCGCGAAGGGGTACTACGTGCGCTCGCTCGCGCGTGACCTCGCGGTGTCGCTGGGGACGGTCGGCCATTTGACCGCGCTCCGACGCACACGCTCGGGCTCGTTCACGCTCGACGAAGCGCTGTCGATCGACACGCCCGCCGACGAGCTCGCGGCGCGCATTCTTCCGGTCGCTCACGCCGCGTCGCGCGTGCTCCCCGCTGCGCTGCTCACCGCGAGCGGCGCTGTCGACGCGCGTCATGGACGACCGGTGCGACCGGGTGACATCGAGCCTTCGTCACCCGCGACGCGCGGCCTTCACGCATGGCTCGACGCGGACGGCCAGCTCGTCGCCGTCGGGACGATCGACGACGAGGGGACCGGGCGCGTGGTGCGAGGATTTTCGATCAGCGGCTAGAGCGCGATGTCGTAGACGCCGCGCACGCCGATCGTCAGCCACTCGTGCAGAGCCGTGTTGGTAACGTCGACGGTGACGTTGCCCGACGAGAAGCTCGAGTACTGCGCGAGGCTGAACGACAGAAACGGACCGATCCCGAACGCGGGTGTCACCTTGTAGTCGCCACCCGCTTGAAAGCTGACAAACTGAAGGCCCTTGGCCGACGAGTCGACGGTCTGCGTGCCCGCCGACTGGCTAAAGGCGGCGATCTCGTACCCGAAACCGAGGCCAACCCACGGATCGAACACCGCCTCCGGCATGATGTGGTAGTGCGCGTTCACGCCGATGACGATGTCGTGCGCCGAGCAGCTGACGCCGCTCGCTTTGCAGTTGGCGTTCTTGTCCGTGTTGACGAACATCAGCCCGTACTGGAAGAACGCGCCGACGTAGAAGTTCCGGTTGATCTTGTACCCGGCGTCGACCCAGATCGGAATGCGGCCGCTGATCGAGTCGCTCAGCGACGCTCCCGTCACGGTCGTGGTCGTGCCGCCGACCGTTGTCGTCGTGTCCCCTTGGATCTTGCCGAGCGGAAGCGAATAGCCGGTGCGCAGACCGAACGACAATCCGCTCTCCGGACCCGCGGTGGACGCGGCGGGCGTGGTGGATGGATCGGCGGCCGAAGCCGTCGCTGTGAGGGCGAGCGTCGCGGTGACGATGGCAAACGAAATCGATTGGCGCATGGAAATCCTCCCTCCTCGCAGGAGTACATCACCCGCGTCTCCGCTCAAACTACCCTGCTACTTTTTCGTCTTGAGCTTCGCCTCGAGCTCCTTCTTGTGAGCCGCCGCGTCCTTCGCCTTCGCTCCGTCCGGCGCGAGCTTCACGTACGCGTCGAACTCCGCGATCGCATCGACGAGCTTCCCCGCCGCCGCGAGCCGCATCGCGAGCCAATAGTGCGCGAGCGCGTACTTGGCGTCCGCGGCGACCGCAGCCTTGAGATCCGCGAGCGCGCCATCCTCGTCCTTCATCGCGAGCTTGCAGAGCGCACGCTCCGTGCGGAGCTCGGCCATGTCCTTCGTTGCGATCGCTTTGTCGTACGCGGCGACGCACCCCGCGGCGTCGCGCAAGAGGAGCATCTCGTGCCCGACCGCGGCGAGCACTCCGACGTCGCTGGTCTTCAACGCGAGCTTCAGCTGCTCGGTCGCCTTGTCCTTGAGTCCCCACACGCCGAGCCAATGCCCGTACGTGAAGCGCGCGTTCGCATCGTTCGGGGTTCGCGCGAGCGCGTCCTCGAACTCTTTCGTCGCGCCGGCCTGATCCGATTTGGTCGCGAGCGCGACGGCGAGGTTGAAGTGAAGCCCTGCGACCTCCGGGTGCTTCTCGAGCCCCGCGCGCGCGACCGACGCGGCCTCGTCCGCGCGCGGCGGCTCGGCGTTCAAGTAGAGCGTCGAGAGCGCGACGGCGACGTCGGCGAAATCGGGCCGAAGCCGCAGCGCCTCTTGGTACTCCTTCTCCGCCGGACCCGGCTTGCGCATCCCTTCGAGCGTGAGCCCCAGGTTGAAGTGCGCGACCGCGTCCTTCGCGTTCGCCTTGATCGCGCTCTCGAACGCGGCCGCCGCGCCTTCGAGATCGTTCTTCTCGAACAACGCGACGCCGCGCGCGACGTCGGGACTGTCCGACGCGGGCGCTGCTTGCTTGCTGCCGCCCGGCCCCGTCGGCCCGCGCGGCGTCGTCGGACCCGTCGGCAGAGGCGGATCGAGCGATCCCGTCTGCGTCGGTTTGTCCGGACCGCCGCACGCGACGAGCGCGAGGGCGAAGAGCGGAGCGAAGGCGATCGCGCGCAGCGTGGTTCTCATGGGGGCCATCCTCCCACTGGAAACACGCGCCGATCTACTCTTCTTTGGCCTGGTGACTCGCGAGGCGCGCGCTCGCGATGGGCGGGCAGGTCTCAGGTGCCCACGGCGAGCGTGAGCGCCTCGCGGATCGCCTTGAAGCGCTCGCTCGGCTTCACCTTCGCGCCGTCGAGCTCGTTGACGTAGAAGACGTCGGCGACCTTCGTCCCCTCGGTGTTGATTTTCGAGAGCGCGATCGAGAGACCGAGCTCGTGGAATGCGTGCGCGAGCGTATAGAGGAGCCCCGGACGATCCTTCGCGAACACCTCGACGACCGTGTGCCTCGGCGACGCGCGATCGTCGATCGCGATTTCAGTCGACACGGCGGGGCTCGGACGTTCGCGCCAGGGCGACGTGGATCCCGTGCGTTCGCGCAAGAGCGCCTCCGGCTCGACGGCGCCAGAGCAAACGTCCGCGAGGTCGCGGAGGAGACGCGGCATCGCGCGCTCGACGCCCGCCGCGCCGTCGACGCGATCGCGCACCCAGAAGACGTCGACCGCCTCGAGGTTGCCGTGCTCGGCATCGATCGGCCGCGAGTAGACCTGCGCACCGAGCACCTCGAGCCGACCGGCCGTGAGCGCGGCGGCGATCCTCGCGAGCAGCCCCGGACGATCCGCCGCGACGACGCACAGCTCCGCGAACTCGGGATGACGCGACGGCACGATCGCCGCGTGCACCGGCGCCGCGCCACGCGCGAGCGCTACGCGCGCATGCGCGACGATCGACTCCGCGCCGTTCGCGAGCAGATACCGCTCCGGCATCGACCCGACGAACTCGTGGAAGAACTGCGGCGACGCCGCGAGCTCGGCCGCCGTCGCCGACGCTCCGCCCCACATCGCTGCCGCGGCCTCCCAGATTCGCGCGAGCCGCTCTTCGTCGGCGCCGTGATCGGTCTTCCCCGCGAGGTATCCATCGGTCGCGAAGTAGAGCTCGTCGAGCATGCGCGCCTTCCACGTCGTCATCGCCGTCGGCGACGTCGTCGTGATGTCCGCGACCGTCAGCAAGTAGAGATCGCGGAGACCTTCGCGACCGCGGACGAGGCGCGCGAACTCTTCGATCGTCGCGGGATCGTCGATGTCTCGCCTGGTCGCCGCGTGGTACATGCCGAGGTGCTGCCGCACGAGCTCTCGCGCTTCCGTCACGTCCTCCGGAACGAGACCGAGCCGCGGAAGGATGACGTCGCACAGCTCCGCGCCGCTCGCCGAGTGGTTCTTCCGCGAGCCGGTCGCGTCGGGGTATCCCTTGCCGACGTCATGGAGGAGCGTCGCGAGAAAGAGCGGACGCGGGCGCGCGATCTCGGCGGCGAGTCGGCTCGCGAGCGGATACTCGTGCGCGAGCTCACCGCGACAGAGCGCACGCAAGCAGTCGAGCGCGGCCACGCTGTGAACGTCGACCGTGTACACATGGTAGACGTCGTGGTGAACGCGGCCCGTCACCGGCGCGAACTCCGGAACCATCGCGAGCAGAAGGCCCACGTCGTGGAGCTCGCTCGCGATCGAGCCGCGACGCGTGCGCGTGTCAGGCACCGTGCAAACGAGGTCCGCGAAGATCGCGCCCGCTTCTCGGCTCGCGCGGAGAGCCTCGCACCATGCCGGGTCCGACGCCGCGCGCACGACGGCTTCGCGCGCGTACGCCAGCACCGGCGCGTCGTGGCGAACGGCCGCCGCATACAGTCGCAACGCAAGCGCGGGATCCGACGCGAGCTCGCTCGTGCCGGCGATCGTGAGCTGGCCGTCGAAGAGACGCAGGCCGTCGCCGAGGTCAACCTCCTGCGGCTTGCCTCGGCGCTTCGGCGGCGTCGCGCGATCGAGGAGGCGCTCGCGTGCGCGCGTGACGACGCGCGCGTGCAGATAATAATCCTGCATGAATCGCTCGGCGGCGGCCGCGCGCGCGGCGTCGCTCGGCTCGGTCGCGTTGGGCGCGTACCCGAGCTCGACGGCGATGATCTCTTGCTCCTCGAACGTGAGCCGATCGCTGCGTCGGTCCGCGTGCGCGTGCAGTCGATTGCGGACGCGCCAGAGAAACTCCTCGGCCGCGTCGAGCTCGCGCGCCTCGCGCGGCACGAGCACACCGAGACGAACGAGCTCGTCCCATGCGCCGACACGAAAACGCGCTTCGACCGCCCATCTTGCGCCGTCGAGATCGCGTAGACCACCCGCGCCGCTCTTCACGTCCGGCTCGAGGAGGTACACCGAACCTCCGAAGCGCGAGCGCCGCCCCGCGGCCTCCTCGTTCAGACGCTCGACGAACCTCGGCAGCTCGCCCTCGGCGAAGATCCCGCTCGCCGCGCGATCGATGACCGCGCGCACGATCGACTCGTCGCCGGCGACGTGACGCAAATCGAGGAGCGACGTCGCGGTCGCTAGATCGTTCTGCGCGAGCTCGAGCGCCTCGTTGACGTCGACGACTTGGTGCCCGACCGACAGCCCTGCATCCCAGAGGGGATAGAGCATCGCCTCCGCGAGCGCCGCACCATGCTCGCGCGACTTCGATCGCGACGCGACGAGGAAGCGCACGTCCGCGTCGCTTCGGAGCGCGACCGCTCCGCGTCCGAAGCTGCCCACCGCCGCGAGCGAAATCCCTTCGCTCGGCATGCCGCTCGCGACGAAGAGCCGCTTCATCAGCACGTCGAGGAACGCGGCGTTCTTCGCGCCGAGGGCGATCCCATCGACCCCGGCCGCGAGCTCGCGGACGAGCGCGGCGCGGTGCGTCGTGATCTCGAGCCGCAGTGCGTCCACGTCGACGATCGGCGCCCGTGCGTCGCCTGCCGCGGTGCTTTTTCGACCGCCTCCGGATCTCGAAACACCCGTCGTGCGATCGTCCATTTCGCCGCGAGTCTATCAGCGATCCCGCGACGTTCGCCTGAACACGCAAGCAGGCTCTTCCCAAACGCCACGGCCTCCCATACCCTCCGCGCGGAATAACCCGTGACGAAAACGGGGGGTCGCTCCGTCCAATACCGAGATCCGGCGTTCCGGCGCGCGTCCCAACGTCATGCGGTCGCTCGGCAAGAGGTCGGAGTTCCTTAGAAGGAGGCAGTTTCCATGAGGTCCAAGAAGGTCGTTTTCCCCGTGTTCACCGCTGCAACGCTTGGATTCGCACTCGCGGCCTATGGCTGCCAAGGCGAGATGCACATCGGCGATCAGGCGAAGGCACCCGTCCCCAGCGCGACGACGCCCCCCGCTCCGCCGCCCGCAACGACGTCGGCTCCGCCCGTCGTCGACGCCCCGCCGCCCGCTCCGACCGCGAAGCCGATCTCGCTGAAGGGCGTCTCCAACATCAAGGGGAGCCAGATCGAGATGCCGGGCGACATCGAGTTCGGTAGCGGCTCCGACGTGATCATCATGAACGACAAGTCGAAGCTCGTTCTGAACACGGTCCTCAAGATTCTGTCGGACAACCCGTCGCTCACGAAGCTTCGCGTCGAAGGGCACACCGACAACGAGGGCTCACTCGCGTACAACCAAGGCCTCAGCGAGCGGCGCGCGGCGTCCGTCGTGAAGTGGCTCGTCGCGCAGAAGATCGACGCGGCTCGCCTCCACTCCATCGGTCTCGGACCGAAGTGCCCGCTCGTCGCGAACGACTCGGGCGCGCACAAGGCGACGAACCGCCGCACCGAGTTCCATCTCGAGCAGATGGACAACAAGCCGCTCGACGGCGCTTCGCAAGACGCCAACGGCTGCTCCGGCAGCGGCACGCCGGCGCCCGCGCCCGCTCCGACTGCCGCGACTCCGCCCGCGCCGGCGGCATCGTCCGCTGCGCCCGTCGGCGGCACCGGCCCGAAGAAGTAGCTCCGGCATTCGAAGTGGATCGGGCTCCGACCGCGGGAATTCCTCATCCCGTGGTCTGGAGCCCGTAGTCTTTCCAGCCCATGCCGCTCGCTCGCGCACGCTGTGCCGCCTGCACGCTTCCGCTCGGCGATCCTCCGCACACGCCGATCGCGGCGCGGTGCATGCGATGCGGGCTCCAGGGTCAGGTGCTCGTCGCGGCCGATGGCCAGCCGGCGGAGCTCGACACGATGTTCGCGCCGGCGCGGCTGCTGCAGTGGTTCGGCGCGGCGCGCATTGCGATGGCGAACGGGACACCAGGCGTGGCGATCGGCGCGTGCGTGGCGTGCCATGCGCCGCTCGTCGTC
>JAYVXB010000097.1:0-23710 GCA_043785585.1 Deltaproteobacteria bacterium | reverse complement strand
CAACGCGACGCACTTCATGCCGGTCCTCATCACGAACAACTGAGCGTCGCGCCCGCCGGAGCTCGGCGCCGCCTGCTACGGTTTTCAGAATGCCGTCCCGCGCGCTCGCGTTCGTCATCGCGCTCGCGGCGTGCTCGTCGGCGGAAGCGGTTCGGCCGCTGCCGAGCGCGGACGCCGGTTCGGACGACGCAGGAGCCGCGGCCGACGCGACGATGCCCGACGCGACGTCGCCCGACGCGGGGCCGACCGCGCCGGCGTTGCACGTTCTCTTCATCGGCAACAGCTACACGTACGTCAACGATCTCCCGCGCACGCTCGCGCGCATCGCCGCGACGTCGGGGCAGTCGCCTGCGATCGCGACGGACGCGGTCGTCGCCAGTGGCGCGACGCTCGGCGACCTCTACACCGGCATGGCGGCGCGTCCGGCGATCGCGCGCGGCGGATGGACGCACGTCGTGCTGCAAGGTCAGAGCGTCGAGCCGCTCGCGACGCCGGCCACGTTCCAACAGTACGCCGGCCTCTTCGCAGCCGACGCGCGCGATGCCGGCGCGACGCCGACGTTCTACGAGACGTGGGCGCGCGTCGCGGGCGATCCCGTCTACCAGACCACGTGGTCTGGCGGATCGCCGTCGGCGATGCAAGACGGAATGCTGATGGCGTACGGCAAAGCGGCGGCAGACGCGAACGGCGTGCTCGTGAAAGTCGGCGAGGCGTGGCGCGCGGTGATCGCAAAGGCGCCGTCGATCGTGCTCCATCAAAGCGATGGCTCGCACCCGACGCCGCAAGGGACGTGGCTCGCGGCGTGCGTCTTCTACGTTCGGCTGACGGGCAACGCGGTGCCGACGTCGAGCGAGGTGCTCGCCGGTGTGACGCCCGCGGAAGCCGCCGTGCTGCGCGACGCGGCGTTGCAAGCGGGGCACTGAGAACGACCTGGCGACGAGGCACGTGCGCGTTCGGTCACGACGAACGCACCGCGGTCCACCGAACGCCTTTGTGTTCACCCGCGCGACGAGCGCGATCGCGACGCGATGGCTCGTCGTCGTGCTCTGCGCGCGTGGCGTCGAGCTTGCTACGTCTCCTCTCGCGGCCCATCCGCACGAGGTACTTCATGCCCATCCGCGCCGCGCATCTCGCGCACGTCGCCGTCGCCGTGTTCGTCGTCTGCCTCACGCTCGCGCTCAGCTGCGGAGGCAAGGTCGCGTGCACGACCGACTCCGACTGCCCATCGGGCGACACGTGCCACACGATCGGCGGCGACTGCGTTCCACCGCCGCTCGCGACGTGCCCGGCGGGACAGTCCGCGTGCGCAAATGCGTGCTTCGATACCGCGGTCGATGCGCACAACTGCGGATCGTGCGGGCACTCGTGCGACGCCGGCCTCGTCTGCGCGAACGGGAGCTGCCAGTCGGCGTGCGCGATCGGGCTCGCGCAGTGCGGAGGGAAATGCGTCGACGTGACGAACGACGCGGCCAACTGCGGCACGTGCGCGACCGCGTGCGCCAAGGGCGAGACGTGCCACGCCGGCAAATGCGACTGCGGAGGACGCGCGCGATCGTGCAATGGCGCGTGCACCGACGTCGCGAGCGATCCGGTCAACTGCGGCGCGTGCGGCGTCGCGTGCAACGGCGCGACACCGTTCTGCCAAGCGGGCGCGTGCGTCGCGAGCTGCGGAACGCCGCCCTACACCGCGTGCGGAAATTCGTGCGTCGACGTCACCGCGGACTCGTCGAACTGCGGCGCGTGCGGCAAGGCGTGCGGCGGATCGCAGGTGTGCGAAGGTTCGAAGTGCGCGTGCCCGGCGGGGACGGCGATCTGCGGCGATCACTGCGCGCACCTCGCGTCCGATCCGCTCGACTGCGGCGCCTGCGGCAAGGCGTGCGGGAGCGGCGAGCCTTGCGTGTCGGGCAAGTGCGCGTGCCCCGGGAGCCTCGCCGCGTGCTCGACCGGCTGCGCCAACGTCCTCGTCGACACGAACAACTGCGGCAGCTGCGGGCGCGTCTGCAGACCCGGGCAGACGTGCAACTCGGGCGCGTGCGCGTGCCCGAGCGGCGAGACGTTTTGCAACGGCGCGTGCCACGAGCTCCGAAACGATCACGACAACTGCGGAGCATGCGGCAACGCGTGCGCAGCCGACCAGGTGTGCTCGCGCGGCGCATGCGCGGCCAGCTGCAACACCAACGGACGCGGCGCGACGACGTGCAACGGCGCGTGCGTGAACACGCGCAGCGATCCGCAGAACTGCGGCAGCTGCGGCGTCGCCTGCCCCGCCGGCTACGGATGCCGCACCTCGGCCTGCGTCTGCGCGACGGGACGCGTCGCTTGCGCCGGCGGCTGCGCGGATCCGCTCAACGATCCGGGCAACTGCGGCGCGTGCGGCAACGCGTGCCCGGGCAATCAAGAATGCGCTGGGGGCTCGTGCGCGTGCGCGACCGGACAAGCGTTCTGCGGCGGGCTCTGTTCCGACACGCAGATCGATCCGACCAACTGCGGCGCGTGCGGGAAGCGGTGCGCCGCGGGCGCGATCTGCCAAGGCGGCACGTGCGCATGCGGGACGGAGACGAACGAGTGCGGCGGCGCGTGCGTCGACGTGCTCACCGATCCGGCGAACTGCGGCGGATGCGGCCGCGCGTGCCCCAGCTTCAACTTCTGCGTGAACGGCGCGTGCCAGCCCTGAGGTCGCTCACTGCGAAGGCGCGCACGTCGACACGCCGGCGCCGACGATCGTGTTCGGCGCGATCGCGACGGTGGTCTCGGTCTTGGTCGCGAGATCGTAGCGCGTGACCGTCGACGGCCCGGCGGCGCTCGTGAAGATCCAGAACTCGCCGCCCCAGTACGCGAACGCGAACGCGTCCTGCGTGGTGCCGACGCGAAGCGTGTCCTGACTCAGGATGCGACCGCTCGTCTTGTCGATCTCCGCGATGTGCGAGCCCGTCGGCTGCGGACCTGTGTAGAACGCGAAGAGGCGACCGTCGCCGGTCCCCGTGAGCTCTGCGCCTGGGATGATCGGGTTGAACGGACCGATGACGCCGAGGCGGAAGGCGCGCGTGTCGATCGCGCCGAGGCCCTTCGACGAGCGGCTGCCGCCGTCGAAATCGATGTGCGCGACGAAGAGCGATTCGCCGGCGTCGTTCGTGTCGGCGGCGTAGCCCATGCCGAACGTGGTCCACCCGCGCTGGCCGGGCGCGTACGGTGTGGCGATGCACGCAGCCGTCGCGGTGCTGATGCGAAAGAGCTCGCCGCTCAAGAAGACCGAGTAGGCGACGCCGCTGCGATCGACCGCCATCGAGAACGGCGTCGACTGCGTCGGGCACGCGATCGGGCCGATGCGCTGGAACGACGCGGTCGGCGGGTAGAAGCTGAAGAGCTCGTCCTGCTCGGTGATCACGTAGACGAGCGTCGCGCCCGCGTCGGGGCAAATCTTGAAGCCGCCGTCCGGGCGGCTCGCATCAATCGAAGGGAGCGCGTCCGGCGCGCTCTGATCCTGCGTGCTCGCATCGGCATGGTCGATCCCGGCATCCGTCGGTTCGCCGAGATCCGCGATGAAGAGCCCCGTGCGGCTGCCGCAGCCTGCGACGAGCGCGATGGCAACGAGGAAGGTCTCGCGAGAGGGTCGTGCCACACCGAACCATCGCGCGCGCGCGCCCTCCCGGCAAGTCGTACAAAGTGGGGACAGCGCCGTCACGCCGCGACCACGCGGTTTCTCCCCTCGCGCTTGGCGCGGTAGAGCGCCTCGTCTGCGGCGCGGAGCAGATCTTCGGGGCGCGCGGGATCGCCGGGCGCGCGCGCGACGACACCGAAGCTCGCGGTGAGCGACACGCTCGCGCCGTTCGCGACGATCGGTGTCTCCGCGAGGCGGAGCCTGCACCGCTCCGCGACCGCGCGCGCCCCTTCGCCGTCGGTCGCCGGGAGGAGCAGGACGAACTCTTCGCCACCGTAGCGAGCGAGCGCGTCTTCGGCGCGAAGCTCCTGCGCGAGCGCTGCCGACGCCGCGACCAGCACGGCATCGCCCGTGAGATGCCCGTGGCGATCGTTGATGTTCTTGAAGTGATCGAGATCCACGATGACGATCGCGAGACAATGCCGGTGACGCTCGGAGCGCGCGAGCTCGCGCTCGAACGTCGCGACGAACTGGCGGCGGTTCATCGCGCCGGTGAGCGGATCGATCTTCGACAAGCGCGCGAGGTTCGCTTCGCGATCGCGGAGGCGCGCGAGCACGTAGAGGAAGATGCCGACGACGAGCGAGATGGTCAGCACGACGATGAGGAGCATCTCGATGTGCCACCACGTCGCGATGCGTCCGTCCTCGAGCGGGACGCGGCGGTAGAGCGGCGCGTAACGTACGAGGCCTAGCATCGTCGCGATCGATGCGCCGAGGAGCAGCACCCCGGACGTCAACGCGCCGAGCAAGACCGCGCGACGGCGAAACAAGAGAAGACCGACGACGAGCGCGCCGAGCAACGCGAGCGCGAAGGGCGTCGTCACGAGCCCCATCGTCCAACTCGCGACCGCGAGGCTCACCGCGATGAGCTGCACCGTCAGGTGCTCGAGGACGGTGCTCCGCCGCGTTCGCCGCCGGATCGCGACCGCCGTCGCGGCGATCGCGAGCCACACCACGTCGACCGCGAGCGTCGCGCGCTCGAACACGAGCGCCACGACCGGGTCGTGCAGCGCACGCATCCCCGGATCGCTCTGCGCGAGCGCGATCGACACGACGAACGGAATGCTCGTCACGACGAAGAGGCACGCCATGACGAAGCACCGATCGACGCTCGTCCACGTCATCGGCTCGCGCAGCCGCGGCAAGAGCCCCGACGTCGTCACGCCTCCGCGTCCATGACCCCGATGCTATGCGCGTTTCGGTCGGTGCGCAGCGAAGGTCAGCGGCACTCGCCCGCACCGAGGTGCTCGACGCGCGACCACATCTGCTTTTGCACCGCGCGGACGTCCGCCGGATCGTTCGCGAGTATGTGCAAGCGCGCACCGCCGTCGATCGGCTGGAACGTCGTCTCGACCGGCGGCATGTCCGAGAGATGGATCCCGTGCCCGTCGCCTGAGCCGTGCTCGCCGTCGTGACCCGGCCCCATGTGCGCGCCGGGACCGTGCTGCGCGGCGACGCTCTTCACGCGCTCGCGGAGCGCGTCGACGCTCCCCTCGGATGGAATGACGAAGGTCAGGATCACGCCCCGCGAGACGTTCTCGATCGAGACCTTCGCACCTCTCACGCCGAACGGGCAGCCTTGGCCCGAGACGGGCATCGATCTCGCGTCGGGCGGTCCGGAGGCCGGCGTCAGATTCGGTCTCGGCTCGCTCGCTGCGCATGCGACGAGAAAGCCTGCGGCGAGGACGATCATCAGCGGACGTGCGGGGTTCATGTCGTGGACCCGAGCATCTTCTGTACCGACGCCGATCGCCGCGCGAGACAGGCGGATCGCGCGGCTCGAAGTCACGAGGCAGGCGAAAACGGTGCGCACCAGCGCGGATGATGCGCGGGCGACGAGCGCGCTTCGACGTAGATCGGTTACGCTCGTCGGCGCGATGAATCCGAATCCGTACGAAGCGCCCGGTCCCGACGCCGCACACTCGCCGCAAGCGACACAAGACGCGCACCAGCGGCTGCTCTACCTGCTCGCCGCGGGCGGCGCGATCCTCGCGAGCCTGTATTGGGCGGCGCTCACGCTCATGATTGGCCTTGCCGCGGCGTTCGGATCGCTGTCGCCGACGCAGCTCATCCTCCCGTGCGTCCTCATCGCGCTCTACGGGTACCGCGGGTTTCAGCTGTTCAAAGGCGATCCCAACGCGGCCAAGAGAATCTTGTGGCTGCACGGAGCGGGAGGCGTCGTCGCCATTTTTCAAATGGCGGCAGGCGGCGGGATGCTCCTCCTCGTCCTTCAAGGGATCAAGGTCGCGATCCACATCTTCGGCGCCGCGACGGCGTACCTCGCGCTGCGCGCGAGCCAGCGAGCGATCGCCGTCTGAAGATTCCGCGGCGGCTCAGTCCGCAGCGCCGTCGGGCGGCACGCTCGAATCGGCGGACCCCGAGTCGGTGCCGGCGTCGTGCGTCGTGCTCCCGCCGACGCAGAGATGCAGCTGCGGGCCGCTCGGTCCGCCGAGGTACGCGAGCGTGCACGTCTCGCCGCTCGCGCACGCGTGCGCGGTGTTCGTCGAGTCGCAGTACGTGACGCACGTCCCGCCCGCCGACGCGAGCTGAAGGCACGCGAGCCCGTCGCCGCACGTCGCCGAGCCCGGCGTGTTCTGGCAGCTGTCGCCCTTCTTTCCTGCGCCGCTGTTGAGGCACGCGAACGTCGGAACGGCGTCCTTCGGCCAGCACGTCTGGCCGCTCGTGCATTCGAACGGGTTCTCGTTGCACGGCACCGTGGAGCTGCCGCCGCTCGTGCTGCTGCACGCGGCGAGAAGAGCAATCGCTGCCGCGAAAAGACCAATGAAGCGTGTCGTCATGGAAGATAGCCTTTCGATGTCGTGCATCCGCGTCAGCACGGAGCGTGCCGCCAGGAACGTACGCGCGATGACGCGAAATGCGGGGTGCAATCGAGCGATCGTGAACGCCCGCTGACGCGGCGAGCGTGCACGAACGCCACGGCTACGACATCGACATGTCGGTACAGCGGTCGAGCCTGATCCGGTGCGCGTTCGCGGCTATGGTTCGTCGATGACACGTTCCATTTTCGGTTTCGCTTTGCTTCTCGCCGCGTGCTCTTCGTCGTCCTCGCCGGCCACGCCCGCGCAAGATGCCGGCTCCGACAGCGGTGGCAGCGCAGACTCGGCGCCGGGCACCATCAAAGAGTTCGGGCGCGTCATCGACTTCGGCACGAAGAAGGCGCTCTCGGGCGCGACGATCGCCGCGAATGGCCAGACGACGATGACGGGCGCCGACGGCAAGTGGTCGCTCTCGTTCCCCATCGGCACGCCGGTGCGACCGAGGATCTCGCTCGACGGATACATCGTCGTGCACCTGCCCGAAGAAGTGTCCGACGCGGACAACGATCGCGCCGACCTCCCGATTCCGGATCTCATGACGTTCCAACTCGCGCAGTTCGCGCAACGCGGTTACGACCTGACCAAGGCGTCGGTCTCGGTCGCCGTCGACAAGATGCCGTCGTGCATGAACACCGGAGGCGCGACGTTGAAAGTCATCTCGCCTCCGGGGGCGTCGGTCGAATACTTCAGCGCGGGGTTCCCGACGACGACGGCGTCGGCGATCGTCGATGGTGAGGTCCCCGCCGTGACGGTCTACAACCTCGAGCCGGGCGTCGAATTCGTGTTCGAGCTGTCGCACCCGACGTGCAAGCAGGTGCCGTATCCGGTCAAGGTCGGATCGATGACGATCACCGGGAAGGTCACGACCGAAGCCGGCAACGTGAACTCGGTGTTCGTGATGTACATGCAGTAGCTGCGAGCGACGAGCGTTCGAACCTCGCGCGTCAGCGGTAGCTCGTCGCGCCCGGGCGATCGTACTCGGCGCTGAGACGACCGAGGGCGAGCGCGCCGATCATCAATCCGAAGTCGCGGAGCGCGAGATCGTAGTGACCGCCGAGCAAGAGGAGATTGAGAATGATCCCGGCGAGCCACGCGGCGACGACGTACGCACCGACGCGTGGGCGCAGCGCGACGGCGAGCCCCGCCGCGATCTCGATGACGCCGACGCCCGACATGAACGCGTGCGCGTTCGTAGGAAGCACGCGCGTCACCTGCGGCGCGAGGTACGCGTCCCAGTTGGCCAAGTAGTCGAAGAACTTGTCGGTGCCCGCGGCGATCGGAAGGAGCGCGTATCCGATGCGGAGCATGTGGAACGCTTGGCGCGCTTGCGTGGGGACGCCTGCGCGATGGATCGTGTCCGTGGTGAGGGGCGATGCGTTGGCCATGGCTGTGCCGGGTGCACCTCCCCTGCCACCGCGTGATTTTGCGGGTGCCAAGCGACGGAGCCTCGCTTGCCGTCCGACGCTTTCGCCTCAGGTGGGGCTCATCGACGCGGTTCGTCGACACGGGCGCGCGCGGTGTAGACTCGCGCGCTCGACGAACCGCCATGTCCCGCTTCCTCTGGATCTGCTTCGCCGGCGCGCTCGGAACCGGCACGCGCTACCTCGTCGGCCTCGGCGCCGCGCGCCTCTTGGGTCCGGCGTTCCCGTACGGCACGCTCACGGTCAACCTCGTCGGCTGCTTTCTCATCTCGGCGGTCGCGTACGTCGCGTTCACGACGAAGCTCGTCCCGCCGACGCTGCAGCTCGCGCTGACGACCGGCTTCATGGGCGGCCTCACGACGTACTCGAGCTTCAACTTCGAGGCGACGAAGATGCTTCAAGAGCGCGCGTTCGGAACGGCGGCGCTCTACTTCGTGATGACCGTCGGCGGCTGTCTCCTCGCGGGGGTCCTCGGCGTCGTCGCGGCGAAGCGGATGTTCGACGCGTGATTCCGACGCGGCGCCTCACGGGTCTCGCGGGGATCGCCGTGCTCGTCGCGATCGCGGCGGGCTTCGTTCCGCAAGCGCGCCTCGCGCTCTTTTCGCTCGACGCGGTCATCGTCGTGGCCACGCTCCTCGACGTCCTCCTCGCGTCGGGGCGTCGCGTCGAGGTCGAGCGACACGTCGCGTCGATCTTCTCCGTCGGCCGCCAGAACGCCGTGACGCTCGTCGTTCGCAACCGCAGCGGGCGCCAGCTTCACGGCGTCGTCGCGGACGATCCCGTCGCGGACACGCTCGCCGAAGGGAACCCCGCGCCGATCACGCTCCCTCCGCGCGCGACGGCGACGGTGCGCTACGAGCTCACGCCCACGCGGCGCGGTCCCCGCGATCTCGGCGCGGTCACCGTTCGCTACGCGTCGCCGCTCGGCCTCGTCGCGCGGCAAGAGCGGACGCAGCTCACGGCGCGCGTCGACGTCTTCCCGGACGTCCACGCGGCGCGCGCGCTCGAGCTTCTGCGACGGCAAGGGCGCCAAGACGCGCGCCTCGGATCGCTGCGCGTTCGCGGAGGCGACACCGAGTTCGAGCGCCTCCGTCCGTACATGCGCGGCGACGAGGTACGCCACGTCGACTGGCGCGCTTCGGCGCGGCGCGACGACGTGACGGTGCGCCAGTTCCAAGCCGAGTCGAACCAGAACGTCGTCTTCGCGCTCGACGTCGGGCGCGCGATGCGCGGCGAGAGCGGCGGGCTCACCAGCGTCGATCACGCGCTCAACGCGGCGCTCCTCGCTGCCGACGTCGCGCTCCGCGGCGGCGACAAGGCAGGACTCCTCGCGTTCGACGAAGTGCCGCGCACGTTCCTTCCCCCCGCCGGCGGTCGCTCCGGCGCGCGCAAGCTCACGCGCGCGGCGTACGCGCTCGAGGCCGGCTTCGCCGCGACCGACTACCGCGCCGCGATGACGTTCTTACAGACGCAGGTCCGCACGCGCTCCCTCTTCATCGTCTTCACGAACCTGCTCGAAGCGCGCTCCGCCAAGGAGCTCGCGTCGTCGCTCCGCAGCCTGCTCCCACGCCACCTTCCGCTCTGCGTGCTCATGCGCGACACCGACGTCGAGACGCTCGCCGTCGCACCGGCAAAGTCCGCCGACGATCTCTACGTCCGCGCCGCCGCCGCCGAGGCGCTCGCGTGGCGCGACGCGCTCCTCCGTCAGCTCCGCAACGCGGGTGTGCTCGTCCTCGACGCGCGCCCCAGCGACGTCACGCCCGCGCTCGTGAAGAGCTACCTCGACGTGAAGGCGCGGCGGCTCCTCTGACACGCCGCGAGCGCCTCCGCGAGACGCTCAGCACTTCACGCGCTTGTTCTCCGGATCGTAGAGCGGCTTCATCGACGCCATCGCCGGGTACAGCGTGCCCGCGATGTCGACCTCCCACGTCGCGTTCGCGAGGTACGCCGCGTCGATCGGCTCGCCCGCTTCGATCATCGCGAGACCGATCGCGCCTCCGACCGTGAAGCCGTACGATGCCGCGCGGATGTAGCCGACGGGTTTGCCGTTCCTTCGGACGATCTCCGCGTGGAACATCATCGGTTCGGGATCCTTCACGAGGATCTGCACGATGCGCCGCGTGAGCGGGCCCTGCGCCTTCTTGGCGACGACGGCGTCCTTTCCAATGAAGCCGCGCGGCTTCTTGAGATCGACGGCGAACCCGAGCCCCGCTTCGAGCACGGAGTCGGTGTTGTCGATGTCGTGCCCGTAGTCGCGGTAGCCCTTCTCCATGCGGAGGCTGCCAAGCGATTTCAGTCCGGCGTGCTGGAGGCCGACGTGCTTGCCCGCGTCGGCGAGGCGATCGTAGACGTGCGTCGCCTGCTCCGTCGGGATGTACAGCTCGTACCCAAGCTCGCCCAAGTACGTGATGCGCACGCAGAGGACGCGCGCGAAGCCGATGTCGATCTCGCGCGCGCATCGAAACGGGAACGCTTCGTTCGAGAGATCGCACGTCGTGAGCGATTGCATCAGCTCGCGCGATCGCGGCCCTTGGATGTTGATCTGCGCGTAGCCGGACGTAACGTCGGCGACGAACGCGTGCGCGTCGTCCGGAATGTGACGGCGCATCCACGAGAGCACGTGCCGGTGCGCGGTGTCCGACGCGACGACCCAGTAGCGCTCGTCGCCGAGCTTCGTGACGGTGAGGTCGGCTTCGAGCGTGCCGCCTTCGTTGAGCCACTGCGTGTACGTGATGACGCCCGCGTCGCCGTCGACGTTGTTCGCCGAGATGAAGTCGAGGCATCGCCCCGCGTCGCGTCCTTCGACGATGAACTTCGCCATGAACGACATGTCCATGAGGATCACGCCCGTGCGCGCGGCGTCGTGCTCCGCCTTCCAATACGGGAACCAGCTTTGCCGTCCCCATGAGAGCGCTTCTGCGTTCGGCTGCACGCCGTGCGGCGCGTACCAGTCGGCGCCTTCCCAGCCGCTGACGTCTTTGAAATACGCGCCGTGCGCCGCGAGCCGATCGTGAATCGCCGAGCGCTTTGCGCCACGCGCGGTCTGCATCGATCGCGTCGGGTAGTGGCACTGGTAGACCATGCCGAGCGACTCGACGGTGCGCGTGCGGCGGTACTCGGGGTTCGCCTGGTAGGTGTGCAGGCGATCGATGTTCATCCCGGTGACGTCGACGTCGGGGCGCCCGTTGATGATCCAATGCGCGAGGACGCGACCGAGCCCGCCGCCGGTGAGAATGCCGATCGAGTTCATCCCGGCCGCGACGAAGTAGTTCTTGAGCTCCGGCGACTCGCCGACGATCGGCTGGAGATCCGGCGTGAAGCTCTCGGGGCCGCAGAAGAATTTCTTCACGCCCGTCTCGAGCGCGATCGGGATGCGCTGCATCGCCTTCTCGAGGTACGGCCCCATCCGCTCCCAATCGGGCGGGATCTCTCCGAACGAAAAATCGTGCGGGACGCCTTCGACCTTCCACGGCGCGCAGATCGGCTCGAAGAGACCGACCATCAAGCCGCCGACCTCTTCGCGGAAGTAGCCGTGCGACGCGGGATCTTCGAGCACCGGAAACGACGCCGAGAGCCCCGGGATCTTTTCGGTGATGAGGTAGTAGTGCTCCGCCGATTGAAGCGGGATGTTGACGCCCGCGAGGGCGCCGAGCTCGCGCGCCCACATGCCGGCGCAGTTGACGACGTACTCCGCCTCGATGTCGCCGAGCGCCGTGCGCACGCCTTTGACGACGCCGCGCGCGTGCAAGAAGCCCGTCGCGGCGACGCCTTCGAGGATCGTCGCGCCTTGCATCCGCGCGCCCTTCGCGAGCGCCATCGTGACGTCGACCGGGTTCGCGCGTCCGTCTTCCTTCACGTAGAAACCCGCGAGCAGATCGTCCGTCTTCGCGAGCGGAAAGAGATCCTTCACCTCGCGCGGAGAGATCTCGTGCACGTCGACGCCGCAGTACCGGTTGTGCGCGGAGACGCGGCGGTACTCTTCGAGGCGATCCGCGTCGGAGGCGACCTCGATGAAGCCGACGGCTTTGAAGCCGGTGTCTTGTCCGGTCTCCGCTTCGAGACGCGCGTAGAGATCGCGCGTGTACTTTCGCATCTCGGTCGACGTCTCGGACGTCGAGCCGAACGTCACCATCAACCCCGCCGCGTGCCACGTCGTCCCCGATGTCAGACGATCGCGCTCGAGGAGCACGACGTCTTTCCAGCCCATGTGCGCGAGGTGGTACGCGACCGAGCATCCGATGATGCCGCCGCCCACCACGACGACGCGCGCGCGCTTCGGAAACAGCGGCAGCGTGGCCGGCATTCGCTACCGTGCTGCCTTACTTCTTCTTGTTGAGAAGATCGCCGAGGGTGAAGCGCGCCGCCGTCTTCACTTGCGCGCGGTACGTGTTGAACGCGTTGCGCTCGGTCTCTTCGCTGAGCGCCTTGATCGAGAGCTTCACCTCGCCGCGCTTCGGATCGATCTCGAGGACCTTCGCTTCGATCTGCGTTCCGGCCGGGAACGGCTTGCGAAGCTCGGTGCCGCGCGCCGTCCCGGTCGCCGCCGACGTGACGTAACCGCGCGCGTTGCGCCCGGTGACGCCGAGCAAGCGCACGATGAGCCCGCCCGCTTCGGCGATGACGACGACCGCCTTGACCGGTTTGTACTGCTGCACCTTCTGCGGCGCCTCTTCGGCGAGCGGTCCGGTGAGCGCGGGGTGAAGCCCGATCTTGTGCGAGCTGGGATCGACGTGCGCGACGACGCACTCGAGCTCGTCGCCAATCTTCACGAGCTCGTTGATGCTCTCGACGCGCTTGATCCCGGTGATGCCCTTCTCCGTGGGGATGACGAGATCGACCGCGTGGATCAGTCCGTCGATCCCGCCTTCGAGCTCGACGAACGCGCCGAACGGCTGGATGCGAACGACCTTGCCCTTGTGCTTGGTGCCGGTCGCGTACTTCTTCGCGACCTCGCCCCACGGATCGGCGACGCACGCCTTTCGCGAGAGCCACACCTTGCCGCGATCGTCGATGCGAAGGACCTTCACTTCGACTTTTTCGCCCTGCTTGAAGACGTCGTTCGGACCGTCCGAGCGGTTGTGGCTCATCTCTTTGAGCTCGACGAGCCCTTCGATGCCACCGACGTCGACGAACGCGCCGAACGCGACGACGCTGCGAACGGTGCCCTCGACGACGGCGCCGACCGTGAGCGTCTTCAGCGCTTCTTCGCGCGCCTTCCGCGCCTCGGCCTCGAGGAGCGGCTTGCGCGAGAGGACGACGTCGCGACCACGCTTGCCGTACTGCGTGACGTAGAAGTCGAGACGCTTGCCGACGTAGCGCGAGAGATCCGCACCGAGGTGCAGATCCATGTGCGAGCCCGGCACGAACGCGCGGAGACCATCGACGTCGGCCTCGACGCCGCCCTTGATGACGCCCGTGACGATGCCTTGGACCATCGTGTGGTCCTTGAGCGCGGCGGCGACGATCGGCTTGGCCTTCGACGCGCGACGCGGGTGGTGCGTGAGGACGAAGAGGCCTCCGCGACCGCCGTCGTTGTGGACGACGCCGACGAACTGCGCGCCGACTTCGAGGATGACTTGCGGGAGCGGCGGATCGACGTGCTTCGGTTTCTCGGCTTCGGCGGACGCGGCTTCGGTCGGGGTCGCGGTCTCGGTCGAGGTCGCGGTCGCGGTCGAGGCTTCGGTCGCGGTCTCGGTCGAGGCTTCGGTCGCGGTCTCGGTCGAGGTCGCGGCTTCGGCTTCGACCGCGGGCGTGGCTTCCACCGCGGCTGCGACGGGCGCGGCCACGAGGGCGGCGAGCTCTTCTGGCTCACCGGTCGCGGTCGGCATGTCTTCGACGTTCGCCGCGGCGGCTTCGTCTTTCTCTTCTTCTTCGCGCTCTTCGTGCTCGGGCGCGCCCGGCTCGTCGTCGATCGGGAGCAAGAGCTCGCGAAGATCGAAGAGCCCGCGTCCCTTGCCGAGGAGATCGATGAAGATCACGTCTTCGGTGATCTCGAGGATCTTTCCGAACGTGACGTCGCCGACGCTGAACGCCGGGCGCTCGCGATCGATGCGCGGCGGACGCGGTTTTTTCTTTTCGCTCTTCTCGCGCGGCGGACGATCCGAAGCGCCTTCGTGCGCGACCGCACCTTCGGCGCCCTCTGCGGCACCCTCGGCGGGAGCCTCTCCGTCCGCGGCGACCGCGGCGACGGTGCCCGGAGCGCCGTCCACGCCGGGGGCCACGCTACCCCCACCACCGCGCTTCTTGCGGCGGCGACGACGCTTCGTCCCCGTCGTCGTCGCTCCGGCGCGCTCCTGCCCCATGTCGCGCACGACGACCGGATGGCGCTCGTTGCCCGGTGCGGGACCGTTGGCGTCATCGTGATCGGCGGGCGCCGACGGCGCTGCGTTTCCTGGTTGCGGGCCGTCCTCGTCGACGGATTGCGATGCGGCGTGCGGAGGCACGACAGCCGGCGCAGGCGAAGCCGCCGGCACATCGACGGGAGGGGGCGCGCCGTCGTTCGACGGATCGTGGGGGGACGACGGAGTTTCGGGGCTGGTCATGCGGAAGGCGATCTCTCGACGATTTGCGACTCTCGGGCCGCTTGGGGCGCGAAACATAGCGCAGCGTCCGGCGCATTTCCCGGATTTCTCGCCGGAACGCTACGCCGCCCGCCGACCGCCCTTCGGCGCGATCAGATCCGCCCCCAGACCGTGAGCCGCGAGCCGATTCTGGTAGTAGAAAATCAGCCGCGTATCCGCGAGGACCAAGTCCGCGCCGCGCGGCTCGAGCACCGGATCGGTGTGGTACCCCGCGAACGCCCGAAGCGCGTCGTCGACGATCCCCTCGCCACTCGCGTGATCCAGCGACGGCCCGAGCACGATTTCGCCGCGCTGCTCCATCTCGCGCACGCGATCACGAAGCCTTCCGACGTCCGCCGACAGCTCGGCGCGTGACACCCGTACGTCGGCCTTGTGACCGAGGAGCGCGAAGAGATCGCTCTTCTTTCGTCCGCCTGCGACCGACTTTTCCAGTTGAGCGAACGCCGCCGTCGCGACCAAGTGCGTCGCCATCACGACGGTGTCCTTCTTGAACGACGCGCACACGACCTCGCCGAGCTCGCGCGTGTACTGCGAGTCGCGCGCAGCGTCGCGATGCGCACGCCCGTCGAGCCCGGTCAGATACCCGACCGCATCGACCACGCGGCCGCGCGCGTCGTGCGAGAGCCCGTCCTCGTCGACCGTGTTCCCGAAGCAATCGAGCGGATGCGAGAACCGAACGACGCAGCCCGCGTCGAGCCCGAGGAGCTTTCGCACGAAGCTCCCGACGCGCCCCCACTGCGTCGACTCGTCGTCCTCGATGATGTACCGCGCCTTCCCTTCGTCTTGGAGGAAGTCGTCGATGAGCGTCTCGGCCTCGAGTGTCAGCAAGTAGTTGATCGTCGCGGGCACGAAGAAGATCTTCCGCGGCTTGCCGCGCTCGACCGTGCGCGCGAAGGCTTCAATCCCCGTCCCTGCGAGCCCGAGCTTGAGATGCCGCTCGACGCCGCCCGATCGCGATCGCGTCCCGCCTGGAAAGAAGAGCGAATGGTACCCGCGCTCGAGGAGCACGCACGAGTACGCCTTGAGGACGTCCTTGTAGAGCGCGTGCCTCAAGCGACGGTCGACGCGGTACGCGCCGAGGTTGTGCATGAAGTAGCTGAGCACCGGGTTCGTGAAGAGGTTTTTGCCGGCGCCGTAGGTCGCGGGCGGAAGGCCCGAGCGTTCGAGCGCGAAGCCGAAGACGATCGAATCCATGTTCGACAAATGCGTCGGCACGAAGATCACCGTCCCCATCTCGGCGAGCTTCTTGATGTGCTTGGTCGGACCTTGCACGAGCACGCGATCGTCGAGCGCGCTCAAGTCGAACGAGTGCGGGAACTGACGGAGCATCGCGCGCGGCGAGAGGAGCGTCCCGAGGAGCGGCGCCATCGCCTTCGACGCGAACTTGTAGACGCGCGGATCGAAGTTGCCCGCGACGTCCCAGGCGTAGTGCTTGGCGAGCTCGCGCAGCTTGAAGCGGCAGTCGGCGTCGGACATCTTGCCGATCGATCGCGCGAGCGCGCGCCACTCGCCGAGCTCGCCGCCGCGCGAGGCGCCGAGCCGTTTGATCTCGAGGAACGCGGCGTCGTTGAGGATGAACGCGGGGTCGCGCACGGCCTCGCACACGCGCTGGGTGACCTCGTCGACGATCGACTCGCGTGCGCCGTTGAAGCCGAAAATGGGGGCGGTCATCGAGGCGCGAGCATACATCACCGTTACGTCGCAGAGGTCAGTCGGCGAAATCCGCGCTAAGCTGCGACTCGTAGGCGGGGGAGAAGAAGACGACGACGATGAGCGACGACGATCCGGGACTCCACGCGACAGCGGACCTGCTCGAAGCGGTCCTCGCGCCGCGCCCCGAGCGCGTCACTGCGGTCGTGTTTCCGGGGCTCCCGCCCGAAGCCCGCGGAGCGATCCGTGCGACGACGGAGATCGCCGCGGCGGTCGCGCTCGCCGAAGCGCCGGTCGCGCCGAGCGCGGGTCTGCGCGCGCGCATCCTCGGGACGATCGCGCGTCGGGCCGCGACGCCTCGCCGCGCCGTTCTCGTCGTCGACATGCTCAACGATCACCTCGTCCCGGGTCGACCGCTCGAAGTGCCGCGCGCGCGGGGCGTCGTGGCGGCGCTCGCCGCGCGTCTCGATCGCGCGCGCGCCGACGGGACGCCCGTCCTCTACGTGTGCGATCGCCACGAGTCCCTCGACGATCCGGACTACGACCACTGGCCCGTGCACAACCTCGCGGGGACCGAGGGCGCCGAGGTGTGGCCGGCGCTCGCGCCGAAGCCGACCGATCGCGTCGTAGCCAAGCCCGCGATCAGCGGCTTCGTTCGTTCGACGCTCGAGCAGGCGCTCACGGATCTCGGCGTCGACACGCTCGTCCTGACGGGATGCGCGACCGAGGTGCAGCTGATGGCGACCGCGACCGACGCGCTCCAGCTCGGCTTCGTCGTCGAGATCCCCGCGGACTCGCAGGCCGGCGCGTCGGAGATCGGCGAGCAGGTCGTGCTCGGCACGCTGTCGGCGCTCGCGCCTTACGGCCCCGCGCGACGCGCGCGCCTCGAACGGATCGCCGCGACCGTCCACGCCTGACGCTCGACCGCGAACGTCGCCAGCGCGATCGTCTTCGGCAGCGTCGCGACCGCCTTGTCGAACGCCGTCAGCGCGAGATCGAGCTTCGCAGGATCGTTGGCGGCTTCGGCCAAGTAGACCTCGCCGAGCCCGAAGTACGCTTCGCCGAGGCGCTTCGACGGCGGCGTCGCGCGCACGATCGCGAGGTAGCCTTCGCGCGCGCCCTGGAGATCGCCGGCGATCTCTTTGTCGAGCGCCGCGTAGTAGGGGCCGTCGTCGGGGATCGGCTTCGGGTGCGGTGGCTTCGTTGCGCGTGGATTGCGCGCGCGACCGAGATCGATCGACATCGGCGGCGGAGCGAACGCGCCCGCGTCGACGTCGGGCTCGGGCGTCACGGGCGTGAGCGTCGGCGCCGTGATCGCGTCGCTCGGCGCGGCGCTCGACGCGGACGGCGCGACCGCGCTCGCGAGCGGGACGGCGCTCGATCGCGGCGCGGGGTCGGCGCAGGCCGCGAGGATGAAACAGGACGGGACGAAAGCGCGAAGGATGCAGGGGCGCAGCATGGGCGTGTTCTACGCGACTTCGGTTCGCGCACGCGCGAACGTCGCGCACAAAAGCGAACGGGCGACGAATCAGCCTCGCGCCGATCGTCGCCCGCTCTGGTTGTGGTGCTGCGACTACGCTGGCGTGAGGCTGGTCGGAGCGTGCGCTCCGTTCGGCGGCGACGGCGTGCTCGGGTTCGCGCTCGTGTCCACGACCACGTTCGCCTTGGCGTTCGCGTTCGTGGCCCCGTTCGCGTTCGCGCCCTTTCGCGACTTCGTGCGCGTGCGCACGAGGAGCTTGAGGGCGCGAATCTGCGGCAACATCGACTCGCCTTTTTTGAAGCGGGTGAGCGATTTTGCCGCGCCGTACAGAGCGAGCGTCTGTTCGGCGGCCGGCGCCTTCGAGGCGATGATGCTCTCCTCGATGCGGTCGGCCATACCGCGAAACTGCTGCGCGAGAGGACGCATGGCGACCTCGTACGCGGCAGCGTCGCGTACCAGCGCGACGTCGAAATCGGAGAAACGTTCTTTGTGACGTTCTGCGAGATCGATCGCCAGCGTCATCGCCTCCGGCACGATGCGCAACAGAGGCGTTGCGCGCAGTTTGTCGGCGGCGGTGATGGCGTCGCGGAGCGGCAGACCCTTCTCCGCTTCGCGGAGCTTGATCGACGCGTGATCCGCGACGGCCTGGTAGTTGATGACGACGGACTTCTTGTTCTTCTTCGAAGGAGCCATGGGAGGCGTTTTCCTTTCTTGGTTTCGTTTCTCGAGAGCGCCTGATTGCGCCCTCCTAGGGATCATGCAGAGGGCTCAGCGGCGGACGTTCGGGCGGCGCTCTCGTTCGAGAAATCAGGCCCCGTGACGCGCGGTTACGCGCGCGCGACGCACGTACGATTTCGCGTCGTGGAGGACGCTCGCCTCAGCGACTTCTCAGCGGAGCCCTCATCGTGCCCGCGCGCAGCGTCGGGCTACGCGAATGCAGTCGAGGGCTAGGCGCGCGCAGGGATCGACTGCGCACGCGTAGCGATCGACTACTCGCGCGTAGGGATCGGCTACTCACGCGTAGGGATCGACTGCGCGAGCGCAAGGCGCGACTGCGCGCGCGTAGCGCAGACGCGCATCGATGCAGGCGCGAGCTGAACGCACGAAGCCGGATGCTGCGCGCGCGCAGCGCTACGCGGAATCGTTCTCGCCCGCGTCGTCTTCGTCGCGCAGCTGCCCCGGAAGCCTCGGGTGCGCGCGGAATTTCGTGCGCCATTGCTCCGTGTACGAGAACGACTCGAACGGATCGTCCTTGATGCCGAACGCGCGGCTCATCTCGCGCCGCAAATCGGAGACGATCTTGCTCGCGTTCGCGAACGTTCCGAAGCGACGCCACTTGAAGGTGCCCGCGCCCGCGCAGAGGACGACGAGGAGCTCCCATGTCTTCTTCGGTTTGCGATTTCGGTTCGATGCCAATCCGAGGTCTGTGTGCGTGAGGCGTTGCGTGCGATCGCCGACGCGGACGAGGACGGTCGTCGCGTCGACGAGGAAGATGTCGACGTCGCGCCAGCGCGTCGCGCGCGGTGGGCGCGGCGTGGGCGATGCGTGAGAGCGAGCGCGTGTGCGCGCGGCGTCGTCGGAGAGAGAGCGCGGGGCGCGTGCGTGGGAAGGCGCGTCGTCTTCGTCGTCGGGTGGCGGCGCCGCGACGCGGAGGCGGCGCACGCCTGCGATGCGGCCATTGCGGAGTGCCCACGATGCGGAGAGGGCGTCGAGCTCGACGTACGCGCCGGCGCCGTGGCGCGCGGTGATGTCGGCGTCGAGCGTCGCGTCCGTCGGCACGAGGACGAGCGACGGACGCGGCGCGCGATCGAGCGACGCGAGCCACGTGCGGAAGCGCGGCGCCCACGGGCGGAGCGCGAGCCAGACGTCGCGCGCTTTCGCGGAGTCGCCGCGCTGCACGCCGGCGAGGATCGCGTCGGGCGTGCGGGAATGGCGATCGGCGGGCTCGGCGCGGGCGATGCGCCGGACGACTTCGAGGAGCGGGTCGAGGGAGAGCGCGATCTGATCGAGGTCGGCGCGGGTGACGTCGACGGCGACGCAGGCCGGCGGCTCGCGCGTGCAGACCGCTGTGAGGCGACCGCGACGCGATTCGACGACCGCGCGCGCGCAGTCGGATTCGCCGCAGGGGAGCGTCGTCGCGGGGACGGTGTCGCGGACGATGCGGGCGGCGCGGAGGGCGAGGCGCTCGGGCTCGGGGACCGCGGCGTAGAAGGTGGCGGCGAGGAAGGTGTGGATGCCGTGGCGTTCGAGGAAGAGGAGGAAGGAGTGCACGGGACGGGACTAGGGTTGATCGGGCCGGGGGCTCGCGCCACGGTTACGCGATCAGGGAAGCCTATTTGAGTAGCGGCACCTTCGCCCAGTGCTTCTCAATCGTCGCGCGCTCGCTGTCGCCAATCGGAAGATCGCGTGCGATCCGCGTCCACCCGTCACGAATCTTCGCCACGGCCCCCTGCGCGATTTGCTCGACGTCTACCTCCAGCTCCGCCTTGCGCGCGAGCCGCAGTAGGCTCTCCATGGTCACATCCTCGAAGCGTTTGGACTTCGCAAGGTTCAGTCCGAGGTCGTCGTCGGGCAGGTACTCGATGGTCGACAACAGATCATATCCTGGCGAGAGCGCTGGGCGGATGCCGTCTTCATAAAGCAGCGACCAATTTTTCAGGTGCGCATCGCCATTGCCAATGGCGACGATGAACACGAGCCGCTCGATGAACTCTGTAATCGACGCCGGCGCGACGCGAGCCACGACTCGCGCGATGGTCTCGAAGTTTGCGGCCTTGTACTTCTCGACGGTTCGAACATCGAGGACCTGCGCAAAGTCCTCCATGTGAATCCGTCTGCCGTTCGGGCGGCGGTCGAACCGTCGGACGGCAAGGCCGTTGACGCCCGGGGCGATTTCGATGCCTGCCGGCAAACCCTCGATTGCGTTGATCGGTACGAGCTCGACATCAGCGACATCGAGCCCAGCTTCGCGGGCAAACGTCATCATCGACCACTCGAGCTCCGGAACACCCGCAAAGCGAGGGTCTGGGAGCTTCACGATCCATTCGCCACCGCGCCCATGCGCGGGGATCGTCAACCCTCGATCGGTCCGGAACGCCGAGAGTTTCAATTGGACACCAGCAAGCGAGAACTTGAGGACGTCAGGCGAATCGTTCGGTTCGGAAGGTTCGATCTCGTCGTCGACGGTCATGTCGTCTGCGGTGACACGGACGTTCCCTGACAGATCATCGCCAACATGTGCGAGGAGCTCCGGCTCGCGCTCGGCACGCACGCCGATCTGTGTCGCGAGAAGTGCGCGCAGCGCGCCCTCGGGAAGCAAGTTGGAGAAGAACGGCGGCAAGCGAACACGGCTTCGATGAACACGGTCGAGATCGTCCTCGAACACCTGCCCGAGCACTGGTCGCGGGTGCCTCGCGCGGTACGTATCCGTGAAGCGAAACTCGATCTGTTCGTTCGAAGTGACGGAGATCTCGCCAACCCGCTCGTTGCCGATGTGAACGCCGAGCCGCATGTCAGTCCTCGTCAGAGACGCGGAGGGCGTTCAAGGGGGGTCTGTCGTTGTCGACGCCGAACTTCGAGCGTGATTCGAGAAACCGCTCGACGAGGTCACGGACGTCCGCCGACCGACGCTTCTCGAAGGCTGCGTCTTCTCGATTCATCAAGAGCTCGTGTGCGTTCTCCGAAACCGCGTGACTCGCGCGCGTCGTGCCGTCCGCTCGGGCGAGAGCGATGCGGACCTTCTGGATCGGCGGATGGAGAATGCGACTCGCGAGTGTGTCGCCGACGACGACGTGAAGCACCATCTTCGGAGCTGCTAGTGACGTGGCTTGGAGCGGCGTTCCGGTGACGAGATGCCGCGGCCGAAGGGATAGGAGCGCAAGGATCTCGAGCTTGGTGCGCGCGTGCCGGAAGTTGTAGCGACCGAGCGGCGCAATCGGCGGGCGCACCTGCGTCCCGAGCGTCCCCAGGAGGGCCTGCACGGTGTCGTCCTCGTCGTGTTGAATCGCCTTCACCGCATCACGCGTCGACGCCGCGTCCGCGCTGTGCAAACCCGCCCAAGCGCCGCGCCATAGCCAACGCGTGAGCAGCTCGCGGGATCGTGCGGACGGCTCCGGGTGCACATCGAAAAACTTCGCGAGCGTTACGAGGGGACGTTCGTAAGGCAGGAGGTTGTAGTGCGGTATGCCGGCGCGTGACACGAGGAAGACGATCGCGGCGCGCATGGCCCGAGAGGTGCGCGCGTAAGCCTTCGGTGCGTTCGGAAACGACGAGGGCGCCTCAGCATCGATCGGATCGCGACCGTGGATGGCTAGCAACGCTCGGTGCAGGATGTGTTCCTCGACGGAACCGAACTGAAGGTCGTCGAGCGAGCGCGCAACACCCTTGAAGTTCGCTGGCTCTTCCGCACTGCGGGCCCCGTGGAGTGCGTCGAAGACGTCGGATGCCTTCAAGCGTTTCCCGGAGTCGTTGGTGCGCTTGAATATGGCACGCAAGACATCTTCGTCGTCGGTCTCGACGATGTACGCGGGGACGGAATACTCGCGAACGCGCTTGTTCAGTCGAAACGCTGTCTTTCGCCGTGAGACCGAGAGATCGTTGGTGGCGACCCATTGATGCAGTTGCTCGGTGTCGAGCACATCGGTCAAGGGCAGATAGCGCGCTGGCTCCTTCTTCGTTGCCGTCTGGTGAACGAACGCTTCGCCGTCAAGGTCAAACCACAAGCTGAATTCGTCGGAAACGGTGCCGAGCAGAACTCGGACAAGAGACGTCAATCGTTGCTGACCGTCGACCACCCACCATGCATCGCTCCGAGCGTTCGCATCCACCGTCACGGGCCCAAAGCGCACGACCTCCGCCTCTGCGCGCGTCTGCCAGAAGAGCAGCGTTCCGATCGGGTAGCCGCGGTAGATGCTGTCGAAGAGGAGGCCTGCGTCATCGGCGTCCCACTTCAGGCCGCGCTGAAACGCCGGGATCCGGATGCGACCCTTCCGCGCTTCGCTGACCAAGTCCTCGATGATGCGCGCCTCTGCCTTCGGGCGCGCGTCGAGCGACGGCGGCTCGACCTTGCTCCGCGGGTGAGAATCCGAAACGCGCTGCATGACGACACCATACCGGAACCCACGCACGACGACGCGGTGTCCGGACACGCGCCGACATGCCGCACTTCGAAATCAAGGCTCGTAGTCACGGCCGAACGAGCACCCATGGCCAGCTTCGCCGCCCCCTACCCCACTGCCTCCACCCCCGCGATCACCCTGAGCACCCCCCGCGCAATCAAATACTCCCGCGCCACTTCCACGACCTCCGCATCCTCGCGATCCATATCGACGACGTGCTTCCCCTTCCCCGCCGTGATCTCCACCTTGGCCGCTTTCGCCCGCCCCTCGATTCCCAAATAAAGCTTCACCCCAACGACATCGCAATACGCCAACGCCGCATCGAGCACGACGTCCGCGTCCCCTCCGAGCAGACTCCCGCGCGCACGCGACAGCACGACGCGCACGCCGGCTTGCGGCGTCCGCAGCGTCAGCGCGTGCACCTCGACCTGCTTCAACCGCGGCACGCCCTCCGCGCTGAGCGCCGTCGCGAGCGCCTTGAACGGCGACAGATCGTACAAGTCCTCCGCGCGAAAGAAATCCGCGTTCCCGCCCAGCACCTCGCCGAACGCGCGCCGCACGACGTCGTGCACGACGGGCGGCCACGCACGGATCGCGAGCGCGCCGCTCGTCTTCGACAGCCGCGCGTACGCGCGTTGCCCGGTGATGTCGGTGACGCCGATCGTCGCAAGCGATTTCGGATCGACGAGCGTCCGCGACTTCGGGCGATCGCCGTGCGCGATGTCGAAGCGGTGCTCGTCGGCCGACTCGGTACGATGCAGCTTGCAGAAGCCGGTGCGGTCGCGCTCTTCGAGGCGCGTCGCGATCACGTTGCAAAGCGCGTCGCGATGAAGCGCGTCGCTCCACGAGACGATCCGCGACGCGTGGTACTCGGTGAACGCGCGCGCCGGCTCGTGCGCCGGCGTCGCCTGCGCGAGCGCCTCGGCGGCGAGATCGGGCGCGTCGGCGAGCGCGACGAGCGCGAGG
>JAYVXB010000096.1:0-8154 GCA_043785585.1 Deltaproteobacteria bacterium | reverse complement strand
CGCCCGCCAAACGCCACGCTGGCCTCCCGTTGGCCACTCGCATCCTCGTCGTAGACGACAGCCCCACCATCCGAAAAGTCGTCGCAGCGATCCTCGATCGTCACGGCTTCGAGGCGGTCGTCGCAGCCGACGGGCTCATCGCGCTCGAGACGATCGAAGCCGCCGAGTCGAAGTTCGATCTCGTGCTCCTCGATTTCGTGATGCCGCGCATGAACGGCTTTCAGTTCTGCCGCGCGCTTCGCAGCAAAGAGGCGCACCGCGGCGTGCCTGTCGTCTTGATGAGCGCGAAGTCCGACAAGATCCGCGAAGTGTTCGTCCAGCAGACGGGCGCGATCGACGCGATCACGAAGCCGTTCGACGCGCAGGCGCTCGTCGCGGTCATCGAGAACGCGATCCGCCGCTCCGAGACGTGGCGCGCGCGCGGCGAAGCGCTCGCCGCGGGGATCCCCGACGAGTTCGAGCCGGTCGACTCGCTCCGTGCGCCGACGGCAGGCGATGCCGAGGGCCGGCGCGCGCGCGTCGCGTACGACTTCGTGCGAAAGCTCGCGACGATGATCGCGCCGGTGCTCGCAAAGCTCCCCGCGAGCGCGATCGGGAACGAAGCACAGATCGCGACGGAGCTCGCGACGAGCGTCTCCGCCGAACACCTCCACGAGATGGGCGAGCAGCTGCGCGCGCTCGATTTCGGCTCCGGCGCCAAGCTCGCGCTCTCCGGCGACATCACGATCATCCCGATCGGCGCGATCCTTCAGCTTCTTCAGATCGAGAACCAGACCGGCGTCCTCACGGTCACGCACGAGAGACGCGACGTGAACATCGCGATGCGCTTCGGGCTCATCGACATGGTGCAAGCGCGCGGCGCGGGGCAAGAGTTTCGGCTCGGGCGCTACTTCGTCGAGCACGGCCTCGTGACGCCGGGCGACATCGATGCGCTCCTTCGCATGCAGCACGGCGCGGAGAGCGCAAACGGCGATGCGGATGCCGTAGCGAGCGGCGATCGACGCAGCTCGCCGCCGCAGACGCTGCGCGAGGACGACGCAACGCTGCCGCTCGAAGAGATCCCGTCGTCGTCCGGTCCGTTCTCGCGTCGCGAAGAGTCGACCGGGATGCGCAACTTCCGACTGCTCGGAGACTTGCTCGTCGACTCCGGCAAGGTGTCGCGCGAGCAGCTCAAGGACGGCCTCGCGCGTCAGTCGAGCGAGCTCATCTACGAAGTGTTGCGGTGGGAGAAGGGGCGCTTCGAGTTTCGTCGCGAGCCGCCGCCTCCGCTCGCGGAGAGCGCGCAGCTCGGCCTTCCGGTCGCGTCCGTCGTCATGGAGGGATTCCGTCGCGTCGACGAGTGGCGTCTCGTCGAGGCGGGGCTCGGGAGCTTCGACGGCGTCGTGCAGCCGGATCCGGTCGCGATCGAGGCGCTCGGTCCGGATCGCCTCGCGCGCGCCGAGCGCACGGTGCTCGACTGCGTCGACGGCGAACGCACGGTTCGTGAGATCATCACGACCAGCAACATGTCGAGCTTCGACGCGTGCAAGATCCTCTTCCAGCTTCTCGAGGCGCGCCTCGTGCGGCGCCGCCCGGCGTGACATGGCGGGCGAGAAGCGCCCCGGACTACTTTTACGCGTCGACGGCGCGCTCGTGTTCGTGCCCGCGTCGATCGCGACGACGGTCGCGCACGGAGCGCGGATCACGCGCGTGGCCGGCGCGCCCGACGAGCTCCTCGGGATCGTGCTTCACGACGGTCAGGTCGTCCCCGTCGTCGCGATCGGTAAAGGTACGACAGGGACGATGGTCGTCTGCAGCTACTTGGGCGAGCCGATCGCGCTCGCGGGCGGCGAGGTCGTACAGTCCGGCGTGACCGACGTCGACGGCGCGACGCCGATCGATCTGGCGGCGATCTACGCGCGCATTCAAGCGGGGGGTTGGTCGACGCGTTGGGGCGCGTGAGCGTATTCTGCTCGCATGGCGACCGATCAACCGAAGAGGCGCTTTCTCTCCATGCTGCGGCGCACTGCGAAGAGCGCGCAGGTGTCGGTCGCGGGGCGCAACGCGGCCGACGAGAGCGCGCTCTGGGCATCGCACGAACGCGCGCTCGGTGCGACGAAGGAAGCAGCGGCGGCGGCGCAGCGCATCTCGAGCGGCGTCGCACGGCAGCGCGGCGCGGTGGACGGCGTCGCGGATCGCACGCGCGTCGTCGCGGGGCGCGCGCAAGAGCTCGCGACGAGCCTCGCGCGCATCGGCGATTCGTTCGAACGGCTCGATCTCGTCGCGCTCAACGCAGGTCTCGAAGGCGCGCGGCTCGGCGAGAGCGCCGGGCGTGCGCTGCTTCTCGTCGGCGACGACGTTCGCGCGCACACGTCGCGAGGCATCGAGACCGCGCGCACCGTCAGCGCGGCGGCAGCCGACGTCGTCAACGAGCTCGCGCAGCTCTCGGCGTACGTCGCGCAGACGCGCGAGACCACCGGTGACGTCGCGCAAGACGCGGCGCGCGTCGTAGGCGCGAGCTCCGAAGCCGAAGGCGCGCTCGTCGACATCGGCGAGCGATTGCGCAAAGCGACGGGCAGCGATCCCGAGACCGTGCGCGCGATCGCCGACGCCGGGGAGAACGCCCGCGCGCTCGTGGCGTCGCTCACGGCGTTGAGCGGAAAGGTGCCGCGCAACTTGCTCTTGAGCGCGCTGCGCCCGATGCTCGATCCGCTCGCGCGCCTCCTTTCCGACGAGGCGAACGAAGAGGACGGCGAGTGACGTCGAGCAGCGTGGATCCGGAGCTCACGCGGCTCCTGCTCCAAGAGCTCGCGCGACACCTGCTCGCGCTCGACGCACACGCAATCGATCGCCCCGCGGCGCAGCGCGCCGTGCACGCGCTGAAGGGCTCGGCCGGGCTCGCCGGCGAGCGCGAGCTCTCGAGCGCGCTCGAACGGATCCATCGTCGCGTGCGCGACGGCGACGACGGTGCGCTCGCGGACGCCGCCGAGGTCGTGCGCACGGCGATCTCGCGAATGGCGATCGGCGAGAGCGCCGTCGTCGCGCGCTGGCCCGAGCCCCCCGACGATCTCGCGGTGCGCCCGCTCGATCCGCTCGTGCGCACGCAATACACGTCCGAGCTCACCGATCGCCTCGCGCGGATCGACGAAGCGCTCGGCAGCACGGCGGATCCCGTCGACTGCGCGTCGGTCGTCTATCGCCAAGTGCACACGATGAAGGGGGCGGCGAGCGCCGTCGGCGACGAGCCGATGAGCTGGTTCTGCCACGGTCTCGAAGAGCGCCTCAAGGTCGCGAGCGGTCGCGTCGAAGCGGTCGCGGCGCTCGAAGAGGTCGTGCACTGGCGCGCGGTGCTCGGCGCGCTCCTCGACGATCCGGAGGGTGCGCTGCGGATGCTGCGCGCGACGGCCGCGCGCCTCCACCCGAGAACGTCGCAGCCGCCCCGACCGAGCGCGCGACCGCTCGAAGACGAGCTGCCGCGATCGTTCCCGCCAACCACCGACGAAGCGACCATCCGCGTCTCGGCGGCGTCGGTCGATCGGCTGCGCGATCGTGTGGAGGCGATCGATCTCGTTCGCGAGCGCGTGACGGCGCGCTCGGACGCGGCGCGTGAGGTTTCGCGCGCAGTGCGGGCGCTTCGAGGGAAGCTCGTCGAGGCGCTTCGTCTGATCGGTCCGCCGCGTCCGTGGGGCGCGCCGGCTGCGGCGCTGCGTCGGATCGAAGAGGTCGTGACGGCGCTCGGACCGATCGGCGAGGAGATCGACGGCGCTGCGGGCGGGCTACGCGGCGCGGGGCTGTCGCTGAAGGACGGCGTCACCGAGGCGAAGAAGCAGCTCTCGGCGATGCGCCAGACGCCGGTCGGTCGCATCTTCGCGCGGCTCGGAACGGCGATCGAAGCCGAGGCGCGGCGGATCGATCGCGCGGTGATCGTTCGCACGCGCGGCGCCGACGAGACGATCGATCGCCGCCTCGCCGAGCAGCTCATCGAGCCTTGCCTTCAGCTCGTTCGCAACGCGGTGGCGCACGGCATCGAGTCCGTCGCTGCGCGCGAGGCCGCGAAGAAGCCGGCGAGCGGGACGATCTCGCTCACGGCGCGCAAGATCGGCAGTCGTCTCAGCATCACCATTCAGGACGACGGCGCAGGCGTCGACGTGACCGAAGTTCGCCGCCGCGCGATCGAAGCGGGCGTCGTCACGCGCGAGCTCGCCGACGCCGCAGACGACGATCTTCTCCTCACGCTCCTCTTTCTCCCGGGCTTCTCGACGCGCGATTCGACGGATCTCCTCGCTGGGCGCGGCATCGGCCTCGACATCGCGCGAAGCTCGATCCAGCGCCTGGGCGGCGCGATTCACTTGTCGAGCCGCCCAGGCGCAGGGTTCTCCGCGCGCATCGACGTTTCGATCGAGAGCGGGTTGTCGTCGGTGCTGTGGGTGACCGCGGGCGGCGAAGAGTACGCGGTGCCCGTCGCGAGCACGCTCGGCGTCCGCATCAACGACGCGCGCGACGAGACCCGCGTCCCGCATCTCGCCGCGTGCCTCGAGGCGCGCCCGAACGAGCGCGCGAGGTACGCGGTCGCGATCGATCTGCACGGTGGCGCCGGCGACACGGCGTCGCTCGCGATCGGCGTCGACAAAGTCGGCCGCCTCGAAGAGCTCCTCGTTCGACCGCTCACTCCGCTCGTCGCAGGCCTCGGACCGTTTGCGGGCGCGATCGCTCGCGGCGACGGATCGCTCCGCCTCGCCATCGACACCGACGCGCTCGTCCCACGCGCGCGCGCGCTCCTCCGGGGATTCGATCGGACCAGCGATCCGCCGTCGAGCCGGCGCGGCTGACCGTGCCGCTTCGCATCGACGCCTTGACCGCCGCCGACGTCGACGACGTCGCCGCGATCGATCCGTCGTCGGGCACGACGGCGAAGCAGCTCGGCGAAGAGCTCGTGCGTCCATGGGCGCGAATCTGGGTCGCGCGGGAAGAAGGCGACCGCGCGTCGGCGTTCTTGCTCACATGGCACGTCGCGGACGAGCTGCACGTGCTGAACGTCGCGACGCGCGTCGATCGTCGGCGCCGAGGAATCGCGCGGGCGCTCCTCGAGCATGCGATCGGGTACGCGAAGGACAACCAGATCTGCAGCATATTTCTCGAGGTGCGGCGCTCGAACGACGCTGCGATCGCGCTCTACCGTGCGCTCGGTTTCGCGGACCTCAACGTGCGCGCGCGGTACTACCCGGACGGCGAAGATGCGGTCGAGATGGTGCGCGCGTTCGAGAAGATCTGAACCACTACGGGACCCTGCGCGAGTCGCGAGCGAGCGCGTCGGCCCGTGCGAGACTGCACGGGACCCACGGGCACGGTCGGGTACAGTGTTAACACCTCGATGAGACGCGCCCTATGCCTCGCCGCTCTTGGTTCCGTTTCGCTCGCGTCGCTCACGTGGCTCGGCGAGGCGCGCGCGCAGCGACCGCGTCCTCCCGCGTCCGCGTCCGCATCGGCCTCCGCGAAACCACCGCCTCCGCCGCCCGCAGCCGGCACGCTCGCGGCCGCGCTCGATGCGGCGCGCACCACCGACTATCCGCGCGCCGAGCGCGAGCTCCTCGCGATCAAAGGGGCGGACGCCGCCGCCGCGCAGCTCGCGCTCGCGCGCATTTTCTTCGAGCAAGGTCGCTTCGCCGACGCGGACAAGTACGCGAAGCAGGCCGAGGCGACGCCAAAGAAGCTCGAGGCGATCGCCCTCCGCGGTCAGGTGCTCGTCGCGACCGGCAAAGGCGCCGACGCCGTGAAGCTCCTCGATCCGCACAAAGACGCCGCCGGGCTCGGCGGACGCCGCGTGCGCCTCGTCCTCGGCGAATACCTCGTCAACGCGGGCAAGCGCGCCGAAGGCGAAGCGGTGCTCATGAAGTTCGCCGACGAGTACGGCGACGACACGATCAACTCGCAAGACTTCGAGGGCCTCGCGATGGTCGGGCGCGCGATGTACCTGATGCGCGCCGCGAAGGACGCGAACAAAGCGTTCAACGAGAGCGAGCGCGTCGCCAACGGGCCGAACGCGCGCGTCGAGACGCTCCTCTGGCGCGCCGAGCTCTACCTCGACAAGTACGACACCGGGCACGCGGAAGAGGTCGTCAAAGAGGCGCTGAAGATCGCGCCGAAGCGCGCCGACGCGATCGTCATGCTCGCGCGCGTGAAGCTCGATCAGATGTTCGACTTCGACGCGGCCGAGAAGCTGACGAAGAAGGCGCTCGACATCAACCCGAAGCACGTCGGCGCGTACGCCGTGCGCTCGGGGCTCGCGCTCCGCGATCTCGACATCGACACCGCGATGAGCGCGCTCACGTCTGGCTTCGCGATCAACGCGGACGATCTCGAGCTGTGGGCGATGAAGGCGGCGGTGCGGTTCCTCGCCGACGATCGTCCCGGGTACGAGGCCGCGAAGAAAGAAGCCTTCGCGCGCAACCCGCAGTACTCGCAGTTTTTCGGGATCGTCGGCGAGTACGCGGAGTGGGAGCACCGCTACGACGACATCGTGTCGATGATGAAGGAAGCCGTCGCGATCGATCCGAAGGACGGCAAAGCGTGGGCGCAGCTGGGGCTCAACCAGATGCACAGCGGCGACGAAGACGAAGGCGTGAAGTCGCTCGAGACCGCGTGGAAGTACGACAAGTACAACGTCCGCGCGTTCAACACGCTCGAGCGCCTCTACAAGCAGTGGATCCCGAACGTCTATGAGATGGCGACGTCGGGCGTGTACAAGATCCGCTACCCGAAGGCCGAGCGGCCGCTCCTCGAACGCTACGTCCCGCGCTTCATGGGCGAGGCGTGGGGGACGATGAAGATGCACTACGACTTCGTTCCGTCGACGCCGATTCAGGTCGAGATGTACGCGGACCGCTCGCACTTCAGCGTGCGCACGAGCGGCCTGCCGAACATCGGCATCCAAGGCGTCTGCTTCGGCAAGGTCGTCGCGGCGATGAGCCCGCGGAGCGAGCCGTTCAACTGGGGCAACGTGATCTGGCACGAGCTCGGTCACGTCTTCGCGATTCAGCTCTCGAAGAACCACGTGCCCAGGTGGTTCACCGAAGGGCTCAGCGAGTACGAGACGATCGTCAAGCGACCCGAGTGGCAGCGCGAGCTCGATCCCGAGCTCTATCGCGTCCTCGTGAAGAACGTTCTCCCCGGCGCGGTCGACATGAACCGCGCGTTCACGCACGCGAGCGACGAGCTCGACGTGACCGCGGCGTACTACGCGGCGAGCCAGATGATCGTCTACACGGCGGATCGCTACGGTCTCGCGAGCATCTCGAAGGCGTTGCGACTGTGGGGCGAAGGCGTGCGCACGGCCGAGGTGATCCAGAAGGCGTTCGGCGTCTCGCCCGCGGACTACGACAAGGGATTTCGCGATTGGGCGCTCGCGCGGCTCGTTCGGTACAAGACGCAGTGGGTGTTCGACATGCGCCCGAAGCCGCTCGACGAGGCGGAAGAAGCGGTGAAGAAGAGCCCGCAGAGCGCGGCGGCGCACGTCGATCTCGCGCTCGCGCTCTTGCGTCAAAAGAAGCTCGAGCCCGCGCAGAAGGAGCTCGACGAGGCGCTCAAGATCAATCCGAGCGACAAGAATGCGCACTACTTGGCGGCAAAGCTCGCGCGCATGGGCAAAGACAAAGGCGAGCAGCTGAAGCACCTGCAGGCGATTCAGAAAGCGGGCGGCGACGGGTACGCGATTCAGATCGAGCTCGCCGACATCTACGAGGAGCGCAAAGACAAAGGCGCGATGCGGACGGCGCTCGAGACGGCGTACCGGTGGGATCCTTCGCAGTCGGACGCGTTGAAGGGGCTCTACGATCTCGCGCACGAGGAGAAGCGCGAGGCCGACGAGCTGTGGGCGTTGCGAAAGCTGGCGCATCTCGAGCAGCACGATCACCAGATTTGGCGAATGCTCCTCGGCAAGCTCGTCGACAAGCAGCTGTGGGACGAGGCGAAGAAGGTCGGCGAGGGCGCGATCTACGTCGACGTCGAGAGCTTCGACGTGCACCTGGGGTACGCGCGCGCGCTGTCGGCGCTCGGGTACCACGAGAAGGCGGCGTTCGAGGCGGAGAGCGCGACGATGTGCAAGGCGAAGGAGAAGGAGCTCGGGGCGGCGCAGGCGCTTTGGGCGAAGGAGCTCGTCGCGACCGGCGACGCGGCGGG
>JAYVXB010000095.1:0-8161 GCA_043785585.1 Deltaproteobacteria bacterium | reverse complement strand
GCGGCGGGATTGCGCGCGACCAATCGCGTGCATCATGCAGCGAACTTTCGAATCCCCGTCCTCGGATTCCGCTGCGCGAAGGACGCGCGCTAGTAGCGCAGGCTCAGCGCGAGCCCTGACGGGAAGACAGGGAGATCCATCTCCGTCACATACGACGGATCCTTCTTCCACCGCGAAAAGTCGAGGAGCTGCTGCTCGCGCCAGGTGACGCCCGGCGGCGAGCCGTCGATCCAGTGGTAGCTCTCGTCGCGGATGTCGAGGTGGACGTACTGCGTGCGCGGGTGCGTGTAGATCCCGACGCCGACGCGCGGCTGCCGTCGCAAGTACGCGGCGAGGATCGGCGCTTTGACGCCTTCGAGCTGGAAGTCGAGCGCGTCGCCGCCGGAGTGGTGGTTCTCGCGTCCGTTCTTCGCCGCGCGGTACGACGAGATCGCCAGGATCGGCGCGCCGCGGAAGAAGTACGCCGCCTTCACGACGAGCTGCACCGTGCGCAAGGCGAGCGGATGCGGCTCGTCGTCGCCGGCTTGCTCCGCGTTGGAGACGAGGCGCAAGAACTCGGCGACGGCGTCGGGATCGATCGTGCCGTCGGTGTTGTAGAGCGTCACCAAGCCTTCGGCGTTGGTGTTCACGTTGCGAACGCGTAGCGGCTCGAGCGCGAGCGCCCACGCGACGGGGGTCCCTGGGACGATCTCGTGCGACGCCCAACAATCCGGCGCCTCGCTCACCGGCCCGACCTCGAAGGGTCGAACGATCTCGCCAGGCGTAGCGCCGAGCACCGCCCAAGCCATCGCGATCGGTCCGACGAGCGGGAGCGTCATGCGGGGGAGAAGCCTAACGCGTTTCGCGGGCTTGACGCGAAAGGAACGACACTCTCCTGTCATCCAGAGCGAAGCGAACGACCCCCCTGCCAACGATGCTTGGGGGGTCCTTCGCTTCGCTCAGGATGACAACCCGGGCGGGGGGGGGCGCCGAAAACTTGTCCCTTCCGCGCCAGATCCGGAGTGTTGGGCGATGCGCCGTAGTCCCATGCCGTCCACCTTCAGCCGCCGATCGCTCCTCGCCACGCTCGCCGGCGGCGCGATCCTCGCGGTCTCGCGCACGTCGCTCGCGGACGGTGCGCCGGTTCCGTTCTCGCCGCGCGTTCGAACGACGTCGCGCGACGCACGCGGCGTGACCTTGTGGCTCGAGCTCGAGCACGCTCCGTTTCCCGCGCCGAACGCCGGCTACAAAGACCGCACCGTCCTCGTCTTCGTCCCGCACCACTTCCGATGCGGCCGCAGCGACGCCGTCTCGATGCTCGTCCACTTCCACGGCCACTCGTCGACCGCCGAGCGCGCGATGGTGTCGCACGAGCTCCGCGAGCAGTTCTTCGACAGCAAACAGAACGGCATCCTCGTCATGCCGCAAGGTCCGGTGAATTCGTCCGACTCGTCGTGCGGGAAGCTCGAGTCGCCCCTCGGCCTCGCGCGGATGCTCGACGAAGCGCTCGCGGTCCTCGCGACGCCCGACGCACGGAGCACACTGGGCAGCGCTGCGATTCCGCGCGGCGCGCGCATCGGCACCGCGTGCCTCTCGGCGCACTCGGGCGGCTACCACGCCGCGGCCGCGTGCTTGAAGCACGGCGGCGTCGAGATCAACGAGGTCTACCTCTTCGATGCACTCTACAATGAATCGGAGATCTTCCGAGCGTGGGTCGTCGCGGGCAAAGGACGACCGGCGCACACGCGACACAAGCTCGTCAGCTACTTCACCGAAGGCGGCACGACGTCGGCGCTGACACGCCAGCTCTTCGCGGAGCTCGACAAAGCGGGCGTGCACACCGCGATCGAAGCGAAGGAAGGCAGCCTCTCGCGCGAAGAGATCACGCGCGCGGAGGCCGTCGCGATCCGCACCGCGCTCTGGCACAACAACGTGACCCACGAGCTCAATGGGCTACGCGATTGTCTGTACGCATCGGGCATGACGCGTCGTTTGCGATCGGCGTGGTTCGATCACAAAGAGGACGCGCGCCCGCTCGAACGACGACGTTAGCGCGGCGGCGGAGGCGGCGGCGCAATGAGCTGCAGATCGAGCCCGCCGGGGTACTGGTAGCTCGTGTAGTTGCCGTACCCGATGACCTGGATGCCGACCGGTTTCGTGGACGTCAGGACATGCGCACGCCCTGCCCCGGGCCGAGCTTCACGCGAGCGACGCCGTATCCCGTCGCAGCGATGGCGTTGAACGTCGTCGCCACCGCGGTCCCGTCGAGCGTCACGCCGACGCCACTAGGACCGGCGATGTCGACGTAGCTGACGGTGTAGTCGTCCGGCGCGAGGAAGATGTACTTCGTCCGGTACTGCTCGATCGCCACCATCTGGCTCTGCGAAGGATCGCCCTTCTGCATTCCGGGGGGCGCGCCCGGATCGGCCAATGCGCCGCCGAGCATGAACGAGCCGACCGCGAACTCGTGATTGCCCTTGATGCGGAGATCGATGTTCACCGTCCCGCAGTCGACGACTTGCCCGGCGTTGATCGTCGCTGGGCACGCCGCGGGCTTGTTCGGCGAGTACGTCAGCGTCGTGTTGTCGACGTTGCCGTAGATGCGGACCTGATGACCGGGCGTGTTGCCGTTCGGCCCGGTCGGCGTCGTGACGATGTAGTCCTGGCCGAGCGTCTCCGCAGGAAACACTGTCTCCTCGACGTGATCGCACGCGGGCGTGGCCAGCGGCGTGTTGATGCAGGGGACACCCGTGATCACTTGCACCGGTTTGTCCGATTGCACGAGCGAGCCGCTGAGATCCGATTGATCGGTCGCGCCTCCGACGATCTCGACGACGTCGCCTGCGTTGAGCGTGATGGGCGCCGCGTCGCCGTTCGCTGGCGTGGCAGCGATGCCGCCGCCGGCGATGATCTGCCCCTTGCTCGAGACGTGGATCTTCACCGTCGTGTTGTCTTGCGTCGCGGTCACGGCGAAGTACGCGCCGAGGTTCGCCGCCGTCCAGCCGTGGATACCGGTGACGCGATAGTTGTTCGTCATCGCCGTGCTCGGAAGGAGCAGCGACGCATCGTTCGTGAACGAAAAGCACCCGACGGCCTGAAGAACCCGCGGATCCATGCAGACGGTGTCTCCCGGGCACGCAGCCCAGCTCTTCCCCGCAGGGCCGCCTTGGCCTTTGTACTCGAGCGCGTTGAACTGGTAGACCGTGACGGGAGCCGTGGCGACCAAGTGGAACGCGCCGCCGGCGGCTTTGACCGAGCCCGGAAGCGGCGTCGCGGCGCCGCAGTTGTCGGCGTCCTGCCCCTTCAGCGCGGCGACCCACGGCAGGTAGATCTTCTGTAGTCCGCCGGCCGGCACCATCACTGTTTGGTTGGTTCCATTTCCCGTCACCGTCACGCTCACCGGCGTCGCCTGCCCGTTAGCGACCACGACCGCGAAATCGAAGATCGACCACACGTTGTTCGCGACGACGGTCGGCCAGTAGTCGCAACCGAGGTACGTCTTGAACTGCGCTGCCTCCGCGCACGTCGTCGGATCGCCGCTCAGGTGCGGCTTGGCGTCGCCGCCGTCCGTGTTGAAGTTCCCGTCGAACGTGCCACCGCCGTCGTCGCCGCGCCGGAGCCGTCGCCGCCGCCTCCGCCGTCGTCGCCGTTGCCGAAGTCGGAGTTCGGCTTCGAGCTTCCACATCCATTGGCGACGAACGCGAAGGTCGCGACCGCACCGAGCATCGTCAAAGCAAAGCGATTCATGACTGTCTCCTTCGGTTGCGAAGATCGAATCTAGCGCGGCGTGGGCGGAACGACGACGGTGTTGATCGGCTGCACGCTCGCGCCGGCCGGGTACGCGTAGCTCACGTACGTCGACTGGAACCCGACGCTCTCGTCCGATCCCCAGCCCCAGATCGTGAGGCCGAACGGCGCGTCGCTGTGGATCTCGTGACGACCGTTGTCACACATTCCTTGCTTGGCGAAGTTGTGCCGCACGAGATCGATGCGGGTGTACTCGTAGTTCCCAGAGCTCCCCACCGGTAGCCACCCGGTGAGCACGCCGGCGCAGTCGAGCGTCACGTCCTTGAAGCCGGACGTGGACTTCGTTCGCACGATGACGAGGTTGGTCTCGGGGTACGTCGGATCGGTGAAGAAGACGTACGACGCGAGGTACTGTGCCGGCGGGATGACGTTGACGAACTCCGGATCGCCCCGGTTCATCGCGTTCGCGCCGCCGGTCATGTGCGCCGACATGTAAAACGGATGCTGTCCGTCCTGACTCTTCACGACGAACGGCGCCGCGACCTTGAACTCACCGACCTGCCCGGACCGCAGCGTCGTCGGCGCGCCCATCGGCGTCGAAGGCTCGTACGTGAGCGTCGTGCCGTCGACCGCGCCGACGAATCGGTAGAACGTGGACTCTTCGGTGCCGTCGATGCGGCTGCGGTAGCGGACGACCGCGTACTCGTGGCCAAGCGCCTTCACCGGGGGAATCTGCTGGTGCGCCGAGTCGCAGGCGAAGTCACCGACGTCGATGTTGAGGCACGACGTGCCGCCCCAGAGGCCGACCGGCTTGTCGGATTGGATCGGGCTGCCGCTCAGCTCGCCGGGCTGTGTAATCTGCAAGTACTGCCCCTTGTTGAGCATGTAGTCGTGCGGCACGCCCGCGCCGGTGCCGGCGACGCCCGTGCCCGCGATGATCGCGGCGGTCGGGCTGATGGTGACCTTGGTGTTGTCCTCTTGCGCGACGATCTCGATGAAGTTCGCCGCGCCCGAAGACGCCGCGACGGTGCTCTGGCGGAAGGCGTTCACCGCGATGTAGTTCGTGTCCCACGCGGTCGTCGGGAGGAGCAACGTCGCGCTCGTCGCCGCGGTCGCGCCGCCGCCGTACGGGAAGATGTCGTAGGCGACGACGGGCGCCGACGTCGCGAAGTGGAACGCGTTGCCGATCCCCGTGCCGTGGATCGCGCCGTCGGTCGCGGTGACGGCGGGCGTGATGCCGGTCGGGCAGTTGAACGCCGTGCCTCCGGTGTTTCCGAAGCGGTTGAAGAAGAGAATCGCGACCTCTCCCGGCTGGAGTTGCCCGTTCGTGAGCGGCTGGTACGTGAGCGATTGGCCGTTGCCCGAAGGGATGCGCGCGAAGGTGCCAACGCTGAGCGTCTGCCCGCCGCGGTCGGCGGTGATCGTGATCGGCGCGTTCCACGTGTTCGCGACGAACGCCGCGAAGCACGCGCCGTAGGCTGCCGAGATGATGTCGGGATCGACGCTGTAGTAGTCGCAACCGAACGTGCTCTTGTTCGCCTTTGCGCTCTCGCACGCCGGGACGCATCCGTTGCCGGCGCATCCTTGATCCATCGGGCACGTCTTCACTCTTTGGTTGTTGCAGTCGAGGACGTAGTGCAGATCGCTCGAGCAGTGCGTCGCGCATCCCGCGCCGTCGCCGCTGTCGCCGAACGAGATCGCGTCGTCGTTGCCGCCGTCGCCCGCCGTTGCGTCGTCACCGGTCGACGCGTCGTCGCCGGTGGTGAAGTCGGACGTGGGTTTCGAGCTGCCGCACCCGGCACCCACCAGGATCGAGGTGACCGTGAGGAACGCCGCAAGCCAAGCAAATCGACGCATGGGGATCTCCAGACTTTGGTGACGCTGTCACTTTCGCCGATACCGCGCACAATCCCACCACAAACTTTCAGCGTGACGTGTCGGAGACAGGCGCGCCAGGGCATGAGAACGCTGCGTCATCGCGTACAATGTGACCGTTGCGACCGTCGCCTCCCTGTATGCTCGTTGCCCTCGCGTTGGGACTCGGCGCCTTCGCTGGCGGTCCGCGCGCGGCTGCAGCGCTGTCGTCGAGCGACGAGCTGGTGCGGCAAGCGCGGGCGCGCGAGGCGGCTCACGACGACGACGTCGCAGCGCGCCGTTACAACGAGGCGCTGCGGCTCGATTCGACGCACGCCGACGCGTACCTCGGGCTCGGCGCGCTGAGGCTCCGCACGGGCGATTTCCGCGAGGCCGAGCGCGTCTATTCGGTGGCGCTCGAGCACGTGCCGTCTTTGCGACGGGCGCTCGCGGGGCGCGCGCGGGCAAGGTGGGGGCTCGGCGTGCGCGAGGCGGCGCTCGGCGAGATGGAGCTCTACTTGACGTACGAGCCCGACGTCGGTGCGCTACGCGAGCTCGCGGATTGGTACGGCGACGCGGGGCGCCCGCCGGCGCAGCTCTCGGCGTGGCGGCGCGTCGTGGTGCTCGCGGTGGAAGGCGGGGACGCGGCGGCCGCGCGCGACGCGCGGATCAAAGTGCGCGCGCTGCAGATCCTGGTGGGGCCTGCGGATCCCGCGGCGGCGCCGATCGATCCGAACGCGACGCGGCGGCTCATCGCGACGGTCGCGAAGCGCGGCGGGTAGACGCGCGCGGATCGCGATCGACCAGGACAGGCCGCTCTGCCGGCGCTCAGAACTCGTAACGCGCGCCGATGCCCGGTGCGAGGACGAGGACGAACGATCCCGTGAGGACTTGCGACCCGAACCCACCCTGCCCGTCGCCCGCGGTCAGGATCTGGGTCTTGTCACCCCACTTCGGCTGCGAGATCGACGTCAGCACCATCGCCTCGACGCCGATGCTCAGCTCGAAGTGGTCGCCCAAGCGTCGTCCAATCCGCACCTCGGGGACCGCGTAGAGGAACGTGCCCGACTGACTCTCGGTAACGTTCACGCTGTACGGCGCATTGGGCGGCGTCGTTTGCGACGAGGTGGTGAACGTCCCCGTCCGAGCATCGTTGACCGCGCCGAGGAACGCGCCAATCCCGAGTCGCACCGTGAGCGGCCACGTTTCACCGCGATGGTAGAACGCCGACGCACCGAGCGTGAGCCCGCTCAGACGCAGCTTGTCCGTTGCCGTCCCGGGGTTCGGCGGCCGCCCTTTCGGCAGCGTGGTAGCTGCGCGATCGGTCACGGTCGAGAAGAGCGCCATGTAGCCTCCGTCGACCGAGAAGCCGAGCCCCGAGCCGAGCTCGTAGCCCGCATGGAGCACGCCTTTCGCACCGAGCGGCAGTCCCGACGTGCAACCGGAGCAGCCCGCGATGTCGCCGCCGAGTCCCGGCGACAACCCAAGCGCGCCGACGATCTCGAGCACGAACACCGACGGGTGCTTCGCCGCCCACATCGGCGACGCCGGATCGATCTCGAGCTTGACGGCGTGAACCTCGCGCTGCCCTTTGTCGAGCGTCAGATCGCGGCGCGTCGGAAGAAACCCCTCCGCCCCGACCTCGACGCGGTGCGCGCCGACGCGAAGCTTCCCTTCCCACACACCGCGTCCGACGAGCACGCCGTCGATCCGAACGCTCGCGCCGCCCGGCGTCGGATCGACGCGCATCGACGCTTCGAGCTCCTCGGCGTTCAGCGTGAGCGGCGTCGTCTGGTTCAAGCTCACGGGCGCCGAGACCGGCTGCGTTCCGAGATTCCCCTCGCCGCGCAGCGCGACGACGTGATCGCCGACCGCGAGCGATCCTTCCCACGGCGTCTTCCCGACGACGACGTTGTCGACGACGACGTCGAGCACGCGCCCGCCTTGCTCGGTCACGCGCAGCTGTCCACCTTGCGTGAGCGCGGCGAGCCTCGCGTTGACGACCGCGTTCTGTCGTCCGGCGACGTCGACGCGTCCTTCGAACGGCAAGAAGCCCGACTTGTAGACGCGCACGACGTGGCTGCCCGCGGAGACGCGGAGCGGCGCCGAGAGCGGATACGTCCCGCGGCTTCGACCGTCGACGACGATGTCCGCGCCGGACTCCGCGCCGCTGATCTCGAGCGTGCCAATCGATCCGCGAAGCTCCTCGATCTCTTTGTCCGCGAACTGCTTGTCCGCGGGCGACAAATCCGGAAACTCGCGCAAGAGCGCCTCGTACATCTCGAGCGCTTCGTCGAAGCGCCCCTCCTTGCGTAGGCACACCGCCGCGTTCTTCGTCGCGGCGCGCGTCGGAAAGATCGCGCGCGAGCTCAGAAACTCCGCGAGCGCCGCGGACCACTCGCCGCGATCGAAGTGCGCGAGGCCACGTTCGAACCGCGCGCGTGCCTCGTCTTTCTTCGCCTGATCGGGCGACGCGGCGGACGACGCCGGTGCGGGCGTAGGCGCAGGCGCGGACGCGGCAGGCGGCGCGGCGGTCGGCGGACGCGGCGCTTGCGCGAGAGCGAGGTGGCACGTGAGGACG
>JAYVXB010000094.1:0-8192 GCA_043785585.1 Deltaproteobacteria bacterium | reverse complement strand
CGGCAGCGCGTCGAAGAGCCTCATGTAGTGACGGAAGACGTCCATCGACAGGTACGGCTTGAGCGTGTTGATCGACTCGGCCGGACGCACGCCGCCGTAAATCTTCCCCTCGTGCTCGATGTAATATTCGTGGTTGCCGCGGAGCACGTGGACGAATTCGGGCGCGGTCACGAAGAGCTGCATCACCGTGCGCAAGACGCCGTTCAAGCTGAACATGCCGCGATCGATGTAATCGCCGAGCAGCACGAGCTTCGGCTCGGGCGCGTTCTCCGGATCGTCGCGGAACGCGTTCACCTTGTCGAAGAACTTCGACTGCATGATGGCGGCCTTGAGCACGCTGTAGCAGCCGTGCAAATCGCCGAGCACGGTGAGGTCGTACGCGCGGCCTGGCTTCGGCGGCAGCACGTACGTGTGGCCGTCGAGGAACGGCTCGCTCCCCGCGAGCTCGGCGACGGTCTTCTTTCCGGCGAGCCTGCCGCGCCCCTTCGCACGTTGCTCGTCGAGCGTCGCGATGACGCGATCGAGGAGCGCGCGATCGGCGGCGACCTGCTTGAGGATTTTGTCGGTCTCTTTCGCGTAGTGGTACTCGAAGGCGTTGAAGAACGGATGGTTCTCGCCGTCCGACGGCATCGTCGACGGTGACTCGAGCCGCGTCGCCGACGACGTGCTGCCGTCGTCTTCGAGCTCGATCCCGAGGTCCTGCTCGAGGAGCGCGGCCATCTCCGCGCGGAACTCGAGCTCGGCCGGGTGCGCCGATCCGTCGGCCATGATGAGCTCGTCGATCGCCGCCATCAGCTCTTCGCGGCTCGCCTCGTTGAAGCTCTGCAAGATCTCGAAGCATCGCGTCTTCAGCTTGTTGCGCACGAAGCCGGCCTGATCTTCGCCGTCGGCGACCGGCTCGGTGAGGAGATCGCGAACGTGGCGGTCGATCCCCTCGAAGACCTCGCGAAAGTGCGTCGTGTATTTTCCGACGAGCTCCGCGCGAAGCTTTGGGTCCGCGTCGGGCATCGCGCCGTCGACGCGCTGCTCGACGAGCGACTTGATCTGCTTCTTGACGTAGTCCTTCTCGGCCGCGTCGAAGTCGCCGTCGATGTACCCGAACGTCACCATGAAGAAGAGCACGGCGTGCATCTGCTGCTCGGCCACGTTCGGTTCGTCGCTGAAGGTCAGCATCCGTCTAGGGTATCCTCGCTGGCTGGCGCGATGCACGACGATCCCACACCGAACGACGCACGCTCGCTACACGAACGCCGTGAAGCGCGACGTGCGCGCGTACGCCTGGCCGCTGACGCTCCTGCGGTTCGCGACGTCGGCGGCCGACGATCGCTCGCTCGTGCTGGTGTGCGACGCGAACGGCGATCTCCGCATCCTCGGCTGAGCCGTTTTTTTTGATTCGCCCCGAGGGTGGATTCTCGCCAGCTTCGACGTACAACGAAGGGACCATCGTGCGCCCTCGAATCCTCGCCCTCCGCGCCTCGTTCCTCGCCATCGCGCTCGCCACGTCCGCCGCGGCGTGCCGCCCCGCCAGCACCGCGGCCGACAAGCCCTCCGCGCCCGTCAAGATGACGCCCGCCGAGATCGCCGCGAAAAACACGCCCGCCATCGTCTCGATTCACACCGCGAAGGCGATGGGGACGGGCTTCATCGTCCACAAGAACGGCCTCATCGCGACGAATCTCCACGTCGTCTTCGGCGGCGGCGCCGAGGTGCGGGTCACACTCGCCGACAAGCGCGAGTTCAAGGTCGTCGAGGTCATGAGCGGCAGCCGCAAGCACGATCTGGTCATCATGCGGATCGAAGCGAAGGGGCTCCCGACGATCACGCTCGGGGACAGCGACAAGATGCGGCCGGGCGATCCGGTCGTCGCGATCGGTCACCCGCTCGGCCTCGAGGACACCGTGTCGAACGGCCTCGTCAGCGCGCTGCGCGAGGTCGACGAAGAGCTGAAGGTGCTGCAGATCTCGGCGCCGATCGCGCCGGGCTCGTCGGGCGGCCCGCTCTTCAACGAGCGCGGCGAAGTGATCGGCGTCGCGACGGCGATCATCAACGGCGGACAGAACATCAACATCGGCGTCCCGTCGAACTACGTGAAGGCGCTCTTGCGTCAGCAGGATCCGATCTCGATGGAGGCGTTCGCCGCGGCGACGACGCCGCACGCCGAGCCGGCGCAGACGCCGGTCGCGAAGCGCGAGATTCCGAAGCTGCCCATTTCGACGGTCGCCGGATGCAATCCGCAAGCGATGCAGCTCATCTTGAAGTCGATCGGCGACGCGATCGACGTCGGCGCGCCGCTCTTCAACGGCGGCAATTTTTCCGCGTGCTTCCACGTCTACGAAGGCGCCGCCGCGGATCTCGAGCGCAGGCTCCCCGCGACGTGCAAAGGCCCCGCGAAGGTCCTCGCCGATGGTCGGAAGAAGGCTGCGATCGTTCAAGGCGCGAGCGCGCAAGCGTGGTCGATGCGCGATACGTTCGACGCGCTGGTCGACGTCGTCGATCGCAAGTCGTCGGGGCAGTAGCTCTCGTAGGACGTTTCGCTAGGTTTCGCGACCCTTCGCGCAGAGCTTCCTCTCTCATCGAAAGATCGCGAGTCGTACGCCGCCAACTTTTCATGCGTGGTGGTATCGACGTTTCGCGCGTCCGCTTTTCATTGATCGGTCGCATGCGCGCGACATAGGGACATCGGAGCCACACAGAAGGAGGCTTCCGATGTTCTCCATTCGTAGTTGGCACAAATCGATTGTGGCTGGATTGGCCGCAGCGACGTTCGGAACATTTGCGGGTCACGTGAGCGGCAACCCGCCCACCGATGAGCAGCTCGACGACGCAGCGTTCGCCGCGATAGCCAATGTCACAACGGAGGATTTCTGTGGTGAAGCGCCGCCGGGTCAGATGCGTTGCTTCGGCAAACGCGTGACGTCGCCGCAGGTCTACGCGCCACTTGCGCCGTCGGGGCTCGGGCCAGCGGATTTGCGCGCGGCGTATGGGCTCCCCACGAGCGGCGGCGGTGGTCGCATCGTCGCGATCGTCGACGCTTACGACGCGCCGAACGCCGAGAGCGGTTTGGCGACGTACCGATCGCAATACGGACTTCCGGCGTGCACGACCGCAAACGGTTGCTTCAAGAAGGTGAACCAAAACGGCGTCGTGGGTAGTTACCCACAAGCGAATTCGGGATGGGCAGGCGAAGTCGCTCTCGACGTTCAGATGGTCAGTGCCGTGTGTCCCGATTGCAAGATTCTCCTCGTAGAGGCGAGCTCTGCGAACAATGCCGACCTCGGTGCTGCCGTGAATACAGCGGCTCGACTCGGCGCGGTGGCCATTAGCAACAGCTATGGCGGGAGTGAAGACTCGAGCACCGTCACGGACGACGCTCAATATTACAATCATCCGGGAATCCTGATTACGGCGAGCTCGGGCGATAGTGCGTTTGCGGCCGGAGCGAGCTTTCCGTCGTCGGGTGCGCACGTGCTCGGCGTCGGCGGGACGTCGCTCACGCGATCGGGCTCGACGCGCGGATGGGCGGAGAAGGCATGGCGGTCCGGCGGAAGTGGCTGCAGCCGCTACGTCACGAAGCCGAGCTTTCAGGCCGACACCGGCTGCGCGAAGCGAATGGTCGCGGACGTCTCCGCGGTCGGCGATCCGGCGACCGGCGTCGCGGTCTACGACAGCGGTTGGCAAGTCGTCGGCGGCACGAGCGCGAGCGCGCCGATCGTCGCGGCGGTGTTCACGCTCTTGAATCTCCAGGCGAGAACGAACGGATTTGCGTACGCGAATCCGACGGCGTTCTTCGACGTGACGAGCGGCGCGAACGGGACGTGCTCGACGCCGTACTTCTGTACGGCAGGCGCGGGGTACGACGGGCCAACCGGGATCGGCTCGCCGAACGGCCCGGCGCTCGCGGTTCTCGGTGGCAACCCGCCGCAACCCGACGCGGGGACGCAGCCGCAGCCCGACGCGGGGACGCAGCCGCAGCCCGACGCGGGATCGACAGGTACGCCCGACTCCGGATCGACGGGTACGAACGACGCGGGCACGGGATCGCGCGACGCGAGCGCGAGCGACGCGCGCGCTCCGGCGAACGACGCTTCGCCGTCCCCCGGCGTCGAAGCTGGCGCGGGTGGCCCCGACAGCAACGGCGACACCTTCAACACGAAGCCGACCGGATGCGCGTGCTCGGCACCGGGCACCACGTCGCCCGTCCACGGAGGCGCGGGACTCGCGCTCTTCGCGATCGGGGCCGCGGTGATCGCGCGGCGGAGACGGCGGGACTGACGTCCGCGCAGGCACGCAAACGCCGGCAAAATAGGCGCTCCCGAGGCACGCGTGCTAGCACTCGGGCGTAGTGGGGGCCGGAAAGAAGACACCGCTGATCACGCCGGCGCTCTCCGAGCCGGCGACCGTGCCGCGCGGAGAGCGCGCGCCGGAAGCGGGCGCTTCGGGCAACTGGGCGGCGGTCGCGGCGGCGCGCGAAGGCGTGTCGGGGCCGATGTCGGTGGTGCGAACGGGCGCGCATGCGCTCTTTCGCGAGGAGGCGGCGCGGGCGCGCGGGTTCGCGCAAGCGACCACGGGGCTCTGCGTCGTCGGCCTCGGCGTCGCGCCGTGGCTCGGCGGAGCGACGTGGCTCCGCGCGACGGCGACGCTCGCAGTCGCGGCGCTCGCGGTCACCGGATTGTGGACAGCGTACGTCGCGCGCGATCCGCTCCGCTTCAACCGACGCGCGACGCGAATCTTCGGCGGCGTCGCCACCGTCGCGTCGAGCTTCGTCGTCTATCACCTCGGCGTATTTTCCCCCGCGCCGATCTTCGTCACGCTCGGCATCGGCTTCTTCGCGCTCGGCGGCGATCGCATCGTCGCGATCGCGTTGCCGATCGTCGCGTCGCTCGCCTACGTGGCGACGGCTCTCCTCGTCCTCTTCGGGTACCTGCCCGACGCCGGGATCCTTCGCGCGCTCGACGTCCCTCGCGACGTCGCGTTCGCGATGATCGCGGCGGTGCCGATCGTGCACGTGCTCGCGATGGTGCAAGCGCGCGTCAGCCGCCGCGCGACCGTCGACGCCATCGAGCGTTCGAACTTCGCCGTGCGCGAGTCGATGCGCCGCGAAGCGCAGCTCGAGGACGCGAACCGCGATCTCGATCAGCTCCTTCGCGTCGGCGCGGGGCGCGCGGGCGCGTACACGGGCGTCATGGCGGGCAGGTACGTGATCGCGGATCTCATCGGCGCAGGCGCGATGGGCGAAGTCTACCGCGCGACCGATACGTCGAACGGCGAGCAGGCGGCGATCAAGCTGCTCCAGCCCGGCATGCTCGACGACGAAAACCTCGTCGCGCGATTTTTCCGCGAAGGCGAAGCCGCATCGAAGCTCCGCGCGCCGAACGTCGTGACGATCTACGAGGTCGGGAAGACCGCCGACGGATCGCCTTACATCGCGATGGAGCTCTTGCGCGGCCACGATCTCGCGTGGCACCTGCGGCAGCGCGGCCAGCTCAACATCGACGAGGCCGTCGACGTCGTGAACCAGGTCTCCGCGGGCCTCGAGGTCGCGCGCAAAGCCGGCATCGTGCACCGCGATCTCAAACCGCAGAACCTCTTCCTCGCGCAGCAGACGCGCGCCGCGCCGCTCTGGAAGATCCTCGACTTCGGCGTCTCGCGCCTCCTCGGCTCGCAAGGGACGCTCACGCAAGATCAGATCGTCGGCACGCCCGGGTACATGTCACCCGAGCAAGCCGCCGGGCGGGACGCGACGCACAGGAGCGACGTGTTCTCGTTCGGCGTCGTCATCTACCGCGCGCTCACGGGCGCGCCCGCGTTCGCCGGACCGGAGACGCCGCAGATTCTCTACCAGGTCGTGTACCGCAACCCTCCGCGGCCGAGCGATCTCGTCGCGACGATCCCGCCCGACGTCGATCTCGTCCTCGCCGTCGCGCTCGCGAAGGATCCGGAGGACAGGTTCGCGTCGGCGCTCGAGCTCGCGTCGGCGCTGCGCGGCGCGAAGGCGGGGAACCTGGATCCCGCCGTGCGTCTGCACGCGCAGACGCTGCTCGCGGCGCTGCCGTGGGGCGGCTCGGCGCGTGAAGACTCGACGAACGTGTGAGACGACGCGAGGCCCGCGCGATGGGGCCTCGCGTTTCTGCGGGTGCGACTACTGACCGACCGCAGCGTTGAAGAGCCACGATTCGAACGGCAGAACGCTGAGCGCGATGCCGACGCACACGCCGATGCCGAAGCAAATGTAGAGACCGATGCGCGCCCAGCCCGGCGCTTTCGATCCGTCCGCCTGCTGCTTCGGCTGCCCCGTGATGAGCATGAACGTCCCTGCCCAACCGAGGATCGCTCCCGCGCTGTAGAGGTAGCCGTAGTAGCGGTGAATGACGAGGACGAGCACCGTGTTGGCGATGCCGAACACCATGCTCAGCGCGATCATCCCGAGCCCGGTGAGGCGCGGCTTCGCGAAGCCTTGGCCGCTGATGACCGCACCCAACAAGTTGCTCGGCGACATCCCGCCGCTGATGTTGAGGCGCGGCATGCCGCCGGGGCCGAAGCCTCCGACGCCGAACTGCGGCACGATGCCTTGCTGTTGCTGCTGGGGTGGCTGACCTTGCATCGGCGCGCCCGGATATCCACCCGGCGGCTGACCGTAGGGCTGCTGCGGCTGCGCGGCAGGGGCGCCCGGATACCCGCCCTGCGGCTGCGCATTGGGATCGTACCCGCCCTGTACGGCCGCTTGGCCGTACGTTGGCGGAGGAGCGCCGCCGTATTGCTGCTGCGGTGCGCCTCCGTACTGCTGCTGCGGTGCGCCTCCGTACTGCTGTTGCTGCTGCGCGGCCAGCGCGGCAGCGGCTTGCGCTTGCGCGTCTTGCGCGGGATTCATCCCCGGAATCGCGGGCGCGCCGGGCATGAGCGCGGTCCCCATGAACGGCTTCGCCGCGCCAGGCTGACCGACCGGAGCCGGCTGCGCCTGCTGCTGCGGGTAACCCTGCTGCGGTTGCTGCGGATAGCCCTGCTGCGGATAGCCAGGCTGACCGGGATACGGGGGACCAGGCGGGTAGCCGCCACCGGGGGGCTGATTCATCTACATCCTCCTTCGACGAATGGAACGAAACGATACGTGCTTCGAGGAGCTTGGACGAGACGAATGTGCCTCTCCATCTGTCACCTCAATGGCGGACGTCGACGGCCCGCGAATCGTCGCGCCCACCTTTACGCACCACACACTCTCTCTCGCAGCCGTTTTCGACCGCATCGGGATTGAACCTCATCATGCGCGGTCCCAGCGGGGCCTCGGGCGCGCGAGGCTTTACGAGAGCGCGCGTTCGCGTGACGCTGAGCATGTGATCCTCGTCACGCCGCGTCTCTACCTCATTCCGTTCACGCTTCCGATGGTCGAAGCGGTGATGCTCGGCCGGCGCGACGACGCCGAGCGCATCGCGAACGCGCGCCTGCCGCCGGCGTGGCCGAACCGCGCGCTCATCGAGCGTGCGTTCACGGCGTCGCTCGATCGCATTCGCGCCGATCCCGACCGACGGCTGTGGGGCGATCGCATGATGCTGTCGCGCGACGGCGAGCGACGAGTGCTCGGCAGCGTCGTGTTTCACGGCGCGCCTGGCGACGACGGCGTCGTGGAGATCGCGTACGGCGTCGAAGAGGGATCGCAGGGGATGGGGCTCGCGACGGAAGCGACGCGCGCGTCGGTCGAGTGGGCGCTCGCCCAGCCGGGCGTTCGCGTCGTGAAGGCGACGACGTTCGCGTGGCACGCGGCGTCGTTGCGCGTGATCGAGAAGCTGGGGATGAAGCCGGCGGGGACGCGCGATCACGACGTGCTGGGAGAGATGCTGGTGTTCGCGCGAGAGGAGAGCGAGAGAATTTGATCGCGCTCACCGCTTGCAGGCGATCGGCGCGGCGACGACGTCGAACTCTCCGGAGCGCGACGCGAAGAACGCGACGATGCCGCGTCCGTCCGCGCCGAGCGCGACCTGCCCCTGCCCCGAAAAAACGCCGTCGGCCGACACCGCGATCGCGTCTCCCGTCGGCACGTCGTCGGCGCCGACGAGCTGCACGCGCACTTGCCGATTCGTCGATGGCCCTTCGGTCCACGCGAGGAGCACACGCCCGTCGCCGAGCCCGGCGACGCTCGGCGACATCGCCTGCTCGCCGAGGCCTCCGACGGGAATCACGAAGTCGTGCGTGCTCTCCGG
>JAYVXB010000093.1:0-8224 GCA_043785585.1 Deltaproteobacteria bacterium | reverse complement strand
CATGACCGCGAGCGTCCCTTCGCCGAGCAAGAGGCCGAGGCGCACGCGACGCAGCAGCAAGTCCTCGAGGTGCACGACCCCTTCGGCGCGAGCCGCCCATCGCAGCTCGCCCCACGTCGCGATCCCGTCGCCGATCGGCGTCAGCGCGTCGGGCCCCGCCGCGAGCACCTTTGCTGCCTCCGCACCGTGGCGTCCGACGAGGCGCGCGCGCGCCGCCTCGGCGAGGCCGTCCACGCCTTCGAGCGTCGCGTCGACGTCGTCGAGGATGCGATCTGCATCCGGTCTCCGCGGGAGCAAGTCGCCGAGCGCTTCGAGTGCGTCGCGCGCCATCAACCGGAACGTCGTGAGCTTGCCGCCCGTGACCGTGAGCATCCCGTGCTCGAGCCAAAGAGCGTGCTCGCGCGACTCCTTCGAAGGATCGCGCGCGCCCGTGTCGATGACGCTTCGCACACCCGCGTACGACGAGCGCACGTCGCCGAGCGTGAGATCCAGCGTCGGGAACGCGCGCGCCGCGGCCTCCATGATGTACGTCGCCTCGTCTTGCGACATCGACGGCTCGGTCTCGAGGTCGCGCCCGTGATCGACGTCGGTCGTCCCGATGAGCGTCACGCCCTCCCAGGGCACGGCGAACACGGCGCGTTCGTCGCGCGGGTGCAGAAGACTGAGCGCCTCGGGGATGGGCACTCGGTCGTGCGAGAAGACGAGGTGACTCCCGCGGATCGCGCGCAGCTTGCGCGTCTCGCCGATCTTCTCGCGGAGATCGTCGGCCCACACGCCAGTCGCGTTGACGACGGCGCGCGCCTTGACCTCGGCCGTGCGTCCCGTCGCCACGTCGCGCAGCGCCACGCCGTGCACCTTGCCCGCGCCGTCGCGGAGCGGCGTCTCGACGCGCGCGTAGTTGATCGCCACGCCGCCGCGCGCGCAGGCTTCGCGAAGAACGCGCAGCGTGAGGCGCGAGTCGTCGGTCTGCGCATCGTAGTAGTGGTATCCGCCGCGCATCGACGCGCCTTTGCAGGGCTTGCACGCTTCGATGATCTCTTCGCGGCTCATGCTCTTGTGAGCCCACTTGCTCGCGAGGACGTCGTAGATGGCGAGCCCGGCGCCGAACATCCATTTGGGCATCTTGTCGCCCTCGAAGCTCGTCAGAAAAAATCCGAGCGGCGTCACGAGACCCGGCGCTTCGCGCATCAAGTGCTCGCGCTCGCGCACCGACTCGCGTGTGAGTCGCACTTGCCCGTTTCTCAAGTAGCGGAGACCGCCGTGCACGAGCTTCGTCGACCGGCTCGACGTGCCGGATGCGAAGTCGCGCGCCTCGACGAGGAGCGCGCGCATTCCGAGCCGCGTCGCCTCCGCGAGGATGCCTGCGCCGGTGATGCCGCCGCCGACGATGACGACGTCCCACGTCTCACCGAGATTGCTCCAGACCGTGTCACGCCATCCGCGGTTCCACATCAGAGCGCACCGCCGCCGAGCGGGAGGTGCTCGCGTGTGAGGTTGCGCGTCGTCGGCAACGCGTCGACGACGACGAGATCGTCTTCGATGCGAACGCCGCCGAGATCCGCGAGCGCGTCGACGAGCTTCCAGTCGACGCGCGCGTCGTTCGCGCCTGCGCGCATCGGCGCGAGGAGCGCGTCGATGAAGTAGATCCCCGGCTCGATCGTGAAGCACTGCCCGACGGAGACGTTCGATGTATTCCGCAAGAAAGGGTTCTCCTCGCGCGGCTTGACGAGCGCGCATCCGACGTCGTGGCACTGAAGACCGAGCGAGTGACCGAGCCCGTGCGGGAAGAGCGCGCGCGTCACGCCCGACGCGACGAGCTCGTCGGCGGACGCCTTCGCGATGCCGACCTCGCGCAAGATGATCGCGACTTGTCGGTGCGACTCGTCGTGGAGCGCTTCGTACGGCTCGCCGATCTTCACTGCAGCGCAGAGCCGTCGCTGCATTCCGTCGACGCCCGCGACGAGCGCCGCGAACGCGCTCGCCGTGGCGTCGCCCCCTTTGACCCACGTTCGCGTGATGTCCGAGCAGTACCCCTGGTAGCTGGCCCCCGCGTCGAGCAAGAGCGACTCCGTCGCGCGCCCGCGCGCAGCCTTCTGGTACGCGATGTGATGAAGCGTCGACGCGTTCGCGCCGAGGGCGACGATGTTCTTGTACGGCGTCTCGGGATCGTCTTGCGACGTCGCGCCGAGGTAACGAAGGTGCAGATCGAGCTCGGACGCGTCGCCGGCATGAAACGCGACGAGCACCGCCTCGTGCCCGAGCGCCGCGCGACGGTTCGCCTCCGCGAGGCAGAGGACTTCGTACGGCGTCTTCGTGACGCGGAGCGCGTCGAGCTCCTGCACGAGCGCGCCCGGATTCATCGCCGCGTCGTCGAAGCCCCACGCGGTCCCACGCACGCGGTCCTCGCCGACGAACGCGACGCGTTTGCCGTGACGACCGTGCGGCACGTGCTTCTTCACGTCGTCGGGTGTGTCGACCATCGCGACGTCGATCGCGCTCTTCCAGTGATCGGTCTCGGTCTCGGCCGGCTTCTCCCAAAAGCTCGTCGCCTTGGGTCGCACGATTCGCGTAGGGGAGCCCGGCGAGACGACGAGCGCGCAGTCCGCCTCCGCGAGCGGCGCCCAGTGCTGAAAGTGCGGCGTCGGTCGGAGCGGCCAATACTGGTCGTCGAACTCGGTCCGTTTCTTTGCCGAGCCGGAGTGGATGACGACGGCGTCGAAGCCGGCGGCGGCGAGCGCGGCCCCGTAGCGGCGATCGAGATCGGCGACGTGCGCGGCGTACTGCTTCGTGAGGAGATCGAGGTCCACGCGGGCCAGTGTAGCCGCGCTTTCGTCGGCGTGCAGTTTCGGACGCGACACTCGTCGAAATCTCTTCCGGAGGTCAATCCTTCACTTTGAACGCGCGCCCTTTCACGTGGACGATCCGTTTCTCGCGCACGAAATCCTTGTCCGGCGTCGTCTCGTCGATCATGACGAGCGTCGCACCGAGCGCTGCGGCCTTGTTGCGCAAGTCGTTCTTCGCCGACTCGAGCGCCTCGGGGATCTCCTTGCCCGCGGCGTCGGACGTGATCAGGCCGACCATCGCGTACGCGTTCGAGCTCGGCGTATCCATCGCGAACTCGACGGCCATCGCTTCGGGTTTGAGCACGACGTGCTCTTGAACCGCCGGGGCGCACGCCGACGCAGTCAGCGACAGAGAAAGGAAGAGAGGGAGGATCGCGGTACGAAGCATGCCCGAAGGATACCGCGGCGGGATGCATGCGGCTACGCTCCGCTCTCGCCCATGGACATCGCGCTCGCGACGGCCGCCGCTCTCCCTGATCTCGATCCCGACGAGCGCCTCCTCCTTCCGGCCCTCGCCACGCTCGGTCTCCGCGCGGGTCCTGCCATATGGACGGACGCCGAGTTCGACTGGTCGTGCGTCCGAGCGTGCGTGATCCGCTCGACGTGGGACTACATTCACGTCCGCGATCGCTACCTCGCGTGGGCCGATCGCGCAGCGCGCATGACGTCGTTGTTCAACCCCGCGCCGGTCGTGCGTTGGAATTCGCACAAGCGCTACCTCGCGGATCTCGAGACGCGCGGCGTCTCCATCGTGCCGACCGCGTTCGTCGATCGCGGCGCGCGTGTCGATCTCGCAGAGCTCACGCGCGCACGTGGGTGGAACGACGTCGTCGTGAAGCCGGCGGTGTCGGCCGGATCGCACGCCACGATTCGAGTGCGTGGCGACGTGGATGCCGTTGCGCAGGCGCACCTCGACACGATCGTGTCGGGCGGTGACGCGCTCGTGCAGCCGTACTTCGCGTCGGTCGAGGGGCACGGCGAGATCTCCGTCGTGTTCTTCGACGGTGAGCCGTCGCATGCGATTCGAAAGAATCCGTCGCTGACGCCCGTCGGCGTCAAGCACGGAGGGGAGCCGTCCGTCGACGCGACGGACGAGGAACGACGCTTCGCGCGCGCCGTGCTCGATGCGATCCCGTTCGACGGAGACGAGCTTCTCTACGCGCGCGTCGATCTGGCACGCGCCGACGACGGAGCCGTCACGCTGATGGAGCTCGAGGTCGTCGAGCCGTCACTCTTCCTGGCGCAAGGCAACGCCGCGACGCGCTTCGCCGAGGCGATCGCGAAGCGCGTGCGCTGACGTCGGAGCGATCATCTCGGCCGCATCGAGGAAGTCGAGCGCGAGCATCCGATCCGTCGCGTCCGGGGGCGGCGTCATCTCGAGCGTCTGGTCCGCGTCGTTGGGTTCCATGGCGAGACGTCTCCCTCAACGCGCGTGCGCGCGCAATGTGGGTCTTCGACTTTTCGATGCACAAAGCGGCGCGCTCGGAACTTTGCCGCGCGCCCGCACGGAATGCGGACAGACGCGCACACCCTCGCTTGCTACCGTGGCTCCGTGCGCTTCCAAATCGCCTTCGCGGTCGTGACGCTCGTGGCGTGCGGTTCTCGGCGCGCGCCCACGATGCTCGTCACGAAGGTCGGTGGTGCTCCGAGCGCATCGACGGCGGCGACCGCGAGCAGCGCGGACTCGCCGGGGTGGGACGCGCCCGACACACCGGACGCGCCGATCGCGATCGATGCTCCATCGCGTCCCGCGCCGAAGCGGTACGCCGCGCCGCGCGCGCTCTCGCCGGAGTCTGCGCATTGCGCCAACGACGCCAAGCCGCGTGCGGAGTCGTTCTGCCTATTGAAGATCGCCGAAGAAGACGCGATTGGCAGGTTGCTCGAGCTCGGACGGAAGACCGAGGAGGTGATGCGCGATCGCACGCCCACGGCGTTCCACGACGACGCGGCAGCGAAGGACAACGCCGGCGTCATCGCCGCGAAGACGTCGGAGCGAGAGCTCTTCGCAATGCTCCGAGACCCCGATCCGTCGATCGAAGGCTTCGCGCTCGCCGCGCTCGAGCACATGCTCGCGATCCTTGGCATGGGGTACGCGAACGGGCAGGACCTCGACGAGCCGCGCCTCGCGACGATGCGCCCGCGCGTGGCGGAGGCGTGCGCGCCGTTCGTCGGCGTCGAGAACGTTCGCGTCGTGCTGACCGCGATTCACTGTCTGCGCGAGGCGCGCGACAAACGGTTCGCGCCGATGCTCGCGCGCGTCGTCGCGGTGCACCCGTCGATGACGGTGAAGGCGGAGGCTGCGCGCGGCGCGTGGATCGTCCCGCTCACGCCGCTCGTCGCGCGACGCATCGCTCTGTTCCTCGAGACGCCGATGACCGCGCGTTGGTACCTTGAGGACGTCCACGCGCGCGACGCCGCCTGCAACCTGCTCCGCGCCGCCGTCACTCTGCGCCCCGCCTGGATCGGACACGCCGCGGCGACCGCGTACTCCGAGATGCAGAGCCACGGCAAAGGCAACGGGAGCGACGGGAGCTGCCGCGAGCTCGCGGAAGGGACCCGTGCCGTCCCGACCGCGGCCGCCGAGCAAGACATCGAGCACCCGACGACCTTCGAAATGCAGTGGGGCGACGCCACGATGCGTTGACCCTGACGAAAATCACCCTGCGTCAACCTGCTGAAATCCTGCCGATTCGCGTCGCCCGCGCCCGCTCTGCCGCACAGCGTCGGTTTACAATCTCGGGGTTCACTGCTAGAGAGGCGCCGCTTCTTCCCCACCGATTTAGAAGGGGAGCAAGACGAGGCGTGCTGAAGCGTCTGCGCCTGGCAGGCGGCCAACCACTCGAGATCGCGGGTGCCATCACACCGATTTTTGGTGGTCGAAAGCACTCTTTTTCTCAAGCAGAGGTCTCCATGAAGTCCTTGGTATCGATGAACGGCGGGGGCAGCCGAGCGGTGAGGTGTCTCCTCGCCCTGCTTCCGCTGGTGTTTGCACTCTTCGGCGCGACGATGGCCTACGCCAACCGCGACGGCGCGGCCGTGCCCGCGGCTCCGGTCCATCACGGCGAAGCGGACCTCGTCGTCCCGCACCTGAACAGCGTCACGTTCCTCGGCGGCATCGACGGCTCGAAGCTCCTCATGATGGGCATCGGCGTCTCGCTGCTCGGCATGGTGTTCGGCTTCGTGATCTACCAGCAGCTCAAGAACGCGCCGGTTCACAAGTCGATGCTCGAAGTCTCCGAGCTCATCTACGCGACCTGCAAGACGTACTTGCTCACGCAGATGAAGTTCATTCTTCTGCTCGAGGCGTTCATCGGCTCGATCATCGTCCTCTACTTCGGCGTCATTCAGCACTACTTCGCCGACGGCAAGGGACTGCAGGTCGCGATCATCCTCGGCTTCAGCCTCGTGGGTATCGCCGGCTCGAGCGCGGTCGCTTGGTTCGGCATTCGCGTCAACACCTTCGCCAACTCGCGAACGGCGTTCGGCTCGCTCCGCGGCAAGCCGTACCCCTGCTACGCCATCCCGCTCAAGGCGGGCATGAGCATCGGCATGATGCTGATCTCGGTCGAGCTCATGATCATGCTCGGCATCCTCTTGGTCGTCCCGGGCAGCTACGCCGGTCCGTGCTTCATCGGCTTTGCCATCGGCGAGTCGCTCGGCGCCGCGGCGCTCCGCATCGCGGGCGGCATCTTCACGAAGATCGCCGACATCGGGTCGGACCTCATGAAGATCGTCTTCAAGATCAAGGAAGACGACGCGCGCAACCCGGGCGTCATCGCCGATTGCACGGGCGACAACGCGGGCGACTCGGTCGGTCCCTCGGCCGACGGCTTCGAGACGTACGGTGTCACGGGCGTCGCGCTCATCTCGTTCATTCTCCTCGCGGTTCACGGCAAGACGGAAGCGGCGAGCGAGACCCTTCGCGTTCAGCTCCTCGTCTGGATCTTCGTCATGCGCATCGTGATGGTCATCGCGAGCGCGGTCGCGTACTTCATCAACGAGGCGATCGCGAAGGCCAAGTACGGCGAAGTCCTCAAGATGAACTTCGAGCACCCGCTGACGGTCCTCGTCTGGATCACGTCGCTCCTTTCGGTCGCGCTCACGTTCGTGGTGTCGTACCTCCTCATCCCGAACATCGGCGGCGATCCGTCGCTCTGGTGGAAGCTCTCGATCATCATCACGTGCGGCACGCTCGCCGGCGCGATCATCCCCGAGGTCGTCAAGGTCTTCACGTCGACCGAGTCGGCTCACGTCAAAGAGGTCGTCACCTCGTCGCGCGAAGGCGGCGCGTCGCTCAACATCCTGTCGGGTCTCACGGCGGGGAACTTCAGCGCCTTCTGGATGGGAATGGTCTTCCTCTTCCTGATGGGCACGGCGTACCTCGTCTCGCTCCAGGGCCTCGGCTCGATCATGACGGTCGGGACGATGGACGCATCGCCAGTGTTCGCGTTCGGTCTCGTCGCGTTCGGCTTCCTCGGCATGGGCCCGGTCACGATCGCGGTCGACTCGTACGGTCCGGTCACGGACAACGCGCAGTCGGTCTACGAGCTGTCGTGCATCGAAGCCATCCCGGGCATCAAGGCCGAGATCAAGAAGGACTTCGGCTTCGAGCCGGAGTTCGAGCGCGGCAAGCACTACCTCGAAGAGAACGACGGCGCGGGCAACACGTTCAAGGCGACCGCGAAGCCGGTTCTCATCGGCACCGCCGTCGTCGGCGCGACGACGATGATCTTCTCGATCATCGTCATCCTCACGGACGGTCTGTCGAACCTCGTGAAGATCCAGAAGCTGTCGCTTCTCCACCCGCCGTTCTTGCTCGGCCTCATCGCGGGTGGCTCGGTCATCTACTGGTTCACCGGCGCATCGACGCAAGCGGTGACCACGGGCGCGTACCGCGCGGTCGAGTTCATCAAGGCGAACATCAAGCTCGAAGGCGTCGAGAAGGCGTCGATCGAGGACAGCAAGAAGGTCGTCGAGATCTGCACGATCTACGCGCAGAAGGGGATGTTCAACATCTTCTTGACGACGTTCTTCGGGACGCTCGCCTTCGCGTTCATCGAGCCGTTCTTCTTCATCGGCTACCTCATCGCGATCGCCCTCTTCGGTCTCTTCCAAGCGCTCTTCATGGCGAACGCCGGCGGCGCTTGGGACAACGCGAAGAAGATCGTCGAAGTCGAATTGAAGGAGAAGAACACGCCGCTCCACGACGCAGCGGTCGTCGGCGACACCGTCGGCGATCCATTCAAGGACACGTCGTCGGTCGCGATGAACCCGATCATCAAGTTCACGACGCTCTTCGGCCTCCTCGCCGTGGAGCTCGCAGAGCAGCTCGGGAAGGGCAACGACTCGACCCGCTTCGCCATTGGCCTCGTCCTCTTCGC
>JAYVXB010000092.1:0-8239 GCA_043785585.1 Deltaproteobacteria bacterium | reverse complement strand
GGACGCAGTCGTCGTTGATCGGGTGGCACAGCACGACGCCGCACCCTCGGGTCCCTTCCGCGGCGTGGTACCAGCCGAAGAGGGCGTCCCGAGGGCTCCCGAGATGCAGCGGAACGGCAGAAGGTCGTGCCATGCGGTCTCCCGGCGCCAAGGCTACGGCGCCGACGAACAGAGTTCCAGCGTGGCGCTAGCTCGCCGTCACTCTGCGAGGACGCCGCGCGGCTTCACCGGCAAGTCGAGCTTCTTCACCGTGATCTGAAACTCTTCGCCGTCGGCCTCGGGCGGAGTCGGCTCTTGCTCGTTCTCGTTCTTCTTGTCGTTTTCATTCGTCGCTTGCATCGCCATCGTCCTTTCAATCCGTGCCTGTCCGCTGGTTTTGGCCCTGCGAGCGTTGGAGCGCGCGGGCGAAGTCGGTTAAGTTTGAAATCGTTTCGAGTTTTTCTAGCTCGGCGCCCCACTCTTCGAGATCGAGCACGCCGAACTCTTCGCCGAGCCGCACCATGAGCGACACGAGCGAGAGCGAGTCGACCGCGAGATCGCCGCGCAGCGTGAGCGCAGGATCGAGCGGGCGCGGGCCCGCCGGGACGTCTTGTGCGTACTCGAGCACGAGCCGTGTCACCATCTCCTCGAGGTCGCGCGTCTCCGGCATGAGCCCCCCAGTGAACATTGGAGAATAACTCGGCGCCGGGCGTTTGCCACGCCCGCATGTGGCGTTTCGGTTTTCGCGGTCGAATCAGAGGTAAAGGGCCGAAAGATGAGCCGTTACGAGATCGACGACGCGCCGCTGCGCGAGGACGGGCGTGAACGTGTGATCAGCGCCGGAGATGGTTTTTCGCGTGAAACCGACGACCCGTTCGAGCGCGCGCATCTCGTCGGTGAAGTGCCGGTCGGCATAGGCGACGCCCGGATCGTTTTCGCTGACGACGAGGAGCGTGTCGACGCCGGCCTCCGCCATGCGACCTAGCGTGCGCGGGACTTCGATCGCATCGGGCGCGGCGGGGTTGTCGCTGCGTGATTCGACCGCCTGGAGATCGAGCATGAGGAACGTGCGCGGGTTCATGACAATCGCGCTCGCGATGTTCGACGCGCGCGCGCCCAGCTGAAATGCGTAGTCGCCGCCGGAGCAGACGCCCGCCAAGACGAAGCGATCCGCGCCGACGCGTTCGCGGAGCGCGTGCATCGCCTCGTCGAGATCGTCGTAGCCGCCGCGCGGGTACGTGACGTTCTCCTTTTCGCCGGGCTCCACCGGGCTGTCGCCGATGCCAGAGAGATCGACACGCAGCACGTCGAACCCGAGCTTCGCCCATCGACGCGCCATCGCGACGTACATGCGGTGCGGTCCGACGCGATTCACGCAGCCCGTGTTCGCGAGGACAATCGCCGGTCGTCCGCGTCGCGCGTGCTCGGGTTCCGCCGGAGTGAGGATTGCGAAGAGTGGTCGCTTTCGTCCGAACGCGATCGGCACCTCGCGCGACGGCGCGGGAACGGACGCGCGACGCTCGGGGGCGCTCGGCTCTGAGTACGGGTGGCCGTCACGCAAGAAGCCACGAATGGACTCGAGCACGTCGTCGGGGAGAAGCCCGCGGTGCGAGATCGTGATGAGGAATTTTTGACCGGGGTGCGTTTTCAGCTCGGGGCCTGCGGCGAGTCGCTCGAGGTTTTGCATCAATGCATCGCGACCCGCGAGGTTTCCAGGATCGACGACGAGGGTGCGTCGCGCGGGGCGTTTGTCGATCGCGAGAAGATCGATCGCTTCGAGATCGCGGATGACCGCGCGCGGCAAGAAGATCCCGAGCGCTTCCTCGCCATCGCCGCCGGCCTTCGGTGCCGCGGCGAGCTGCGGCTCGATGCGCTCGTAGAGCTTGTGCAACTTGACCTGCTCGGTGACGAACGCTTTGCCCGAGATGCACGGGCTCCACAGCACAAGGCTGTCGACGTCGCCGCGCTCGGCCGCGAGGGTCATCGCGAGGGTCGCGCCTAGGCGGAGCCCGACGAGCGCGGTTTTCTTCGCGCCGCTGCGAGCGCGCAGCTCGTCGCATGCGTGCCCGATGTCGTCGAGCCAAGCGCGCACGAGGTCCGGCGCGTGCTCGTCGCCCGCAGAGTCGCCGGTGCCGAGCATCTCGAAGCGGAGCACGGCGAACCCGTCGGCGGCGAGGCGCTCGGCGAGGTGGCGGTAGGCGCGATCAGAGCGCGTGAGATCCGTGCCGAGCGCATTGCAGAGGACGACGCACGCGTCGCGCGTCGGCGTCGCGGCCGGATGAAACCACGCGAAGAGCTCGCGCCCAGGCGCGCCGAAATGGAACGCTTGCTTGATGCCTGCGGGCGATCGCACTTCGGTTGCGAACGACGGATCCATGGCCTGCTCAGGAAGGCGGAAACGCGAGGGCGAAATCGAGCGAGCGCCGCACGACCCATTGCCGCGACCTGCCGCTCCCGTCCCAGCGAAGCCACTTGAAACCAGGGACCGCTACGACGACGAGCGCGCCGAGACAGGTGAAGCCGAGGCGCTCGTGCATGGTGATCGACGCGCGGTTCGTGTCGTGAATGAATCCGTGAACGCGCCTGGCGCCGTGCACCTCGAAGATCTCGTGGAGCGCGTTTTGGAACAGCTTGACGAAGATGCCGGTGCTGCGCGCTTCGGCCTTGCTGGCGCCGTTGTACGACCAGAACGTCGTCGCATCGAGCGCCCACGACGCTCCGGTGTCGCGATCCTCTTCGCACGGCGTCGGGCCCGGGTGAAACCAGGTGTGGCAGAGAATATCGCCTTCGAGCTCTCCGACGTAGGCGAGCTCGCCGCGCGCGAGGCGCGAGCGCACGAGCGGCTCGGCGGTGTCGTCGATCGTCGAGAGCGGGCCGACATCGCGCTCGGTACCGCGTCGAATGACGAAATCCTTCATGCCGCGAAAAGGCTTTGGTGCCTTCGTGAGCTCGAAGATCAAGCGGCGGCTCACGTCGACGTGCGGCGACGTGTGCAGCATCGCGACGCCGCGCTGCGAGATGCGAAGCAGCTTGTCCGGGAGATCGTTGTCACGTCGCTTCAGCTCGTACGACAGGCCGGATAGCTTCTTTCGCGCGGCGTCGAGCGGCCCGAACGAACGGCCCTCAAGCATTCGGCACGCTCGGCTGTGCCCTCGCGTTCGAAGCGGTGAGGAACGCAGCGATGTCACCGAGCGACCTCAATCGCATGATGTCTCGCGTGCCGAACGTCACCGTGTACTCCTCCTCGATCGCCGCGAAGAGAAATAGATTTGCCGCCGAGTCCCAGCCCGCCGTGTTCTCGGGGGTCGAGTCCGCGCGGAGCTCGCTCTCCGGCACGCTCGTGAACTCGCTCAGGAGCGCGCGGAGGCGCTGCAAGATGGGGTCGTCGACCATCGAGTGAACTCCATTTAGGAACGTAACACACCGCTGCTCGATGTTCGTTCGCCTCGTCGCTCATCGAAGGGCGCGCGTGCCGCACCCGAGGACGATCCGCGTCACCGCCTCCTCGAGCAGCGCCCGCGGCGTCGCGATGTTGAGACGCGCGAACCCCTTCCCTTCCGCGCCGAACATCGGCCCCGACGACAGCGCGATCTTCCCGCGCTCGAGAAGCGCGCGCATCGGATCGTCGCCGAGGCCGAGGCGCGTGAAATCGAGCCACGCGAGGTAGCCCGCTTCGGGCGGCACGTAGCGAACGTCGGGGAGCGATCGCGCGAGGAGCTCGGCGAGGAGAACGCGGTTTCGTTCGAGGAGCGCGTTGGTGCTCGCGAGCCACCCATCGCCTTCGAGAAACGCCGCGCGCCCCGCGAGGACGCCGAGGTGACCCGCGTGAAACGGCGTGTCGGGCGGAAGACGCGCGAGCACGGCGCGCGTCGCGTCGTCGCACGCGATCATCATCGCGGCCTTCAGGCCCGCGAGGTTCCAAGCCTTCGACGCCGACGTCACGACGATCGATCTCCGCGCGGCCGCCGCGGAGACGCTCGGAAACGGCGTGTGCACGACGCCGGGGCGCGTGAGCGGTGCGTGGATCTCGTCGCTCACGACGAGGACGCCGTGACGATCCGCGAGCGACGCGATCTCGGCGAGCGTGTCCTTGGGGTAGACGATGCCCGTCGGGTTGTGCGGCGAGCAGAGAAGGTGCGCGCGCACGCCCCCTTCGTACGCGCGGCGAATCGCGTCGACGTCGAGCGACCATCCCGACGAGCCGCGCGCGAGCGGCGTCGCGACGACGACGCGGCCGAGCATGCGAATCGTCGCGGCGAACGGATGGTAGACGGGGGTGTCGATCACGACGCCGTCGCCAGGCGCGGTCGCGACGCGCAAGATCTCGGCGATCCCCGTGACGACGTCCGCGACGAGGTGCACGTCGCTCGGCGCGAGCTTCCAACCCCAACGCGCATCGGCCCACGGCGCGAACGCTTCGCCGAGCCCCGACGACGGCGCATAGCCCGCGTCGTCCGCGTCGATCGCGGCGTGCAGGACGCGACGAATCGGATCGGCGAGCGGCACGTCCATCTCGGCGAGCCACGCGGGCAGAACGTCGCGCGGGTAGTAGGTCCACTTCGCGCTCTGCCGGCGACGCAGCTCGCCCTCGGTCACACGATCGAACGGATGCTCTCTCTCGCCGGTCATCACGCGACAGCATAGTCGCCAAATTCCACCTCGTGACCGCTCGCGACTCGCACGCCATCGCGCGCGCTCCGTCCCGAGCACGCCGATTCCCACGCGCGGACGCCCGCGATCACGCGCGGCACACGCGTTGCGAAGGCTCTCGTCGTGCGAGGTCGAAACGTCATGAACATGCCTTCATCGAGCGGCGCACCGTGGGGCGCGCTCGTTCGCGGAGTCGCGGTCGGCGTGATGGTGACCGGCATGTCCGCGGCGTGCGGCGACGTCGGACCGGAGCGCCCGGAGAGCACCGAGTCGTCGTCCGCGGCCACCATCGTCTGCGGTCAGAACACCGTGCACGGCATGGACGTCTCGCACTACGACGGCACCATCACGTGGGCGACCGCGAAGGCGAACGGGATCGACTTTGCGATCGCGAAAGCGACCGAGAGCACGACGTACGTCGATCCGACGTTCGCGGCGAACTGGGCCGGGATGAAAGCGGCCGGCGTCGTGCGCGGCGCGTACCACTTCTTCCGCGCGAACGCGGATCCGGTCGCGCAGGCCAATCACTTCGTGCAGACCGTCGGCGCGCTCGACGCGGGCGATCTCCCCCTCGTCCTCGATCTCGAGACCGCCGACGGACAGAGCGGCGCGACGATCGGCGCGAACGCGGTGAAGTTCCTCGACGCGGTCACGGCGGCGACGGGGAAGACCGCGATGGTCTACACGAGCCCGGGCTTCATCACGGGGACGATCGGAACGCCGCCCGCGGGGCTCGGTCGTTACACGCTGTGGGTCGCGAACTGGGGCGTGAGCTGCCCGAACGTTCCGGGGCCGTGGTCGACGTGGGCGTTCTGGCAGCGATCGTCGACGGGCACCGTTCCGGGTGTTCCTGCGACGGCGGTCGATCTCAATACGTTCAACGGGACGCTCGCGCAGCTGCAGGCGTTCGGCGGCTCGCCCGTCAGCGACGCGGGCGCGAAGTCCGACGCGGGCAACTCCGACGCGGGCGGCGGGACGCACGACGCCGGGACGACCGGCGATGCCGCGAGCGGAAGCGACTCGGCGGCGCCCGAAGCAGACGGCGGCGTCGCGCACGCGGATGGCGGCGGCGGCGGCGACGCATCGAGCGGCGGCGACTCGACGTTCAATGCAGCGGGCGAGTCCGCGGGCTGCACCCTTGGACGCGGAGCGGGCACTTCGCGATCGGTGTGGTTGCTCGCGTTGTGCGGCGTGATCGCGGTGGGCGCGCGGCGGCGACGACGCTAAATCAGCGAGCGCGAATGTCGAACAACGAACACCTGATGGGGATTTGACCGCCAAGACGCAGAGACGCCAAGAGAGGAGGTTCGGGGTGACGCTCGAGCGGTTCGAGATGCGTACCTCGCGGTGCTCGCAGTTCTCATCCCCAACCCCTTGGCGTCTTTGCGCCTTGGCGGTCCTCTCGCGAGCCGTGATCGACATTCGCGCGTGCTGATTTAGAGCGACCGCGCGTTTCACGTCCTCGCGCATGAGGTCGAGCGTCGCGTGAAGCGCGGCAACGGACTCACTCGGAAGGCGCGTCGACCTTCCGCGAAGGTTGCTCCCTCGCCGCCTGCGTCATCGGCCCGCGCTCTTCGACGAAGACGACGACCTCGAGCCCGCCCTCGACCTCGTTGACGTGCACGTGCCCCTTCACGACGTGGCGTTTGCAGTACGAGACGACGACGCGGACGATGTCGCGCACGGTCGCCGACCACTTCGCTGCGGGAAGACGAGGCACGGCGGGATACCGTGACGCATACTACTGCTCACATGTTCAGTCAAATCATGGCCGGAGCACGCACCCGCCGGTGACGCCGCCGTTCCACTTCGTCCGCATCGCGTCTTTGAACTCCGCGAGCGGGAAGACGTGCGACACGTGCGGTTTGATCTTCCCCTCGTCGGCCCAACGCAGGATCTGCTCGAGGCGCGGAGCGCGAAGTGACGGATCGTTCAAGGTCGAGATCACCGTCGGGCATCCGAGGACATCGAGCCCCTTCATCATGATCAGGTTCGTCGGGAGCACGTTCGCGTTGGGCGCGCCTCGCCGCCCTTTGCCGCTCGCGACGAACGGCGTCGCCGCCCACCCGACGACGAGGAAGCGCGCGCCGAACGCGACGCACCGCAAGCTCTCGAGCGAGATGTCGCCGCCGACGCCGTCGTAGACGACGTTCACCCCGCGACCGCCGGTCAACGCCTTCACGTCGTCGCGAAACGCCCGCACGCCGCTCTCGCCATCGACGCTCTTGCAGTTGATGACGTGATCCGCGCCGTGCTCCTTCACGACGGCGAGCTTCGCGTCGGAGCGACCCGTCGCGATCACCTTCGCGCCGAGGAGCTTCGCGACTTGCACCGCCGCGAGCCCGGTCGATCCCGACGCGCCGTTGATGAGCACCGTCTCGCCCGACGCGAGTCGCCCTCGCGACACGAGGCAGTGGTACGCGGTCTCGTAGTTTCCGAGAAGGTTGCACGCTTGATCGAACGACAACCCGCCGGGGATCTTTCGCACGGCGTTCATCGGCGCGACCGCGTACGACGCGAAGCCACCGTACGCCTGGTAGTCGCCGACGGACCGCGGCCCCGCGAGAAAGCCGTCGACGAGCACCGCATGGCCTACTTCGATGTCGCCGCCGACGTCGGCTCCCTTCCACGCGACCTCACCCGCGTACTCGAGCCCAGGGCAATAAGGAGGCTTTGGCATGTGCTGGTACTGGCCACTCGTCATCAAGAGATCGACCCAGCCGACCGACGCGCTCTTCACTGCGACGATGACGTCGTGCGCCGAGAGCTTCGCCGTGTCGGGCGGATCCATCGGGACGAGCGACATGTGCTTCTCGATCGCCTCGAGCGGAGACTCCGCAAACTCGCTGACGACGACGCGATGCCCCGCGGCGAGCGTCATCGCGGCGCCTTCGCGCGCGCCCCTTCGAGCCGCGCGACCTCGCGCTTCAACGCCGCGATCTCCCGCTCTTGGGCCTGAATCGCTGCCACCGCCATGCTGACGTACCCGTAGAGATCGACGCGCTCGCGCGACGGCAGCACCGCGGCGCTCCCCGGCGGCATGTCCTCGATGATGAAGCCGAGGTGCCGCGCGTCGTCGCCCTCTTTGTACCGGTACGTCGCGAGGCGAACGCTCATGAGCTCGCGTCGCAGCTGCTCCTCGTCGGCTTCATCGACATACGAGATTTCGCGTTTGGCTTTCGCGCTCGACACGGGGCATCCAAAGTCGATGAGACTCCAAATTCCCTTTTGGCATTGGAGCGTCGCTTGTCCGCATTCGACCGGCGGGCTCACCGCGCACGAGTCGCCTTCTTTCGTGCACGCGGTGCCGACGCGTTGCCGCGGCGTCGGGCAATACTCGGGTCCGTCGAAGCAGTGCCATTGCACCTTCGCGTCGCAGCACGGCCCGGTCACGCCGGCGTCGCAATCGGGTTGGCGAATCGGGTAGCTCGGACAGAACCGACCGCAAGAGCACGTCGACGCCGAGTAGTTGCACGACGAGGTCGAGGTGCAGATCCCGGTCGGTACCGCCGCGCGTGTCGCCGGACAAGCGGGTGGATTCGGCGGGACGGTGGGCACGCTCGTCGGGCAGTGCGGCGCGCCGCCGACCGTGACCGGCGACGCCCATCGA
>JAYVXB010000091.1:0-8240 GCA_043785585.1 Deltaproteobacteria bacterium | reverse complement strand
CTCACGGTGTGATGCGGAGCGCGGAATGGGCGTGAACGCAGAAACGCGCGCGTCCCCGACAGCATGCCCGCGACGCTGTGGATCGCCGTCACGTCGAGCGCCTCGGCCTTCGAGAGCGGCGGCAAGAGCCCAGGGAGTCGGCGCGCGAGCATCGTCTTGCCCGCTCCGGGCGGACCGATCATCAAGAGGTTGTGCCCACCGGCCGCCGCGATCTCGAGCGCGCGCCGCGCCGCGGACTGACCGCGCACGTCGGCGAGATCGTCCGCCATCTCGTCCTCGTCGATCGCGACGTCGCTCGTCGCGGGCGGGCGCGGGAGCTCCGCGGTTCCGCGAAGCGCGTCGACGAGCTCGGCGAGCGTCGCCGCCGTGCGGACATCGATCCCTTCGACGAGCGCCGCCTCCGCCGCGTTGAGCCGGGGTACGACAGCACGCCCCACCCCCCTGGCGCGAGCCCCGACCAACTGGGGCAGTACGCCGCGCAGCGCGTGCACGCGCCCCGTGAGCGAGAGCTCGCCGATGAAGAGGACGCCGCGCAACGCTTCCTCGCCGACGACCTGCATCGCGCAGAGGGTCGCCGCAGCGATCGCCAAATCGAAGCCGCTCCCCGTCTTTTTCAGATCGGCCGGCGCGAGATTGACCACGAGACGGCACTCGCAGATGTCGACACCGACCTGCATGAGCGCGCTCTTCACGCGCACGCGACTCTCGCGAACGGCGGCCTCTGCGAGTCCCACGAGCTCGAACGATGGGACGCCGCGCGACGCCTCGACCTCGACACGAACGAGGTGCGCATCGAGGCCGACGAGGGTCGTGCTGAGAGCAGTCGCGAGCATGCGGCCCCCTACAGCGAGGAGCATGCCGATTCCGAAGCAGCGAATTTCTCGGGAAATGTGGCGTCGAGGGGGTGTCCCGGACAGTTGGGGGCCTGTCCCAGGCCACCCTCGCGTTCATCCCAGCGTCATCCTGGGACGTGGTGCCTCACCGTAGGTCATCCTTTTCCTTTACGGGGGCACGCCACTTAGGGTTTGATTCGGCCTCGCGCGCAGTTTGGCGTAATAAGGGAGGCCCCGTATGTCGCGCTTTTTGGTTCGGATCGGAACGTCATTCGTTCTGTCGTTTCTCGTAATTCTGCTCCTCAACTGCAAGAGCAAGCCGGCGCCTGGCGGCGCGTGCTCCAACGTGGGGCGCTACGTTTGTCAGGACCCCACCACTGCGCTCTTCTGCAATGCCGGGAAGTACCAAGCGATCCCGTGCTCGGGACTCAAGGGGTGCAGCGGCGGAACCCTCAACCCGAGCTGCGACGACGATCTCGCGAAGCTCGGCGACCCGTGTATGGCGACCACCAACGAAAACTACGCGTGCGCTACCGACCACAACTCGGCGCTCGTCTGCCACGACGGCAAGTTCCAACTCTGGCGCTCTTGCAAGGGCGCAAAGCACTGCGCGGTGCACCTCGACAAGGTCGACTGCGACAACACGATCGGTGACGTCGGCGATCCCTGCGGTACGTCGGGGTCGTTCGTCTGCAGCACCGATCACAAGATGCTGCTCATGTGCCAGAGCGAGAAGCTCATCGCGGCGAACTCTTGTCGTGGGCCGAAGGAGTGTCGTCTCCTCGCCGACAACAAGAACCACTGCGACGACTCTATGGCGCAAGAAGGCGATCCCTGCGACACGCCGGACGAAGTCAGCTGCTCTGTGGACGGCAAGTCCGAAGTCGTCTGCAAGGGGGCAAAGTATGTCGTGAAGCAGCTCTGCAAGCGCAAGGACGGCTGCGTCGTCAAAGACGGGCAGCTTCTCTGCGCGTTCTGACCACTCGGTCGCGCTAGCCATCGCCTCACGCCTCGCGACATCTGGCTCTCCTTGAGAGCGTTCGTCCCGCCATCGCTCGCGCTTCTCGCGGCTCTCCTCCTCACGGTGGGCTGCGAAGGCAAACCGGCGCCGGGACGAAACTGCAAGAACCCCGGTCGCTTCGTCTGCCAGGACGAGGCGACCGCGCTCTTTTGTGGGGCGGGTACCTATCATGCGATCCCGTGCAGCGGCGCGCGTGGATGCACGGGCGGGCTCGTCGCGCCCATTTGCGACACGCGCACCGCGACCGAGGGCGACGCCTGCATGCCGCCGTCGAACGACGATCACGCATGCGCAGCGGATCGCGCGCGGGCGCTGGTCTGTCGCGACGGCAAGTGGACGGCGTGGCGCGCTTGCAAAGGGGCGCGCGGATGCGTGGCGATGGCGGACCACGTCGAGTGCGACAACACGATCGCGGACGTCGGCGATCCGTGCGCGTCGGCGGACTCGTTCGCGTGCACCGTCGACGGCGGCGCGCTCCTCGCGTGCCGTGGGGATCGCATGCAGACGCTGCGCACGTGCCGCGGCATCGGCGAGTGCCGCGTCGACGTCGACTCGCGCAAGGTCGCGTGCGACGACAGCGTCGGACGCGAGGGCGACGCGTGCGATCCCGCGGGCATGTCGGCGTGCAGCGAGGACAAGAAGAACGAGCTCGTCTGCAAAGGTGGGCGATTCGCGGAGGGGCGCGCGTGCGATCGGCGCGACGGATGCTCACCGCAGCGAGGAGCGCGACCTCTTTGTGTCGAGATCGACCGCCAAGACGCCAAGACGCCAAGATGATCGAACGGGGACGCGCTGGAGCTTGGCGTCTTTGCGTCTTGGCGGTCCTCTCGCTCGTTTCTGCGTGCAAGCCGAAGGTCGGCGACACGTGCGCCGTCGCCGACGTGACATGCGAAGACCAAGCGAGCGCGCTCGCGTGCGTCGGCGGGCGGCGCGCGCGTGTCGCGTGCGGCGGTCGTGCCGGGTGCGCCGACGCGAAGTGCGATCAGACGATCGCGCGCGCGGGAGAAGCGTGCGTCGGCGGAGATGCGTGCGCACCCGACGCGGTCGATCGCTTGCGCTGCGAGAACGGACGCTTCGTCGCCGCCGAGCGGTGCGGAGGTCCTGCGGGGTGCGTCGTCGAAAAAGGCTCGATCGCGTGCGACACGTCGCGCGGCGAAGCGGGAGATCCGTGCCGCGCCGACGCCGCTCCTGCGTGCGCGCGCGACGCGAAGTCGGTGGTCGTCTGCGCCTCCGCACGTCTCGCGGTTCGCACGACCTGCCGGGGTCCGCGCGGCTGCGCGATCGACGCGATGGGGGCGCTCCGCTGCGACGACTCGATCGCCGACGTCGACGACACGTGCGATCTCGAAGGACAAGCCGCCTGCAGCTCCGACGGCACCGCCGAGCTTCGCTGCGTCGCCGGCAAGTTCGCACGCGCGCGAATCTGCCGCCGCCCTCCGTGCAAGGCGAGCGACGCCGACGTCACGTGCGATTGACGCTCCCGCAGCACCGAAAGCCCGTCGAATAATCGTGGTACCAATCGGCGTGCGCGTCGGTCTTGTAGCCGCAGCCGTCGCCATTGATGCTCGTGTCGAGGAAGAACCCGCCGCAGAACGCAGCCGGCGTGTTCGGGTTCCCCTCGGTCTTTGGCGGCGCGCCGTCGGCGATCCACTCGTGGAGATTGCCGACCATGTCGAAGACGCCATAGCCGTTGGTGCACTCGCTGAACGCGCCGGTTCGCGCGACGGTGCTCGGTAGCTGCAGCAGCGCCGGGTGATTCATGTTCGTCATGTTCATGTCGCGTTGGCCGGGCGGCATGCGGAGCATCGCGTTCGTGCCCGCGTCGTTGCATGCGCCGGCGCGCCGATCGGGTCCATAGGGGAACGTCGTGCTGGACGGACCTCGGCAGGCGCGAACCCATTCGGTCTCTTTGCATAGGCGCTTCCCCGCGTCGGTGCACGCCGAGCCTGCGTCGAGAAACGAGATGTACCCCTGCGGCGCGACGCCCGCTCGCGACACCGCGCGCACGCGCTTCCCCTTCGGCAGCGCGTAGTACGGAAACGGACGCTCGACGCCGTCGACGATCTCGACGAGCGACGCCTCCCACCGATCGATGCAATACGCATCGATCCCCGGCGCGCTCGGAATCAACGCCATTCCATCGGCGCACGTGAGCTTGGCCGACATCGCGGGCGCCGAAGCATCGACCGCCACGATCGGATCGCCGGGACGTGCGACGCCGCGGTTCGGCGGATGAGATTCACACGAAGACGCGAAAACGGGAAGACAGAGCGAGAGGGGAATCCAAATCCAACTCCCGCTTCCCGTCTTCCCGTCTTCCTGTGAATCCAAAATCAGTTGTGCGGAATGAGATGCATGAACCACGCGGCTGCCCCGGCCGCGACGACGACGACGAGCGCGACGACGACGCCGATCGTTGCGCCGCTGCCGCTCTTCTTGGCGTCGGCTTGGGATGCGCGCGGCGCCGTCACAGTCGCGACCTGAGGCGACGACGCGCGGCCCGCGCGATCGAATTGCGGCGACGAGACGCGCGCGGGCTGAAGCGCCGGCGACGGCGTGGGCGGGCGCTCGATCGCCGGTGACGATCGCACGCTTCGCTCCGGCTCGTCCTCGAGCGCCGCCAGATTTCCCTCGGCGAGACCCGGCGGCAGCGACGCGCGTACGGCGTCGTCGTTCGCCCGGTTCGGCACGCTCAGCTCTTCGCCCCAGTTGCCGACGTCGACGTAGTCGGCGCCTCCCGCCGCGGGCTTCACGACGCTGGCATGACCGCCAAGCGACACGGGCGCCGCAGCTCCGCCCTCGGTCGGCTTTCCGTCCTCGCCGAGCGACGTGAACTCGAGGAGCGCCTCGGCGATGAGCTGATCGATGATCGAAGCCTGCGGCGCGCGCGTCCGCTGCCGATCCTTCATCGTGCCTTGCACGAGGCGCGCGATGTCGAACGTGCTGACCGGGACGCCGAGCTTGAACATCAGCTTCGACAGCTCGAGCCCGAGATCGCGCGCCGTCCCGTAGCGCTGCGTCGGATCGCGCGCGAGCGACTTGTTGATGATCCGCTCGAGCTCCGCGGGCACGTGCCGGTTGATCCCGGAGATCGACGGAACCTGCGCGGCCTGGACCTTCTTCACCGTCTGGAAATCGGTGTCGCCCAGAAACAGTCGCTGACCGGCGAGCAGCTCCCAAAGCATGATGCCGACCGCGAACACGTCGGTGCGCGCGTCGACGTCTTGCCCCATCGCCGCCTCGGGCGACAGGTAGCTGAACTTTCCTTTGATGATCCCCGGCTCGCTCTTCTCGAGCTGCGAGTTCGCCTTCGCGAGACCAAAGTCCACGATCTTCACTTCGCCGAACTTCGTGATGAGGACGTTCGGCGGCGAGATGTCGCGGTGGACGATGTGGAGCGGCACGCCCTGCTGATCCGTGAGCTCGTGCGCGTACGACAGCCCCTTGCAGATCTCGAGCGCGATGTAGACCGCGCACTCGACCGGAAACTCTTTGCCGGCTTTGCGGAGCGCCTCGATGACGCTCTTCAAGTTCGCGCCGTCGACGAACTCCATGACGATGAAGAAGGCGTTGTCGCCGACGCCGATGTCGAAGACCTGCACGCAGTTCGAGTGCGTGAGCTGCGCGGAGAGGCGCGCTTCGTCCAAGAACATCTGGATGAATTTCTTCTTGGACGAGAGATGCGGGAGGACGCGCTTGATCGCGACTTGCTTGCGGAAACCCTGGAGTCCCTCGCTCTCCGCGCGGAACACTTCGGCCATACCGCCCGACTCGAGCTTCTCGACGACGCGATATCGCTGCTGGGAGTCGGTCGACATGAATGGACCCTAAGGTGCCATCCACGGCGCGCGGGGGTCAAGGACGGTGCTCGGAAGCGCTCGCGAACGGCCCGTTCCGTGCCGCCCCAGCGGTCCTTGGACAGCTTTGCACTGATGAGCTACGAGCACCTGAATCGTCATGCGCAACCCCATCAGCAGGATTCGGACGCTCGTCGTCGTCGTCGCACCGCTCCTCCTGTGGAGCTCCGTCGCTGCGGCCGCCTCGCGCTACGTCGCGACTTCGGGCAACGACGGCGGCAACGACTGCATGAAAGAGGCGGCGCCGTGCAAGACCATCGCGCACGGCATCGGTGCGATGGCGGGCGGCGACACGTTGATCATCGGTGACGGGACGTACGCGGAGTCCATCACCGACATGCCCAGCGGCTCGGCGGCCGCGTACACGACGATTCGCGCGAAGAACGACTGGGGCGTCACCATCGACGGGTCGAACTTCCCAAACACCTTCAAGACCGGCATCAACATCCAGGCCAAGCACTACGTCACGATCCGCGGCTTCCACGTCAAGATGAACCAGGCGAACGGCAACAACGGGCCGATCGGCATCCCCTACAGCGATCACGTGAAGATCCAGCGCTGCTCGGGGAGCTATGCGGCGATCGACGGCAACGCCGGGTCGTTCGGTGTCGGGCCGGCGGCGTCGTACGTCCTCATCGAGGAGTGCTACGGATTCGGCGGCGGCCGGTACCAGTTTCTCGTCTATCAGTCCGATCACGTCATCGTCCGGCGGTCGGTCGCGCGCAACGACCACTGGATGGGGTCGCTGCAGTGCGCAGGCTTCGTCAACTACAACTCGATGGCGACGGCTTGGCAGAACAACGTCGCGATCGATTCGGACACGGCGAACTGCACGGGGCGCCTCTACGGCGGGTTCTTCAACGAGAACAAGACGGACAACACGCAGCCGACGAGCCAGAAGCTTCAGGGGAACATCATCCTCAACGTGCAAGCGTTCTATGCGGGCGACACCGACGACCGCATCTCGAGCACGCGCGTGATCGAAGACTCGGTGATCTGGGGATCGTCGGGCGGGTATTGGGGCGATCAGGGGAACGGGGTCGCGGCGAACATCAGCGCGACGCGCCTGACGATCGGCGGCATCACGGGTACCTACGACGGGCCGAACGGCGGGCCGGCGCACGGCACGGGCTTCGTCGTCACGAGCGGTGTGCAGAACTCGCTCACGAACTCGGTGCTCGCGCACTGCAACTCGTTCGGCGTCGCCGACTACACGGCGTCCGACTACAACGCGTTCTTCGCCAACGGCGCGCCCTACGGCGGGCAACACATGCCGACGCAGGGCACGCACGATCGCAACGACGACTCGGTATCGAAGAGCCTCCTCTACTTGCCGCGGATCGAGCCGAACTCGCCGTTGAAGACGGCGGGGCAAGGCGGCGGTCAGATCGGCGCGGAGATCATCTTCAAGATCGGCGCGACCGGCTCGCTGCAGGACGATCCGGGTTGGGACGTCGCGACGGCCGAACCGCTGTGGCCGTATCCGAACGAGGACCAAATCCGCAACGACATGGCGGCGTACTCGGGTCCGGGCGCGGCGGGCGCGCGCGGGTTCACGACGGGCAAGAGCCTCGACGGTACGCAGCAGACTCTGACGAAATACATTTGGGAGTACCTCGGCAACAAGATCCCGCCGGACGTCTATGGCTTTCACATCGCGGTCGGATCGCTGCCGTACGGCGTCGTCGGCACTCCTTACAGTGCGCCGGTGACGGTGGGCGGCGGCGCCGCGCCGTATACGTGGGCGCTCGTCGGGAGTCTTCCGGCGGGCCTCGCGCTCGATCCCGCGACCGGCGTGATCGCGGGGACGCCGACGACGCCGGGCTCCACCGACTTCAGCATCACGGCGACGGACTCGGCCAAGGCGACGACGACGAAGCCGCTGACGCTCGTCATCAAGCTCGTCGCGGATCCGCCGGACGGCGGCGTCTCGGACGACGGCGGCCTGAACGCCGCAACTGCGGGCGGCGACAGCGGCGGTTGCGGTTGCCGCGCGGGCGCGCGACTCGGCGGATCCGCGCTCGCGGTGTCCGCGGCGATCTTCGGCCTCATGCTCGTGCGACGTCGCGCGCGTTCGCGCTCGCGCTGACTAACGCGAGAACACCATCGCGCCCGCGCTCTTCGCCTCGAGCTTGAAGCCTTCCGCAGGCCGCTCGTGGACGAGCGCGGAGAGGAACGGAGACTCTTCCTGCACCCCCGCGACGCGCGCGTCGACCTGCGGGTAGAGGACGATGTAGCGGAGGTGGAAGCGGTCCATCACGTCGTTCACGCGCTTCGCGTCCCACGGCAGCTCGGCGTACTCCGCGTCCGTCAGCGAGACGACCGGGCGATGCAGCGCGTACGCCGTCGCCTGTCCGTTCGACGCGAGGATCCCCTCGTCCCTCTCCGTGTGCGACTCGAGCCACGCGCGCACGGTCGTCCCGCTCGTCGTCGGCTCGACGAGGCGCGCAGCGACGAGCTCGTGCGGCGCGGCCTTCGTCTCGCGAAGCGTCGACGCGTTGCTCACGACGTACGCGACGCACGCGATCG
>JAYVXB010000090.1:0-8241 GCA_043785585.1 Deltaproteobacteria bacterium | reverse complement strand
TGGTATCTCTGATGGCCCTTCGATGATCCGTCACTCGCTCTGGCTTCTTTCGTTCGTCGCGATCTGCGTCACCGCCTGCAACGCGCACGACACGCCGCGCACGCCCGAAGAGACGTGCGTCGCCGCCTGCAGCGAACGCGCACCGCGTTGCTCGACCGACGAGTGCCGACGAGGATGCAACATGTCGCTCGATCGGATCATCGAGCGCGAGCACGGCAACGTCGTCGCGTGCGTCGCGAAGGGCGTGGGCGTCGGCGGCGCGTGTGACGATTTGCTTTGGGCAAAATGTGGAACGCTCGTCGGCGTGCACGCCGACGGCGGACCGCCCGCGCCGCCGCTGCCGCCGAAGGACGACTGACCGAGTGGCCGTCGTCCGCATCTTCGACGATCGCAAGCGCGAGCTCGTCTTCGGCTCGCCGCCCAAGCGCGTCGTGTCGCTCGTCCCGAGCGATACGTTCACCATCGCGGCGCTCGGCTGCGCGTCCGCGCTCGTCGGGCGTACGGACTACTGCGAGCTGCCGGAAGAGGTCGTCCGCGCCGTCCCGAGCATCGGCGGGACGAAGAACCCTCGCATCGACGCCATCGTCGACTTGTCGCCAGACCTCGTCATCGCGAACCAGGAAGAGAACACCAAGGGCGATCTCGAAGCGCTCGCGCAGCGCGGCGTGCGCGTGCTCGTCGTCTTCCCGAAGCGCGTCGCGGACGGCATCGCGGGCATGGCGCGGCTCGCGCGCATCTTCGGCGTCGCGGGCGATCCTGCCGCGCGCGATCTCGTGAGGCGTGGTTACGAGGCGATTCGCGAGGCGGAGTCCGCGCGCGACAAGTGCGTGCCGCTCCGCGCGTTCTGTCCCATCTGGATGGATCCGCTGATGACGATTCACGGCGACACGTTCATCTCGGACATGCTCGATCTCGCCGGCGCACAGAACGTCTTCGCGGATCGCGAGCGGAAGTACCCGCTCGCCGCCGACTTGGGCAGAGCGAAGCCGCTCGGGCTCGACAAGCTCGGCGATCGCGACGTGCGCTATCCGCGCGTGACGCTCGACGAAGTGTGCGCGCGCGCGCCGGAGATCGTCGTTCTGCCGGACGAGCCGCATCCGTTCAGCGAAGCCGACGCCGACGTCTTCCGCGCGCTCGACATTCCCGCGGCGAAGCGCGGCGCGATCGTTCGAACGGGCGGCAAGGACATCTGCTGGTACGGCGCGCGGAGCGTCGACGGCCTGCCGCGCGTGCGGGCGCTCGTCGACGAGCATCGCGCGCCGCGGTGATTGCTCTCGCGTGAGCGAGATCTAGAACGTCCTGTGGATCACGACCGGTTGGTTGTCCGGTTGATCGAAGATCACGTACGCGATGTTCGCGCTCGGTGGATCGGCGACGAAGCGCACGGAGTCGAGCGTCGTCCCGTATTGCGCGCTGACGTTGCTGCCGACGGCGTCGCCGGGGGCGATGTTGTTGACGCGCGTCCCTTGCGGGAGCGCAGTCTGCGACGTGACGTTGAGCAGGCCGCCGTTCGTGATGAGCAGCGGCATCTCGCTCGCCCCGGCGTCGAGCGCCGCGCTCCCGCCACCGTCGAGCACCACGACGAAGCCGCCGGCGCCGAGGTACGTCGCGAGCGTCGCCGCCCAGCTCGTCCCGAGCGCGCCGAGCGCTCCCGCCGGCGCCGACGCCTGGTCGTAGACGAGGAGGACGTCGAAGTCGGCGACCTTGAGCTTCGCCGGGATGTCCGCATCGATGAGCGTCGTCGTCGTCGCGAGCGTGCGCCCGTTCGCGAGCGCGTACGCCGCCAAGATGCCTGACACGCGAGCCGTCGCCGACGCGGAGGCGTAGCGCTCGTACGAAAGGACGCGCAACCTGGGCGCCGGCCGAATGAAGACGGTGTTCGTCAGCACCTTCACTTGGGATCCCGGGTTCGGCACGGTCGTCGTGTAGTCGTGCCCGATGAGGACGAACTCGCCGTTATACCCCGTGATGCACATCGACGCCTGGCAGAGGAAGCTCGGACAGAGGTTGTCGCAGGCGCCGCAGTTGAAGGGATCGTTGCGGAGGTCGACGCACATGTTGTGGCAATTGGAGAGCGGCAAAGTGCAGAGCGGTCCGCACGCGAAACCGCCGTCGCTCGGCTTGCATAGGTCGTTCGGCGCGACGCATTGGGTGACGCAGTCGCCGCAGTGTTGGGGTGTGTTGAAGGGGGGCGTGCACACGCCACCTTCGCTGCCGCCGTCACCGCCGTCACCGCCGTCACCGCCGCCGCCGCTTTCCTCGGCGCCGCCGTCGCCGCCGTCCATCGAACCGGCTTCTTCGAACCCTCCGTCGGACATCGAGCCATCGCCGCCATCGCCACCGTCGTTCGGCCGCGCATCGCGGTTGTCGTCGCCGTCAATCGTTGCGTCGCTCGGTCCGCCGCAAATTCCCGCTCCGCACGAGACGCCCGACGGGCACGAGTTGCCGCACGAGCCGCAGTTGAGCGGATCGTTCTGCAAATCGACGCACGCGAGGCTGCACTCGGTGAACCCGCTCGCGCATTTCCCGCCGACGACGTAGTTGTCCTCGCCGCAGCCCGCGATGCTCGTGACCGCGACGACGACCGCCGCGATGATCGCGAGGAGCGCACGGACCACGGGACGCACGCGCTTACGAGTCCGGACGCCGCGCGGCAACGAGTCGTGCATCAAGGTCCTCCCGGCGCGTTCGGCGTCGATCGCTCCCTCGTCACTATGAACTCGACGCGCCGGTTGCGCTTGTGCGCTTCCTCGTCGTGGCCGAGATCGATCGGGCGGTCCTTGCCCCAGCCCGCCGTCGTCATCTTCTTCCGGTCGACGCCAAAGCTGACGAGCATGTTCTTCACGGCTTCGGCGCGCGCCTGGCTGAGGAGCTTGTTGTAGCCGCCGGTGCCGGTCTCGTCGGTGTGGCCTTCGATCGAGATGCCGATGATCTCGGGGTGTGCGTTGATGAAGTCCGCGAGGCGCCTGATGAGCGGGAAGCTGTAGTGGCGCACGCGCGCGACGTTCGTCTCGAAGTAGATCGTGTCGTCGAGGACGATCTGATCGCGCTCGAAGTGGATGCCTTGCACCGGGCAGCCGTTCTTCTTCGGATCCGGATCGCGCGGGCCGGCTTGATCCGGGCAAGCATCCTCGGCGTCGGGGATGCCGTCCTTGTCGCGATCGGGCGGCGGCGGCGGGCAGCCGTTCGTCTTCGGATCGTCGGTCTTCACGCCCTTCACGTCGGGGCATGCGTCGTCGGCGTCGAGGATGCCGTCGCCATCGCGATCGGGCGGCGGCGGCGGCTTGGGCGGCGGCGGGCAGCCGTTCGTCTTCGGATCCGTCGTACGAACGCCGGCGACGTCGGGGCACGCGTCCTCGTCGTCGAACACTCCGTCGTTGTCCCGATCGCCGCGCGCCTTCACCTCGAACGGCGCGCCGAGCGAGACCTGCACGCCGATGCCGAGGACGTGCGCGTCGTCGGGACGCAGCGTGTCGCCAGGCTGGAGAATCTGCGTGTAGCCGACGAACGGCCCGATGTCCCAGCGACCGCCATCCGGAGCTGCGCCGATTCGAAAGTCCCAACCGATGTGCGTGTCGATGCCGCCGCGGCTCAGCGAGCCCGTGTGGGCGTAGCCGGCGTTGACGTCGATCCACGGCCCGGCGAGCCGCGCGAAACCGGACGCGCCGAACGGTCGCAGGCGCAAGCCGATCATCGCGCTGAAGTACGTGCCGTCACCGTGATCGGCGATGCGCGGATTGGCCGGCGGATTCGTGTGACCGAGCCACAGCCCGCCGAGCTCGCCCTGAATGCCGAGCACCTTTCCGATCGGCAGCTCGAGCGCGAGCGCCCCGGTCGCGCCGAACCCAAACTCGTGCGCCTGCGGATTGGCGAGCGCGTGCGCGCCGCCGGCGAGCGCGTGCCATCGCACGTCGTCGGCATGCGCGACGGGCGCGCTTGCGAGGAGCGAGAAGGAAGCGACGAGTGAAGCGATGCCGAGCCGAAGCCTGGTCACTCTTTCAGCATAGAAGAAAAACGCGCGGCGCGTGTCACATCGTCCGTTCGGGGATGTCGGCGGCGGCGAGGGCTGTCTCGTCGAGCATCACGCGAGCAAGCATCACGCGATCGGCGACGAGTCCGCTGCGACCAACGCGAAGAGCGCGTGATCGAGCCACCGTCCTTGGCAGCGCTCGGCCTGCCGCGCGATCCCCTCGAAGCGGAAGCCGAGGCGGCCGATGACCGCGAGCGACGCGTGGTTGTCGGTCGCCGCGGCGACGCGCACGCGGTTGGCGTTCGCGCGTTGAAACGCCCACACGACGACGGCGCGCGCCGCTTCCGTCATGTAGCCGCGGCCCGTCACGTCTTGCCGCAACCAGTAGCCGAGCTCCGCGCTCTGATGCAGATGCGCGAGCCCCTCGAGCCCGACGACACCGAGAAGCCGATGCCCCGTCCCGTGATGCGGCCGCTCGCGGATCGTGAATCGGCACGCGCGCGCGTGGTCCCAATCGTTTGCGCTCGCGTCGGCGTAACGCCAGCTCGCGTCGGCGTCCGTGTTGAACGGCACCCACGGGAGCCATCGCTCGAGGTGCGCGCGCGACGCATCGACGGCGTGCCAAAGCTCCTGCGCGTCGGACGGATCGACAGGTGCGAGGACGAGACGCTGGGTTTCGAGCGGGCGTAAGCGAAGCTCCGCGCGCGGCGGGACGACGAGCATGAACGCCCGACAGCGTACTACTTCTTCTTGCCCGCCGAGTAGGCTTGCACGATGTCTTTGGTCGGACGCTCGACGGCCTCGAGCGGCGACGTCACGAGATCGCGCCCGTCGGTCGCGAAGTAGAGCGCCTCGCCCGGGTTCGGCTCGCCTGGATTGGGCTGGATCGCGCCGTTCAAGAAGAACTTGAGGCCGCCGTGGATGCGGCGGCGCAAGGCCAAATGGCCGTGCAGAAAATCGCCGCTGCGGCGGTCACGCACGGCGACGCAGAACCCGTCCTTGAAGTGGTACTCGGTGTTCTTCGTCACGTAGATGCGATGGCGGCGGCGCTCGGGGCCCCCGTAGTTGCCCGAGCTCTCGTCTTCGACCTTGCGCGCGGCGCTGGACTTCTCGCTCATGCGGCGAGGATCGTCCTCGTCGCGCGGGCGGGCCAAAATTCCGGCGGGCACTTCGTTAAGCGAATCAGGCGGGCGGGCGCATCTTCGCGGGATCGACCGCGACGTCGCGCTGCAGCTCACCGAAGACGATGTCGGTCTTGTCGCGCGCCGATTCGACGAGCGTCGCGCTCTTCGGGCGCACGAGATCCACGTTGAGCGCGAACGCGATCCGCTGCACGCCGGGCATGGGTTTGCGCGGCGTCGCCTCGAACGTGACGCCGTCGGTCACGGAGACGAGGCGAAGCTCGTAGCGCGCGCGCAACGTCGACAGATCGCCGCCGAGGACGACGCGAAGATCCGCGAGGACCGCGGTGATCCGCGCGGCGTTTCCGGGCACGCGCCCGCCACCGTTCTTGCTCTTGTACGCGAGCCCTTCGGGCGTCACCCAGTAGATGATCTCGTCGGGAGGAAAGAGCTCCCACCGCAGCCGATCCGGTCTCACGAGCATCATCGCGCCCGTCGACTTCACCTCGGTCGCGAGCATCCCGATCTTACGAACCTGGGTGAACGGTCCGACGAGCGTCTTCAGCGACGCGCGAGCGCGCGCTATTTTCGCGAGGACTTCGTCGATGGGCGGGAGATCGTCGGCGCGTGCGCGGGACGCGACGAAGATCGACGCGGCGGCGCCGAGGAGGAGCTCGCGACGCGATGTGCTCACGGCGCGTCCCCGCCGATTTTCGGACCGCCCGCGCGCGCGCGACCGGCGGCGTACTCGGGGGTGCCGAGGATCGGATCGTCCGCGATGACGAGCGGCTCGGGATCGTTCGCCGGAACGTGTCCGGGCGCGAAGACCGCGCGAAGGTCGAAGCGGACGAATTTGCCCGAGAGGTGCGGTCCCGCGCTGACCCACAGCGCGCGGTCGGTCGTGTCGGCGACGATGCCGTGCGTCGCGATGAGCGCGTCGATCGTCCTTCGATCGCCGACGCTGCACGACGTGCCTGCGGCGCAGCTGTGATCGCGGAGCATCGCGACCGCTCGCGCCGCGTTCGCCTCGTGCGGACCGACCGCCGCGACGAGCTCGTCGATGCGCGCACGGCGCGCCAGCGTGGTCGTCCCCTTGCGCACGACCTGGTTCTTCGGATCGGCGGCGAGTGGACCTTCGAGGTGGTTCGTCACGGCGACGCGCTCCGGATCCTTCCACGACTCGCGCACGAAGGCGTCGTAGCCCGGCGCGCGCTCGACGACCGCGAAGCGCCCGCGCGCGTCGGCGACGAAGACGATGTGCGAGACCATCGGGCGTTGCTCGCTCAAGATCGCGATCGCCTCGCTGGTGTCGTGCGCGCGCTCGAGCACGTCGCGAAGCGAATAGATGACCGGCATCCCTTCGGTCTGCGGCTCGCCTGCGCGCGCTCCGTTCACGATGACCGCGACCCCTTCGAGGTTCATCCCGCTCATGACGCCGACGAGCCCCGGCCAGGCGACGCTCGCGAACGGAATCACGCCGTCGCCCTTCACGAAGAAGACCGCCTTGTCGCGATCGAAGACCTCGCCCGCCTCGAAGTCGAACGCGCGCCCGAGGAGAACGTGCCCGTCGTCGGTCGCGCCCGCGCCGAGTCCGAACGCCGTGCATCCGATGAGCGGCGAGTGCTCGAAGCTGAGCGCGATGTCGTAGAGCGCGTGCAAGAACACCATGCGTTGAAACGTCGGCATGCGCGACGTGTACGGGTCGGGCTCGAATGCGCGCGCTTCGGCGGCGAGCTCGCGGAGGCGCGCGTCGGGAAAGCCGCGATCGACGTGGCGGTAGCGCACGCGGCTCACGTCCGTGATGAGCGTTCGCGCCGGCGCGAGCGGGACGAAGCGCGCGAAGTCCTGCCACAGCTCGCCCTCGTTCTGGACCATGCGATCGCGAAGGAGGCGCGCGTGCTGCGCGCCGATCTGCTCGGGCGTCCCTTCGAGGTACACCTCGCGGACTCCGGCGCGCATGCGGGTGTACGCGCCGGCGATGCCGACGGGGAGATCGATGTGCGGCGGTGCGATCGGCGTCGTGGCTCCGATGACGACGTGCGCAGCGGGGCCGATTCCGATGAGGACGACGAGCGCGACGAGCTTTCGTCGGTGCCGTCGCCACCACGGCCTGTTCGTCGCAGAGGTCCCCATCAGGTCCATTATGCCGCGTGCGCGCCGCCGCGCAGCCGAAGCTCCGTCGCGGTGCGGATCACGGTCAGCACGATCCGCGTAGGGTCGAGCACTTTCCGAAAGTGCGTCGCGCGCGCGAGGTCCGCGGAATAAAGCACCGCGATCTGCCGCTCGACGATCGGCAAGCGCGCAGCGTTCGCGCGCAAGACCACCTCCGCCTCGAATGCGTATCCGCGTGATTTGACGCCGAGCGCGAGCGTCTCGTTCACCGGATACCGCCGCAGCCCGCACTGCGTGTCGCGCAGCGGCCGCCCGGCGAAGAACGACAGCCACCAATTGGAGACGCCGTTGCCGTACTTGTTCGCGCCCGGCGCCCCCGCGGCGTCGAGATCGCGCACGCCGAGAACGAGCGCGCGCGGATCGTCGGACCCGCGCAGCACCTCGCGCGCCGACGCCGCGGGATGCTGCCCGTCCGCGTCGACCGTGACCGCGACCGTGAACCCGAGGCGCGCCGCCTCTTCGAGCCCCGTCGCGAGCGCCGCCCCTTTTCCTCGATTGTGTGCATGTTGCAACAAACGGACGCCCGCGCTCTTCGCCACCCCTGCCGTGTCGTCGTGCGAGCCATCGTCGACGACGATCCGCTCGACGTCCGGCAGCTCGTCGGCGAGCCCCGCGAGCACCGCCCCGAGTGTGCGCGCCGCGTCGTACGCCGGGACGATCAAGCAGGCCTTCACGACGCGAAGATCTAGCACGCTACGCGTTGACCCTCCGTGCGCCCGGAGCTACCAAGCACGCCATGAAGATCTTCATCGACAGCGCGGACCTCGCTGAAATCAAGGAAGCCGCAGCCCTTGGAGTGCTCGACGGCTGCACCACGAACCCAAGCTTGCTCGCGAAGGTCGGCCGCAAGATCGAGACGGCGATCCCGGAGATCTGCGAGCTCGTCGACGGGCCGGTCTCTGCCGAGGTCGTCGCGACCGAGTACGAAGCGATCTTGAAAGAGGGGCGCGCGCTCGCGAAGCTCCACAAGAACGTCGT
>JAYVXB010000089.1:0-23958 GCA_043785585.1 Deltaproteobacteria bacterium | reverse complement strand
AAGGCGGCGGCGACTCGAAGATCGAGGCGATCGCGATCACCGGACAGAACGGGCAGGGGTGCGACGGGCACCCGAACCTCGCGAGCGATCAGGCGATGGGGCAGAGCCTCGCGGGGGAGCTGCGGCGCATCATGAGTTGGTGACGCGGCCGGCTCGCTCGAGGATTACGCGGGCTCGTGCTCGGCGTGCACCTCCCCTTCGCGCGGTGACTCTTCGAGCCGCAGGACATGGTCGCTATCGACCTGAACGGGACGGAGCCCCCCGACGCTCACGCCGCGCGGCCAACGCCGTCACGACCGCTGCGAAGACTCCCACGACGGGCCACACGAAGAACCAACCGTCCCACGACAGCCTCAAGAAGATCGCGACGACGCCGACGGCTGCGCACGCCAGAGGTCCCGCGCAATACGAGCGGAGCCTCCGGCCCAACTCCGGCTCGCGAACGGAGACTGCCACGACGAACGCGATGAGCGCACCGAGCAGGCCGAGGCCGATGGTCGCAACCGCACCGAAGAAGCCGCCGATGCCGATGCCGCTGAGGTTGATGTCGGGCATGGCTTCGTGCCGGCGCTCTTCCAAGTGTACGACTCGAAGTCGTGGCGCGCTCCGTCTTCGTCGTGCTCGTCGCAGCCACGACCGACGGACGTGTAAGGATCGCGCGCCGCGCACGTTCCCAAACGCGTGCGCATCGCTCTCGCCGTCCTCGCGGCTCTCTTCGTCACGTCCACCGCGCGCGCGGAGCCGACGCGCCACGACACCGCGACGGTCGACTTCCTCGGCCTTCGGTCCGATCACGGCGGACGCGGATCGTCGCTCGGCCTCGGTTACGTGCGCGCGCGCGAAGAGTGGAGCGGACGCGGCGGCATCGGCCCCGGGATGTGGTTCGGTTACGGCGCGGACCTCCGCGTCCTCACGCGGCGCTTCGACGCGGTCGACGGCGCGCTCGGCTTCGCGGTCGGGCGCGTCTCGATGATGGGCTGCGCGGGCGGGTTCGGGTTGGAGCTCGGGATCGGCGGCGGCGACGCAGGGCGAGGCGCGCAGATCGTGATGCAGCCCGGCGTCTACTGGGGCGCGTACTTCGTCGAGCTCGGATACTCGTACGCCGCGCCGCTCGCGCCGATGGTTCGGCCCGATGCGTTGTCGTCGCACCAATTCAGCGTCCGCGTTCACATCCCGCTGAACCGATCGAACCAACGGACGTGGTTCGAGTCGACGGCGTCACCGTGAACATAGGTGTGTAGAACGCGCCCGGTGAAGACCGAAGCGATCGCGTGCGACGTCTCCGGGGTCACGTACGTCGCCGTCCTCGCGGCGCGCCCCGAGGTCGACGCGACCAGCTCGCCGCGATTGGCTACTGCTTCGGTGGCACGGTCGCGCTGGAGCCGTCGCATCGCCGATCGTGGCGCGCCATGCTCGATCTGTTCGAGGAGTCGTTCGAACGTACGTCTCCGACCACGCAGGATCAGCGGCGAGGCTTCGATACATCGAATACGTGAAAACGCGCGCCCGCTGCCGCCGCGAGGCGAGCAATGTCCCTCGCATCGCCGGTGACGACGTCGGCGTCGCGGCTCACCGCGAGGGTCACGACGGCGGCGTCGACGATGTCGTTCGTCTTCGACTTCGCGAGCAGCGCCCCCGCAGCGTGACCATCGGCCTCCGTGAAGTCGACGACCTCGCAGCCGACGAGTAGACGGCGAAGCTGCACCTGCCTCGCGGAACGACTGACTTGTGCGACGACGGGCGCCGGTACGATGGGAACGATCGACATCTCGAGCCGTGCTCGGTGCTCCGCCCAGAACGAGCGCTCGCTTCGATCGGCGGCGATGAGCGCTCCTGAGTCGTAAACGACCGGCTTCACGCCGGCCTTCGCTGCAGGCGCCTTCACGAACGCCGCGCGCGCCGCGACTTGACGCTCCGCACCTTCGCGTCGCGGCCGTGTTGTACACGCTCGCGAGCGGCCCGCAGCTCTTCGGCGGAAATCTCGCCGTGCTCCGCTTCCCATTCGGCGACGGCCGCCAGACCCTCGCGGATGCGCAATGCTCGTCGAGCAGCGGCCGTCAGCCAGGCCGAAACGCTCAAGTTGTCCTCGCTTGCGGCACGCAATACCTTCGCGTGCACGTCGCGGTCGACGGTGATGGCGAGCTTCAAAGCGGGAGCGCCGCGCGGCATGGCGAAACCATACTACCGCGGTGGTATCGCAGCAACCGAGCTGACTCGCGAACGACCTACGGCGAGAGCCGGTAGTAGAGCTCCTCCTGCGCTCGCGGTCCACTTTTCGGCGAGCGGATCGCGCGCGCCCTCGTCGGCCTCGGCGAGACGGAGCGCCAACGCCGCGGGTACTTCGCAAAGAACGATTTCGCATTCGGGCGGCGCAATGAGCCGCCCTCCAGCATCGCGCTTTCGTAGTGCGGAATGTACATGTTGTTCTCGAGCACGATCCGCAACCGCAACTCCGTCGAGAACTGCCCACACAGCTCGGGCATCCAGTTGGTGGGCGTCTCGATCTCGTGGTGATGCCTGAGCGTCGACTCGGTACCAGGCACGATCGAGATGTTCGCCGGATCGAGCTTCACTGCGCGCTCCGCCGCGCCACGGCAGACGAGCGAGTCGGGCGTCGAGCGCGCCACCCCATGCCCTACGTCATGGGCGTCTCGTCGCGCGCGGTCAACGAGTGGACTCATGGGCGCTGGCATCTCAAGTACGCTTGGGTGGACAGGCACGCGGCGTCGCCGCGTTCTCGTGCATCGAGGACGTCTGCGTCGCTGGCGGCGTCGGCGTCGGTCGATGCATCCGCGCTCGAGCCCAGACACTCCGCTGCGCACACGAGCGGCGGCACGCACGGTGAACCGGTCGCGCAACGCTGTCCTTCTTGAAGGTACCGTTCACAGACGAAGCGGCCGTTCTCCGACGTCAGAAGGTGACCGCAATAACTCCCCGACGGGCAATCGGAATCGTTGGCGCAGGTGCGTACGCAGGCTTCGGGCGACGTCGATGCTATGCAGTCGCTCCCTGAGACCGCGCAGTCACGTCGTTCCGTCGACTCCGTCGGGCAGGCCATCGTCGTCACCAAGACGGTGCCTTCGCAAGAGTAGAAGGGGCCGGGGAGCTTGTCGTAGCCGCACACCGCGGTGTCGAGACTCAAGGGAGAGCACCCGACGACGCAGAGGGCGGCGGCGAGCGCGATCAGCGCCGGCGCGAGAATGCGAATGATCATGCGTGGGCCCGAGCAACTCTCGCGCCTTGCTGAAATCGGCCATTTTCGAGGCCACCGATGCTCGAGTGTCGGTTAGCTGTGTTGACGGGGCAACAGCGACCGTTGCGTCGGGGCGCGCTAGGTAGGGTCCGGTTCACTGACGATCGCGTCGACCAACACGGCGGTGACGGCGCGCGCGATCCAGCGGTCGAGCAGCGCGACGTCGGAGCACGCATCGATGCGCGCGCGGATTTCGGGCGACGCGACGAGACCGCGTGCGTCGACGACAGCGAGCAGCGCTGCGCGCTTCCATTTCGCTTCGCCCTCTGTCTCGCCCGCGGCTCTGCCGGCCGCCTCGCCATCGCCGTAGTACTTCCGCGCGACGTCGCTCAAGTACTTGTGCTCGCTCGTCGTCATGAACGCCTCCAGCGCTCGATCGAGCGCTTCACCCAGATGATACCGCAGCAGATCGAAGTACGCCGCCGCGCGGTCGTCGCTGAGCGCGCGGGTCGCGGCGAGCGCCGGGCCGATCGTCTCGGGCTCTGCTTCGCCGTGCGCGAGCGCGGAGAGCAGCGCGAGCTCGGGCGGCGACTCGTCGCCGGCGGTCACGCGAGGGACGGCGTTTGGACGGCCTCACTTCATGTCCTGCTGACTCCACGTCATCGTCGTGCTCCCCGCGTGCGACGCGATGCCGAGATGAAGCGATTGCCAGAAGAGGACGTCGGCGCGCGCGTCGCCGTCGAAGCGGCCTACCGGGAGCGACGAGAGCGGAACCGCCGTCGTCGCGGCGTTGCCGAGCGTCGCGAACGCGCCGGTGCCGCGCGCCGACGATTGCCACGTCGAGCCGGAGAGACGACCGATGTCGGCGAAGCCATCACCGTCGAAGTCCGCGGCGACGAGGCCGGTGGTGTAGAACGTGAGCGCCGGACGAAGGATCTCGAACGCGCCAGCGCCGCCGCCGCGGACGATCCCCCATTGGTTGCCAAGGACCGTGAACACGTCGGTCTTGCCGTCGCCCGTGAAGTCGCCGAAGAGGAGATCCGACGTGCGCTGCGCCGACCACTGCAAGTGCGTCCACTGCGTGCCGCCCGCCGCGTACTTCCACTCGGTGCCGTTCGCCCAGAAGATGTCGGCGTTGTGATCGCCGTCGAAGTCGCCGACGGCGAGATCCGAGATCGGCACAGTGCGCGGTGTGGTCGTCAGGCTCTGCCACGCTGAGATGCCCGCCCACGAGACTTGAAGCCCCGAGCCGATCGCCCGGACCACGTCGGTGCGCCCGTCCCCATCGAAATCGCCGAAGCGCAAGTGACTCGCGGTCTCCGTCATACGATTCAAGAGGCGCCACTCCGAGCGCCCGCCCGACGAGAACCACCACGTCTGGCCGGTGCCGACGAAGAGGTCGTCGACGTGATCGCCATCGAAGTCGCCGACCGCGAGATCGGCGGTCGGGTCCGAAACGTTCCACGCGTTGTTCGCTGGTAGTGGCGAGAACGGCGTGTATTCGGCTTCTATCGACAGCGGGCCGTTTGTCGCGACGTTGTCGTGAACGTTCGCGGCGAGGCAGGGCGTCCCACGCAGCGCGAAGTTGCGATGGGTCATGAGGAGAAACGTGTTCCAACCGATGTCGAAGAGCGATCCGGCCGTCCCGCCGGAGTAGGTGCTGCTGCCGCTGCCGTCGCTGCCGTGCGCGTCGAACGCTTGGTCCGATCCCCACGGGTTGTGGCCGTTCCACGTCAGCGCGGGCGCTTCGCTGAGTATGAAGTTGTCGTGTGCGTAGTAGGCGGTCTCCGATTGCGGATCGGACGAGATCGCGTCGAGGTTCATGTAGAAGACGTTGCCCTGCGCGTAGAGGACCGCGCCGTGTCCAACCCCGACCCCGTAGCCGTAGCCGCCGAGGTTGTGATGAATGAAGTTACCGACGACGCGTCCCGAGTAGCGCCTCCCGTCCGTGCGCGCGACGGTGGTGCAGGCAGCAGAGTCGTCGGGCTGTTCACCGCCGATCCCGATCGCGGCGTCGGTCCAGTTCGAGGCGTCGATGTGATCGACGATGAGGTTGTTGATGGCGTGGGTCCTCGCCATGGGCGTCGCCGCGACCATCAGGATGCCGGCGGTGCGCGCGACGTCCAAGTCTTGCTGGCCCGACGGTCCGCGCAGCCGAAGACCGGTCACGCGGACGTCGGTCACGCGGTCGGCCTTGAACGCGGCAGCGGCGCTCCCGCTGTAGACGATCTCCGGACCTTGGTCGGTGTACTTGCGATAGCCGCGCAACGTCGTGCCGGCTGCGATGAAATGCGTGTCGCCGGCGATCGTAAAAGGAACGCTCGGGTCGATCTCGACGACCGTTCCCCAACCGCGCTGGAGGGCGAGGCTCAGCGCCACTTCGTGACGCGGCGCCGTCGCGCTGACGAAGACGAAGCCCGACGTCGGGTACGTCGCCGATCCGTCGACCGCGCGAAAGCGGAAGTACTCGGCGTCGTTCAAGTCGCGTATGCCCACGACGAGCGGCGTGCGCGCGCCGGTGACGTCGCCCGCCGGCTCGATGACGAAGTCGCGTCGGATGTGGCCGGCGTCGTCCATCGCGCCGGTGAGGATCGAATCTCCGTCGAGCGCGAAGCGTTGCGCGGGCGAGCCGCTGCACGTCTGAAGCTCCAGCGGCTGTCCGATCGCGACGAGATCGCCGCGCACGCCGATGCAGAACGAGTTTTGCACGCGAAGCTCGACGTCGTGCGACGCGAGATCCGTTTCGAGCACGTTCACTTGCTGCGCGACGGAGCCGTTGCATCCGTAGAGGACGACCGCGCTGCCGACTGCCCACGAAGCTTGCCCTCCGAAGTCGAGGCAGCGTGAGCCGAGCGCGTGGACGAAGAAGTTTCGAATCGGCGGCTGCGGCGATACCGGGAGCTTGCCGACACCGCCGACGATGTTGCCGCCGAGATCGCTCTCCGCGCTCGACACATCGTCGCGCGTATCGACGCCGCATCCGGCGATCAGAACAGGGAGCAACCAAGGAGCGAGAAACGGGAGACGGCACGATCGGGTGAGCATGAGCGCGTCTTCAGCACATGATGTGCCGACGTGATCTCGGCGCAATTTCAGGCGCACCGTTACACACGACACGTCGTCGCGCGTTGCATGCAACGATGCGCGCGTTGCATGCAGCTCGCTCGACGCTCAAAAGAACGGATAGATCGCCTTCAGTACGGCGTACTTCGGGTCTGTCACGATGACCGCGTGATACGCGGTGACGCCGCCGAGGTCGGGCCGCAGAAGTGCCAGCCGCGTCAGGTCGGTGTCGTACCGCGCGGTCCCCTCTTGCCCCGTTGCTTGTCCTCCAAAGTAGAGCCCGTAGTAGATACCCGCTTGTAGCTTGCGCCCGGCCGGCAACGTCGCCTCCATGTCGTCGATCTCGCCGAGATAGTTGTCGATGCTGTTTTCGCCGCAGGCGCCGGCGATGCAATAGCCGGCCTTGTCGTTCTTGAAATAGAACGTGACGCTGTCGACGGTGCGCGTGGCGTCGGGGTGTGCAGCGGGATCATGGTAGTAGGACACCGGCACGAACGACATCCACGGCGCTTGCGAGCGCATGTTCGACTGCATCTCGGCGATGTCTTCGCTGGGCATGTTCGTGGGGTTTTTCATGAAGTCGTCGAGCTGCAAGACCACGAGCTGCGGATAGATCGACGCGAGCCGCCCGAGGAGCCGACTCCACTCCTTCATGTCGCGGCAGCGAGCGAGGTCGGTCGTGTCGTTCGTGAAATACTCGCCGAGCTCGTTGAACGGCGTGATTGGGCTGTCGGTGGGGAAAGCGCAAAGCGAGTTGGCGGGATTGTTCGCGTCGATCTTCATGTCGCCCGCCGGCGGAATCGTCACTCCGATGCGTACCTGTTTGCCGTCGACGCACATGGTGTGCGTCCTCGCCAGCATCGCGACGAGCTGGTCGTAATCGCCCACACGCTCGAGCGTCATATTGAAGAGATTCGTATGGGTATCGAGGATGGAGCTGATCCAATCGTTGGCGACTCCGTGTTGAGTGTCCGTGAAGTCGTGCTGGTCCCACTGCCCCTTGACCTTCGCCATCGCGGAGTCACGGAGCGCACGCTGGAACGGATTGCCGTAGACGAAGAGATCTGCAATGTAGCTGCCATGTGCTGCGCGCACGGCGACGAGCTCTTGTGCACCTTGATCGCCGCCTGCCCAGTCGACGGCGGTGATTCCGCGCCACGGCTGTCCGGTGACCGAGTCGAGATCGCTCGTGGCGAGCTCGCGGAGCGTGTTCTTGACGAGATCGAGCAGCGCGAAGTTGGAGTGCTCGTTTTTCTGCAATGCGATGACACGATGGCCGTCGCCGTTGAAATCGCCGACGGTCATTCCCGTCCAATTGGAGTTGCCGTTGTTGCCGAAGGTCGAAGTCGCATAGAGGTGAAAGTCGCCCGCGCTCCACTTGTAGACGAGGACCGTGGCGCTCTTCGTGTCGCTCACTTGGCGGGCGACGACGAGCTCGTCGCGGCCGTCGCCGTCGAGATCGCCGGCGGCGACTCGCTTCCACGGCATTCCGGCGGCGGTGTCGAGATCGGAAATGAACGAGATCGTGAGCCCATTGGGCCTGACCAGGAAGAAGTTCGAATGCGCACCCTTGAGCAGCGCAATCTGTTTGCCAGTTCCGTCGAAGTCGCCGACCGCCATGTCGACCCAATCCGAGTTGCCGGGATTGCCGATGCTCCTCGATTCGATGTCCCACACGGCACCGTTGCACCCCGCGCCCATTTTCATGACGACGAGATCGGGCACGCCGGTCGCTGTCACGTGTCGAAGGGCGACGATCTCGTCCAATCCGTCCTTTGCCATGTCGACGTCGAGCGTCGCGACGGCGCGCCACGGATGCGCGGTGCTCGACATTCCATCGAAGGTGCTCACCGGATAGGGCACCGGCCCGTGCATGATGGAGAAGAAGCTGTGCGCGTTCTTCACGAGCACCAGCTCCTTCTCGGCGCCGCCGCACACGTTGCCGGAGGCGATGTCCGCCCAGTTGCTGTTGCCCTCGTAGGCATAGCCGGCGCCGTCGATCAGCGTGCCGAACGCGATCGTATCGTCCGCAGGGCGCGTGTACGTCGGCGCCGTGTGCGCCGGAATCGCGCAAGGCGGCGGAGGCGGTGGTCGAAACATCGCTTGCTCGCCGTCGCCGATCGATTCGTGATTGTCCGGTGTCGCGAGACACGCCGAGCTCACGACGCATGTGAGCGCGGAGAAGGCGAGAATGGTGTTCGAGATCCGGCGACTCATGGGCGACTCCTTGCGGGGGAGCCGCCCTACGAGCAATCGCCGGGCCGCGCGCGAGGACTGTCTTTCGAGCGCATTTCGGTGCCGCGCGCGCGTTGAAGGCTGCGATCGCAACGTTGCGTGCAACCCGTGCAGCGCTGCGAACGTTGCAGCTGCGCGGCGATGATCGGATTGATCGTCGCGCTGTCGACGTACTGATCGAAGCGGACGATCTTCCCGTCGGAGATCTCGAGGACGTGGGTGGTGCGACGGCCATCCGAACCTCGCGAGCGATCAGGCGATGGGGCAAAGCCTCGCGGGGGAGTTGCGGCGCATCATGGGTTGGTTAGCCGCGCGCTGACGGCGGCGCGACAATCCTTCGATCTCAGGAGCGCGTCGGGCGACGACTCGTCAGGGAGCGGTGGCCGGAGGTTTCCACAGGAAGACGTTGCGCTTCGTCCCGCTCACGACCACGAACACGTTGCGGGCCGTGCTGTACCGGAAGCGACCGAAGGTCCCGTTCGAGGCCTGCGCGCCCGGATCGTCGCCGGTGCCCGCGATCGGCGTCCACCGCGCCGACGGCAAATCGAGGATCGCGGCGGTGCGCCCTCCCGACCACGCGACGAAGCGATCGAGCACCGGCGAGTAGGCGAAGCCGGGCGCGCCGAGCGGCGTCGTCAAGCCCGTGGTGGTGACCGTTGCGTGCGTCGTCGCCGCGTCGCCGAGCGCGTACGTCGAGACCGACGTCCCGTTCGCGGTGAGCGCGAGGACGTTCCGCTTCGTGTCGACATCGGCGCCCGCGTAGTAATACCCCTCGCCGTTGGGCGGGTGCGCGGTCCAGGTGTCGGCCAATGGATCATACTCATTGAGATTTCGTGGGCCGACGTACCAGATGTGGCCCTTCGCGTCGGCGGCGCTCGCGCCGTAATCCAGCCCCGAGTTATCGGCGCCGCGGAACCAGCGCGAGACCGCGAAGTCGAAGCCCATCACGCGCCTGCTTCCCGATTGCCCACTTATGTAGTTGCCAATCGAGCCGAGCAAATAGAAGCGACCCGTGGCTGCGCTGAACGCGGCGTTGCCATACGTATGCGCACTTCGCGGTTGCTGGGGATCGAGCTGCGCGGTGATCGAAGGGTCCTCACACTTTTCGGCCATCAGGTAGCCAGTGCTCGTGAGCCATGCGTCGGGGATCGCGAGCGACGTGCCGCGTGGATAGAGTCCGCACGTCTCGACGCGCTTGTCTTGGAAGATCGGCGGGGTCGTGTCGCCCGTCATGCCGGCGGGGAGCTCGGTCCAGCGCTTCCACTTCATGGAAGCGAGATCGAAGGTGAAGACGTTGTTGTAAGGCGAGTCGGCGTGGCCTCCGCCCCAGACCACGAGTCGATCGCGGAGGGTGTCGAAGGCGCCGCCGCTCCACGCGCTCATCACGGCCTCGCACGGATAGTCCGCAAAGGGCGGCGGGCATACGTCGGCCATGTTCGTCCCCGGCAGCTCCTTCCAAGATCCCGCGGGCATCGCGGCGATGATGCCGTCGACCGGTCCCGGCACGATGCCTCCCGCATCCCCGGTCAGCCCGGAATCGCCGAACGGACTGTCGGTCCCCCCGGCGTCCTCGAGCCCGCCGCTCTCGCGAACGGCGGCGTCGACTGCAGCCTCATTGGTCGCGCTCTCGCATCCGGAGCCGAAGAGGAGAAAGAGGGCGAGACCCGCGCGCGGATGGAGCCAGAACATTTTTCCTTTATCGCACGTCGAGTCCGCAGATCCAGCCCTCCCCAAAAGTGCATGTCGAAGTGTGCGCATCGGTCCTACACGGAACCCCGGACCTCCCTATGCCGCGCTTCAGAAAAGCAATGGTAGTGTGAAAACGACCACGCGACGACGGCACCAATCCCGCGCAATCGCAACGGATGCACCGGTGACCCTCGCGAACCGGGAGCACCGCATAAAATGAGCGCTCGCACGAAGATCCTCGTTGTCGTCTCGATCCTCCTTCCCTCGGGTCTGGTCGAGTCGGCGGCGCAAGCGGACGAGGTTCCCATCGTCTATTCGCGCTGTCCGCGCGGAGCCAAGCCGTTCACGGTCACCGGGCCGCTCGTGAAGGGCGGAGTGACGACCACCGCGACGACGACGGTGCGCAACGGCGATCTCCTGGAGATGCTGCCCGAGACCGCGCGTCCCATTGGTAACTTCGTCGCGCCGTGCGATTTGATCTATCGCGACGGGAAGGGGGCCGAGCGCATCCTCTACTCGTGCATTGCCAACTCCACCCCCGAGAAGTCGTGCGCGGCGTTGGACGCAGCGGTGTCCTTCGACGCCAAGACGGTGGCCTTCTCGGTCTTCAGAGGCCCACTCGAGCGATTGCGCGGACTGGCCGACGGGACTGTCTTCGACCCCGCGGCGCAGAACCTCACGTACTTTTACGCCGACCTTCCCGGATCCAATATCAATCCTACCGAGTCTCAGATCGTCCTCGTCGACGTCGCGACAGGGACACCGACGCCGCTGCCATTTCCGCCCAACACGATCAACTTTGGTCCGGCATGGCTCTCCAATGGACGCATTGCTTTCAGCTCGACGGGCCGGCGACCGATCTACGCGCCGATGCCGCTGTGCACGAACAATCCCGGCACGTCGATTCAGCTCTATGCCATGGACGCCGACGGGCGGAACGTCGAGCTGGTCAGTCCCCATGCCGCGGCGGCCGAGCTGCACCCGCTGCAGCTCACCAACGGGCGCGTCGCTGTGAGCAGCTGGCAGGAGTTCGGCATGCTCGCCTACCGCCATGGCAACAGCTTCGGCGGCTGCGGGACACTCTCGAACTTCTTTCACGTCTTCGCGCAGGACCCGGACGGCGCGAATGCCAACGCTCTCTACGGCCAGCACCTCGCCGATCCGACGTATACCGACTATCCACTAGGCACGCACATGGCGGCCCACTTCTTCGGGCAGACCTCCGACGGGCGCGTGTGGACCGCGGAGTACTATCGCGCAAACAATCTAGGCCTCGGCTTGATCACCGGATTCCCCATTCCGCCGGCCGGGCAGGAGGGGCCCACTGCGGTGGAAGCGGCGGCCACGAAGGGCAACCCGTACCGCGTGCCGGGTCAGGTGCGGCTGGCGAGTTGGGCCTCGAACTCCGACCAGCCCTCTGCGCCCATGCCGGCGCCCCCTCTCATGCTGCCGGGCTACGCGGATCCCATCAAGTATGCAGGCAAGCTTGGCCACCCATCGGGTCTGCCCGGCAACCAGCTCATGGTCACCTGGGGAGTCGGTCCGTGCAGCCTCAACTCCGGGGTGCGTGACATCGCCGCGATGCAGGCTCTCACCAAGGAGGCGGGGGACAACCCGGCATGCGACGTCGGAATCTACCGGACCAACACGCTGCCGGCGAATGCGTCCAACTTCGTCAAGCACCCGTCGGAGCTCGTGCCCATCGTCAACTCGCCCGACTTTCACGAGTTCCTCGCCCGAGCGGTCGTGCCCTACAAAGACATCTACGGCATCGATCGTCCCAAGGACATCCCTCGGGCAGAGCTGGCGATCGACGGTGCTCTCGCGCACGGGACTCCGTTTGGAGTGCTGGGCGCGTCCTCGATCATCCACCGCGAGACGAAGGCACTCGCGCCCATCTCGTACGAATGGGATCAGCCGGCTCTCCAGGGTACCGACAGCATCGACTACAGCGATGACGAGCTGTGCGGCGTGCGCATCCTGGCGGTGCACGCGAACCGCAAAGTGGAGTCGAACTGGAAGTCGACCTCCACCGTTGGCGAGCGGGTGAGCATCGTGGGCGAGTTCCCGGTGCGCAAATGGGACGCGAACGGCAAGCCGGTGATGGATGCTCTCGGCGCCCCCGATACATCGTTCCGCGTTCGATTCCCTGCCTCGTCGCCGTACTTGATGCAGGCCATCGACTGCGAGGGGCGCACGCTCAACACCGATCAGACGTGGCAGTCGCTGCGCCCGGGCGAAGTGAAGACTTGCAACGGATGCCATGTCCACAGCAGCGCTGCGACCAAGCTCCCCTACGACAAGAGCTGGGCGGCCACTGCCGCCGCCACTACCTACGAGCTGGGCGCTGGAAAGGTTCCGCTCTTGGTGGGCGGTTCCGGGCAGTCAGTCAAGACCAAGGAAATCGACGGCTACCAGTACATGATCGAGTTCGATCGCGACGTCATGCCGATCCTGCAGACGCGTTGCGCCTCGTGCCACGGCGCCACCGCCGCCGGGGCCGGGCTACGGCTCGACGTCGCGCGCACCTGGGCCAAAGTCCAAACGGGAATGGACGACTCCACCTACGCGCGCCTGGCGCTCGACCCCGGGCAGGCGTTCGTGCCCGTTGCGCTGCAGCGGATCGGCACCCACGGCACCAACCTGGGAAAGCCGAACCTGTCGCGATACGTGCGCATGATGAACAGTCGCGGGAGCCTCCTCTACTGGAAGGCGAGGAACGCCCGCACGGACAACCGCACCGACGCCCAGGCCACCGACGACGTGGACTTCGGCGCGGCCCATCCCACCGCGATCACCCCCGACGAGCTCGGTGTCCTTGCCCGCTGGATCGATACGGGCAGCGGTTGGGGGCCGGAGTTTATCCAGGACAAGATCTACCCCGCGCTGCACGTCGTCGGCGTCGTGTCTGGCAGCACCGTGACCGCGATCGGCATCGGCACGGCCGACATCGGCGACGGGATCGATCCCGACTCTCTCTCCGCGTGCGTGATCCCGAAACCAGGCGAGGCTTGCGGGCCGAACCTCGCGGGCAAGGCGGAGCTTGCGGGAGTGGCAACGGTGGCGCTGGCGTCGCCGCTTTCCAATCCGGACGCCGAGGTGTGGGTCACCGTGAAGGATCGCGCGGGCAACATGAGCGAGGGGCGTTACACCGTGCGCTTTCTCCTCGCGCTGCCTCCGCCCGGGACATCACCGGATGCGGGAGCGGACGGCGGACCGGACGGGGTGGGTCCGCGGGACCAAGGCGGTGGGTGCAGCTGCCTCTTGGCCACCAGCGACGCAGGGGGGGCCGGGCTGGCGCTCTTCGGCGCCGTCGGCGCGGGCGCGCTACTCATTTTGCGCACCCGCCGCCGACGCGGCGAGAGACGCGGGTAAGTGGAGCGGGATCGGGGCGAGCAAGCCGGCGCCCACGCGTGCGCCGAAAGGAAAGGCACCGACGCGACGATCGCAACGAGTCGGGCACAAGCTGATAGCTTGCTTGGGGCACGACGATGAACTCGCAACCTTCCACTCGTTCGTCTCACGAGACGTGTGCGTCGACGCGGATGCAGCGGCTTCGGGAGGCGACGCGCCTCGTCCATGCGCGCATCGAAGCGTCGCTGCCGCTGCTGGATCCCGCGCTGACGCTCGCGACGTACACCCGCGTCATCGAGGCGTTTCACGGATTTTACGCGCCGATGGAGCCGCGACTCGCCGGCTCGTTCCAGCACCACGCCAAGGTGCCGCTGCTCCTCGCGGACCTCTGCGCGTTGGGCAAGACAGCCGCCGAAGTCGACGCGCTCCCGCGCTGCGCCGAGTTGCCGCAGGTCACGTGCGCCTCGCATGCGATCGGAGTGCAATACGTCTTTGAAGGAGCGACGCTCGGAGGCCAGATCATCGGACGCCATCTCCGCGATGGTCTCCGTATCCAAAGCGGGAACGGGGCGGCGTTCTTCAGCGGCTATGGCAACCAGACGGGCGCGATGTGGAAGCGCTTCTCCCATCACGTCGACGCCTCGTCCGTCATCGATACCGAGGCCGCCGTCTGCGCCGCAGTGGAGACGTTCGAAAAGCTCCAAGCGTGGCTCGACGCCGCGTTGGCCCGTCCATGACGACGAAGTCCGAGGTAGTCGCGTGCGACGTCGAGCCCATTCACGTCCCCGGCGCCACCCAACCTCACGGTGTCCTCGTCGCGCTCGACCCGAGGGGTCTCCGCATCACCCAGGTGAGCGCCAACTGCGCTCAGTTTTTCGAGGTCGCCCCCGCGGACGTCCTCGGACGGCCGTTGTCTGCGCTCGTAGGAGACTCCGCCGACGCACTGCTCGAGGAGCTCCGTTCCGCGCGCATGGTGGCCGGTGAGCCGATCTTCGCCAACGTCAGGGGTTCGTCGTTCGACGTGCGCGCGCACCGCCATCAGGGGGTCATGATCCTCGAGCTCGAGAAGCACGATCTTGCCGCGTCTGCGAGCGACGCAGCGCTTCGAGGCGCCCTCGCTCGCTTGCAGCGGCCGACGAGCATCAGCCAGATATGCGCAATCGCCGTCGAAGAAATCTGCATGCTCACGGGCTTCGATCGCGTGCTCGTCTACCGGTTCGACGACGATGGGCACGGCGACGTTCTCGACGAAGTGCGAGCGGATGGCGTCGACTCGTACCGGGGGCTTCGCTTCCCCGCGTCGGACATCCCGCGGCAGGCGCGCGAGATGTACCTCCTCAACTGGCTTCGTCTCATTCCCGACGCGCAGTACTCACCGGTCCCGCTCGTGCCACAGCTACGCCCCGACACCGGCGCGCCGCTCGATCTCTCGTTTGCGACACTCCGCAGCGTGTCACCCGTGCATCTCGAATATCTGCAAAACATGGGCGTTCGCGCTTCGATGAGCGTTTCGCTCGTGCGCGAAGAGCGGCTCTGGGGGCTGATTGCCTGCCATCATCGTTCCCCACGCCACGTGAGCTTCGCTGCGCGGTCGGCGTGCGAGGTGCTCGGGCGCGTGATGTCATTGCAGATCGCCGCTCTCGAGGAAATCGAGGTACGGACGACGCGAAACGCTCTGGAAGGCATCGAGGCGAAGCTCGTCGATGCGATGCGCGACGCGCAAGAGGACTCGGCCACTGCGCTCATCCAGCGTGGCGACGCGCTCCTTGCGCTCGTCGGCGCGTCCGGCGCCGCGGTGTGCACGGACACGCGCATTCGCACGGTCGGTGCGACCCCGTCACCCGCGCAGCTGGCGGCCCTCGTCGCGTGGCTCGGCAAGCAAGGATCGTCGGCCATCCTTCACACCGATGCGCTCGAGGAGCGGCATCCACCCGCGGCGGAGTATGCACACGTGGCAAGCGGTCTCCTCGCGCTCGCGCTGCCCGGCGTCACGCTCTCTTACGTGATTTGGTTTCGTCCCGAGATGGTGCGAACCGTGAACTGGGCGGGCGATCCGACGAAGACGGTGGAGATCAGCGTCGACGGGACTCGCTATCATCCACGGCACTCGTTCGAGGCATGGAAACAAGTGGTGCGCGCGCGGGCGCGTCCTTGGCGCGTCGCCGAAATCGAGGCGGCGGAGAATCTCCGCCGGCGCGCGATCGAGCTGGATCTCGCGAAGCAAATCACGCGCGCCGAGCAGGCTGTGCGCCATCGCGACGAGATGGTCGCCGTTCTCTCGCACGATCTCAAAAATCCACTCAACGTGATTCAATTGTCCGCGGCAGTTCTCCGCCAGCAAGTCTCGGGTGACGCGCGCGCCGAGAACGCGGTCAAGGTCACCGAGCGGGCGGTGGGGAGAATGAACAGTCTCATTCTCAATCTGCTCGATCTCGCCAAGATCGAGGCTGGACGTTTCGAGCTGTCACTACAGCCTTACATGGCAAGTCGTCTCGTCACCGACGCGTTCGTGACCCTCGCGCCGCTCGCGGAGTCGAAAAGCGTTCGTCTCACGTGCGACAACGTTGGCGACGCATCGGTCCACACCGACGCCGAGCGCTTCTTTCAAGTGCTCTCGAACCTCGTCGGCAACGCGATCAAGTTCACGCCCGCGGGGGGCGCAGTCACGGTCGCCGTGCACGCCACGGAGCGAGAAGTGCGCTTTGCGGTAGAAGACACGGGTCCTGGCATCGTCGCCGTCGAGCTGGCCCACATCTTCGATCGCTATTGGCAAGCGCGCCGGGGGAGCAGCGCCGGGGCAGGCCTGGGGCTGTACATCGCGAAGGGGATCGTCGAGGCGCACGGCGGGCGCATCTGGGCCGAGAGCACCGTCGGTGAGGGCGCAACGTTCTACTTTGCGTTGCCGTCGAACCGCGAGACGCCCCCCGATTCGACGTCGTGAGCCATGAGTCAACGGCGCAGCGTGCGCCGAGCGTCACTGGCAGACGCTGCTCGCGCTGTTCGACGCGAAGCTCACGACTCGGCTCGCGGATCCGACGGCGGGTGTCCTCGTCCGCTCGTTCCGGCTCGCGCCGAGCACGAAGGCGAAGCGCCTAGCGTTCACCAACAACGGGCTGCGAGTGAACGACGGGCCGTTCATCGAGTCGAAGGAGCTGATCGGCGGCTTCGAGCCCAGCGGCGGCGCGCCAGGACTGGGAGATCGACGCCCGCGACATTCTCGATTTGTTGCCCCGCACGCGCACGTTCGTCGCGCATTCCATCGCGCGGCCCGATCTCGCCGCGGTACGATGCTCTCGAATGGCGTTCACGCGGTCCCGCGCGCGCCCGGATTCAACGCTTGGCTCGAGTCGTTCCTCTCGAGCGCAGTCGAGGGCCGATGAGCGTCGTCGAGAGCAACGTCGGAGCCGGCCCCGATCGGGCGCGTGTCGATTGGTCGCGTCATCGACGTCCCGTGTACAGTTCGTGTCATGAAGCGATTTCGCGACGTGCTGTTGCTCGCGTCCGCCGCGGCGTTCGCCGCGTGCTCGTCTACGTCGTCCGATTCGTCCGACGGCGGCGCGGTCGATGGGTCGATCTCCACCGATGCGAGCGGCGCGAGCGACGGTGCCGCCCGCGACGGCGGCGCGACGAGCGACGCCTCCGCGAGCGACGGCTCGACGACGACCGACGGCGGGAGCACTGGCCAATGGGTGATGGGCTATTACGTCGGATACCAAATCAACAGCTACCCCATCGCGCAGATCGACTGGAGCGGGCTCACTCACATCATCTTCGCGCCGCTGAAGGTAAAGGCCGACCAAAGCCTCGACCTCTCGTTCGACGACTCGAACGGAACCGGCATGGCGGACGCGACGGCGCTCGCGGAGGCAGCGCACGCCCACAACGTGAAGGCGCTCTTGATGCTCGGTGGCGCGGGCGCAGGCGCGAACATCGCCACAGCGTCGGCGGCGCCGAAGCGCGCGGCGTTCGTCACGTCGCTCGTCAACGCGATGACGGCGCTCAAGTACGACGGGATCGATCTCGACTGGGAAGACAGCGTCAACCTCGATGACCTCGTGTCGCTCGCGCAGGCGCTTCGTGCGGCCAAACCGACCATGCTTCTCACGTACCCAGCGGGCTCCATCAATGGCAACTTCCAAACCGTCGACCCTCACATGGCGACCTTCGCGCAATCGCTCGATCGCTTCAACGTGCAGACGTACTACCCGTCGACGGCCGTCGCCGGCCAAGGCTGGAGCTCGTGGTTCAACAGCCCTGTCAGCGGCGCCGCTGGCTCCACGCCGATCGCGATCGACGACACGCTCCAACGTTACAACGCCGCCGGCATTCCAAAGAGCAAGGTCGGAATGGGAATGAGCTTCTACGCGATTTGCTACACGGACGGCATCTCCGGTCCGCGGCAGGCGACGTCCGCCGCCACGCAGATCGTCGGCGGCGACAACAACTACCCGCTCAGCGCGTTCTTCGCCGCGGGGAGCACGTTCGCGACGAGCACCGCCCCCGAACGGAAGCGGGACGCGACGGCGCAGGTGCCGTACTTGAGTCTGACCGCGCCCAAGAACGACACGGGCTGCGGCGCGTCCACGCAGTACATCTCCTATGACGACGAGACGTCGATCATCGCCAAAGGCACGTTCTCGAAGCAGAGCGGATACGGCGGAATCATCATTTGGACAATCCAACAAGGATGGTTGCCGCCCGGCGCGGTGGGCGGACGCGCGCAGAACGCGCTGATGCAGGCGCTGAAGACGGGCTTCCTCCAATGACGAGCGTGCAAAGGCTCGGCGCGCGCGACTGCGTGCGTACTGCGGCGCGTGACGCATGCAGCCGCGCAGCCTAAAAGGTCGCATGCTCCCTACGCACCGCTTCGCTGCCGCTTCTTTCGCCGCCGTCGCCGGATGCAGTACGGCGTCCCCGAGCGACAGCTCGCCCGACGCGAGCTCGCGGGCGTGCGTGCCCGGCGATCAGAAATCGTGCGCGTGTGCCGCGGGGCGCTCGGAGCGCAGCTCTGCAAGGACGACGGCAGCGGGTTTCTCGCCTGCCTCGGCTGCGCGAGCATGAGCGGAGACGCAAGCGTCGACGCGACCCCGGTCGCCGACGCAAGCTCCGATACGCGAGCACCGGATGCGCCGACCGACGCCGACGTCGAAGCGTCCGCGCCGCCGATCCCGATCCGTACCACGGCTGCACGTGGAGCCACTTCGACCTCGCCGCCTCGGTCGTCCCGCCGCCCGATGAAGCGGCCGGCGCGGTGCGCGTATCGGGCTACGACGCGCCGAACCTCCTCGCGGACCACCCCGCGAGGTCGCTGATCAACATTCGCCCCGCCGCGGCCATCGCGTGCGCCTACGGCGGCGGCGTGCTTCCGACCGCTACGGCTGTCGATACGGCAGCCCGACGACTGGGGATCTCGCGTCGGACTACTTCTATATGGCGCAGAACATGATGACGACAGAGCAACACCCCTATCCGGTGGGCGCGACCGCGACGCTGGCGCTCACGGCGGGCGGGTCGTTCTCCGACGCGGTCAATGCGAGCGTGTCGGTGATCCCGGCTGCGTTCACGATCGTCAGCATCAATGGCGACCCGTTGAAGACGTCTCTCGACGCCGTCACCGGGGCGAGCCTGAATGGGCTCCAGGACATCGCGATTGTGAGGTCATGTGACGGCACGGCGACGCCGGGCGGCGGGTGCATCATGGGGACGGCAGGAAAAGGAGACTTGATGGTGCTGACCGCGATCACGAGCCTCACGCCGCGTGGGGCTGCGCCCGACCGCGCTCGCTATGGCCTGCTCCGATGCGTGGACGAAGCAGGCAACAGCTCGTCGCACGCTGTGACGCTGAGCAAGCAGGCCATCCGGGACATTCGCGGCACCGACACGGGGGCCTCGATCAAACTAGAGCTCACCCATTTCAAGGCCAGGCCGAGCATCTCCGGCGCGCACGTCGTCTTCGTCGCCGCGGGCCACGGCGCGTTCACGCTTCAGAACCTCTGAGGCCGCCGAGGATCGGCGACTGCGGCGCTTCGCTCGACAACGTGGCCGTTGCTCCGAAGCACGGCGGTCAGGCTGCTACCTCGCCCCGAAGCGCGCTTCGATTGGCCGCTCACGCCGCCATGAGACGGTACTCGCGCGGGCCGACGCCCAGCGTTCGCTCGAACGCGCGCGCCATGCGCGGCGCGCTGCCGAAGCCCGAGCGCACGGCGATCGTCTTCGTGCCGAGCGAGGTCGTGATGAGCAGCGTGCGCGCCTGCTCGACGCGCAGGCGCTCGATGAGCTTCGCCGGCGTGCTCCCCAGCTCCTCGACGCAGCGCCGGTGGAGCGTTCGCACGGACATGCCCGCCTTCCGCGCGAGGCGCGCCGTGTCGACTGCGCCGCGAAGGTTCGCGCGGAGCCACGTGACGGCCGGGCCCAGCGGATCCGACGCCGACGTCTGCGCGACGAGCGCCTCGCTGAACTGCGACTGGAAGCCGGGGCGGCGCGCGTGGAGGACGAGGCGCGCCGCGATCGCGTCCGCGATGCGCCGGCCGTGGTCCTCTTCGACCATCGCCAGCGCCATGTCGATCCCCGTCGTCACGCCGGCGGACGTCCACGTGCGACCGTCTTGCACGAAGATCGCGTTCGCGTCGACGCGCACCGCCGGACGAAACGCCGCGAGCTCTGCGCACGCGGACCAGTGCGTCGCGGCGCGTTTGCCATCGAGCACGCCCGCTCGCGCGAGGACGAAGGCGCCGGAGCACACGGAGGCCATTCGGCGGACGATGGGTGCGGCGCCCGCGATCCAGCGAACGAGCGCGCGCGAGGAGACGGCTGCGCGGATCGCGGCTGCTTCGCCGCCGACGACGAGGACCACGTCGCTCGGGCGAGGACGGACGCGTAGGAGGTCGCGCGTCGTGAGCGCGATGCCTGACGTCGCGCGAACACGCCCGCCGCCGACCGCGGCGAGAACGACGTCGTACCCCGTCGCTCCGCCGTAGCGGCGCGCGCCCGCAAAGACCTCGGCCGGCCCGAACACGTCGAGCCCTTGCGCCCCGTCGAACGCCACCAGAATCACGCGCGAAGCCATTGGCAGAAACTGAACCACATTTGGCATTCGCGCCAGGTGCGCCGAGGGTAGATCGTTCGTCGAATGGAGGACACGCAATGACGTTTCACATCGGAATGCTCCTGTACCCCGAGCTCACGCAGCTCGATCTCACCGGCCCGTTCGAGGTGCTCCACCGCATCCCGAACGCCGAGATTCACCTCGCGTGGAAGACGCGCGAGCCCGTCGTCGCCGACTCGAAGCTCGGGCTCGTACCGACGACGACGCTGGACGCGTGCCCGAAGCTCGACGTCGTGTTCGTTCCGGGCGGCTACGGGCAGATGGCGCTCATGCAGGATGCCGAGGTGCTCGCGTTCCTGCGCGAGCACGGACGGACGGCGCGCTACGTCACGTCGGTGTGCACGGGCGCTCTCGTGCTCGGTGCTGCAGGGCTGCTCGAGGGATACGACGCCGCGACGCACTGGGCCTTCATGGATCTTCTCCCCATGTTCGGCGCACGGCCCGTACGACGCCGCGTGGTGATCGATCGCAACCGAATCACCGGCGGCGGCGTCACAGCGGGGATCGACTTCGCGCTGCGCCTCGCCGCCGAGCTCGCGGGGGAGTCGACCGCGAAGGCGATCCAGCTCGGCCTCGAGTACGATCCCGAGCCACCGTTTCGCTCGGGGCATCCCGACGTCGCGGAGCCGGAGATCGTCGCGACGGTGCGCGCGCACTTCGACGTCGTGTCGAAGGAGCGCGCGACGCAGATAGCGCGTGCACGATTGCCGTAGCTCGTGATCGCCGCGACGGCGACCTGCCAGACGAAGGGTGGCCGTCGCGGTCCTGCTCTCTCTCCTGCACTTTCGAGCACTTGCAAAAAGATCGCGGGCCGTGTCGATCGGCCCGTGCCCCGTGCGTCGTCACGGTGAAGGGCCGGCAAGTCGCCGCCCCGAACCCATCCACGAAGCATTCAGAGGACGCCATGGATACTGTGCTCGCTTCCCCGCCTCTCGCCCTGTCACGCGCAGGGATCTGGACCGGCCGCGTGCTGACCGGCCTCGTCGTCGCGTTCCTGCTGGTCGACGCCGTCGCGAAGCTCATCCCCCTCGCGGCCGTCGTCGAGGCTACGCAGAAGCTCGGCTTCGGCATCGACGTCATTCGCCCGCTCGGCTTGGTGCTTGCAGCGTCCACGCTGCTCCACCTGGTACGCCGTACGGAGATCCTCGGCGCGGTGCTCGTGACCGCGTACCTCGGCGGCGCCACCGCGACGCACGTGCATGCGGGCACGCCGTTTTGGTTCCCGGTCGTGATGGGCGTGATCCTCTGGATCGCCTACGGTCTCCGCAGCCCTCGACTGCGTGCGTTCGTCCTCTCCGCACCCTCTTCCCGCTAAGGAGTCGTCATGCGCTTCATGGTCATGCACAAGAACGATCCGAACACCGAGGCCGGCGTCCCGCCCTCGAAGGATCTCATCACGAAGATGGGCGCGTTCATCGGCGGTTACGCGCAAACCGGACGCTTCGTCGACGGCGCCGGCCTAGGCGCGAGCAAGACGCGCACACGTCTCGTGTTCCGCGACGGGCGCGCCACGGTGAAGCACGGTCCCTACGCTGGCGAGCACGAGCTTCCGTCGGCGACGCTGCTCCTCAAGGTGCAAACTCGCGAGGAGGCCATCGGTTGGGCCGAGCGCTACGGCAAGATCCTCGGCGACGGCGAGATCGAGCTCGGGAAGGTCAACGAGCCGTGGGACCTCGGCATGATGCCGGCGCCGGAGAAGCTGCCACCGCTCCAATTCCTCTTGATCGACAAGGCCGACGCCGCCACCGAGGCCGGTACGCGGAGCACGAAGCAGAAGGCCGACCTCACGCGTCTCGAGACCGAGATGACCAAGGCGGGCGTCCTCGTCCGCTCGTTCCAGCTCGCGCCTAGCAAAAAGGCGAAGCGCTTGGCATTCACCAACCACGCGCTGCGAGTGAACGACGGGCCGTTCACCGAGTCGAAGGAGCTGATCGGCGGCTTCGCGGTGATGGAGCTCTCGGGCATGGAGGAGGCGATCGAGATGTGCACGTCCTACGCGGAGATCCTCGGTGGAACCTTGGAGATCGATGTCCGCCTGGTCGAACCAAGCGACGAGGTCACGTGAACGGTACGTCGGCTTGCGGCGAGAAGGACGACTGACCGCATACGTCACGGAGTGCTCGCTCTGCCAACGTCAGTGGATCCCGACGCTGCCGACCTCGGCGTGCGTCAGCGTCTCCCACTCCATGTGGTGATCCACGCCGCTCGGTCGGATCTTCATGACGACTTGCTCCGTCTGCGGAAGCATCATTCCGAGACGCGTCGCGAACCCGTTGCGCGCGATTTCCCACATCGGATCGGGCGTCACCGCGTTGAGCGTGCCGCCGCAGAGGTTGCTCGGCACCGGCGCGCCATTGAGGAACTTCGCGTGGAACTCGAGGCCTGCGGTGATCCGCTTCGCCTCCGCCGCGTAGAGGTCCGTGCCCTGGATGCGCGCGGTCTCCGCCACGTTGACGATCGCCGCGAGCCCGTACTGCGTGTGCCCGAGATCGCGGCACGTCTCCTGCGCGAGGCCGTCCATGAATGTCGACTGGTTGTACCAAAAGGCGATGATCTGCTGCTGGGTCGTGGCGTTCCCCGCGGGCGGCGCGACCGGGATCGGCCCGTCGGTCGTGAGGTACAGATACGCCGGCACGCGCTTTCTCCACATCGCGATCGCTTTGTCGAACGTCGCTTTGTCGTCGAGGAAAACGGCAATCGCGATCGCCGCGTCGATTTCCGAGAGCTCCCAATTGCCATTCTCGGTCGCGCCGTGGATCACGAATGGCAAGTACGCGTCGCGGAGCATCTTGCCGAAGCGGGTCACGTCGGCCGGCGCCCACCCGCCGTACGTGTAGCGGATGATCTCCGCAGCGCGCGGAAACACGGCACCGACCCAGCCCGATTGCACGGGCGCGTTGCTCAAGCTGTGCGTCGTCAGCACCGCCGACCACGCGTTCATGATCGCGATGGCCTTCTCGGCGTGCGCGACGTTGCCGCTGAAGGAGTAGAGGAGCGCGTGCGTGTACGCGGCCGCCGCGTCGCTCTTCTCCGCGCTGCAACCGATGTCCGGGTTCGAGTACGAACCGCAGCCGACGTTGGCGACGGGCGCCGGCATGTACGTCAGCGAGCCGGGCGCGCTCGCGCTCGCCTTGTCGAACGCGGCTTTCCACGGAGCCGTGCCCGCCGTCACCTTCGCCTTCACGAAGTCGAGCTGCTCCTTGTTCACCAAGATCCCCGGGTGACGGAACCCGTTCGTCGTCGTCCCGCCGTCGCCGGTCGGACCGGAGTCACCGCCGTCGTAGGTGCTCGCGGCGCCGTCGGGTGTTTCTCCGCCCGC